>NZ_JBEAID010000022.1:0-295456 GCF_040064585.1 Klebsiella sp. CN_Kp113 | reverse complement strand
CTCTTTAAGCCATCTTAAATGACTCTGAGGTGTCTGTTAAACCCGTGGCGATTCACTTGATGATGATTTGAGCCTCTATCCTGTCTTTCTTCACAGTCAAATCAAGGTGGCTGATTGTCTCAAGCTGGCTTGATTGCTCTCGTTGGTGAACCTCTGAGACAGCCTTTTCAACGTCCTTAATCTGGCTATTCAGGGCTTTCAAATCCTTAGCCATAGATTCGGTATCATCTGCCAGCATAGCCAGCTTAATAAGCCTCTCACGCTGTTTGTGAAGCTGTTCTAATTCACTTTGAAGAGTACCAATAGCAGAGCCAGAATCACGATTGAGTGAAAGACGGTTAGTGTTGTAAAGCAGCCCCTGAACAAGGGCTTTATCAGTCTGCAATCTGCTGAACCCAACACTATTACAGCGCCCTTCACTCTTCATCGAGCATTTGTATATACCAGACCTCTTAGCAGAGACACCCGCAACAACGACAATAAAGCCACATTCAGAGCACCTGAGAACGCCTTTGAAGAGATTCGTTAGCAGAGGTAGGTCAGATGAGGGTTTGCGCCCTGAACCCTGTTTAAGCTGCTGTACAGCGTAGAATTGCTCATCGGTGATTATTGAGGGGTAATAGTTAGGAATCTCAGATACACCCTTTACAGCCATCGATTTAGACGGAACCTTGAAGCCAATCACTGAACGGTTTGAAAGCAACTCTGTGACCGATGATTGAGACCAACCACCTGTAACGGATTTGAACTGGTTCAGAGTGGAAAACCCTTCATCATTCATTTGTTTAGCTATCTTGACGTGAGATAATCCCTCTAACCTTAGCTGAAAGACACGTTGAACAGCTTTCACATTCTCAGGGATGAATTCAAAGTGTGAACGGTCTTCAGAGACCTTTAACCATGCTGCACAACGCTTAGACATGATTTCACCTTTAGCAGCCCGTTCCCTCTTAGCAGCCCATACAGACCTTAAACGGGTAGACTTCATCGCTGATTCTTCATGTGCTCGCTCCATGACCAACATCGCTTTAATCATGGACAGTGAATCTTTCAGACTTTCTTTCGTGTACCACTCATTATCGACAAGTGTCACCACTTCAACGCCAGACCTGAGAATCTTTCTAAGCTGCTCCCCTGCTGTATCAATGTCCTGACGGCTTACCCTGTCCAGAGATTCGACAAGAAGAACTGAACCCGCTTCAATGTAGCCAGATTCAACAGCGGCTAGAAATTCACCAAATGCACCTGACTTAGCATTAGCACCGGAGAAGCCGCTTATACCCAAATCCTGAAAACGTAATGATTCGTCTAAATAGTAATCGGGATTTCGTTTCAACCAATCGTTAATGTACTTGCTTTGACGCTTAGTAGAATCACCAACCGATTGAATTTTTGTAGAAAATCGTATGTATGAGATTGCTTTTGGCATGGGGTTTATGATGGGTTATGAAGAGATTGAACAAGTGTATCATAAGAAAGGTGTAATCCTGGATAGCCGTCCGGTTCATAGCGCCGTCGCCCGCAGCCCGGCGATGCTCGACGCGCAAAGAAAGAAGCCAAAAGTTCCCGTCCATGCGCTGGTGACGGCCCACCATCCGATGGTGCGTTTTATCGGCAGCGATGACATGGCGCAAAATCGTGAGCTGTTTAGCGTGTGGTTACGCACGCTGCCAAAATGGGCGCAGACAACCACGCCGTACCTGTTCCTCCATACCCCGGATATCGCCCAGGCGCCGGAACTGGTCGACACCCTGTGGAGCGATCTGCGCGCCGCCCTACCGGAAATAGGGGCGGCACCTTCAATTCCGCAGCAAACCTCTCTTTTCTGATATCCTGCTATCCTCAATTGAGCCACCGGAAGCGATAAAAGGGAGTTTTGAGTATGGTCAGCGCGCTGTATGCGGTTTTAGGTGCGTTATTGCTTATTAAGTTTTCCTGGGACGTTGTACGACTGAGGACGCAATATCGCGTTGGCTACGGCGACGGCGGTTTTAGCGAACTGCAGGTTGCTATACGCGTGCACGGGAACGCGGTGGAATATATTCCCATTGGCCTGATTCTGCTGCTGTTTATGGAAATGAACGGCGCGCAGACCTGGATGGTCCACGTCTGCGGTATTTTACTGATCGCCGGGCGCCTGATGCACTCCTATGGCTTTCATCATCGTCTTTACCGCTGGCGTCGTTCCGGCATGAGCGCGACGTGGTGTTCGTTGTTGCTGATGGTGCTGGCGAACTTCTGGTATATGCCCTGGGAGTTGGTTTTCTCCGTCCGTTAGCGCACAATACGCCGTTTTCGATTTTTCGGGTTTAACGTTATGTCTCACCGCGATACGCTTTTTTCCGCGCCGATTGCCAGCCTCGGCGACTGGACCTTTGATGAACGGGTTGCTGAAGTCTTCCCGGATATGATCCAGCGCTCTGTTCCCGGCTATTCCAATATCATTTCCATGATCGGCATGCTGGCGGAACGTTTCGTTCAGCCGGATACCCAGGTTTACGATCTCGGCTGCTCGCTTGGCGCAGCCACGCTGTCCGTGCGCCGCAATATTGCGCATGCCGGCTGCAAAATCATCGCCGTTGATAATTCGCCGGCCATGGTCGAACGCTGCCGTCGCCATATTGACGCCTATAAGGCGCCGACGCCGGTCGAAGTGATTGAAGGCGATATTCGCCACGTCACGATAGAAAACGCCTCGATGGTGGTGCTGAACTTCACCATCCAGTTTCTCGAACCGGGCGAACGCCAGGCCATTCTTGATAAGGTCTATCAGGGGCTCAATCCGGGCGGCGCGCTGGTGCTGTCGGAAAAATTCAGCTTCGAAGATGACAACGTCGGCGAACTGCTGTTCAACATGCATCATGATTTCAAACGCGCCAACGGCTATAGCGAGCTGGAAATCAGCCAAAAGCGCAGCATGCTGGAAAACGTGATGCTCACCGATTCCGTCGAAACCCACAAAGCGCGCCTGCGCAAGGCCGGTTTCGAACATGCCGAACTGTGGTTCCAGTGCTTTAACTTCGGATCGTTAATCGCCGTAAAATCCGGGGACCAGGCATGATTGATTTCAGCAACTTTTATCAGTTGATTGCCAAAAGCCCGCTGTCGCACTGGCTGGAGACGCTGCCCGCCCAGGTGGCGGCCTGGCAGCGTGACGCGCTGCACGGGAAATACCGGGAATGGGAGCGGGCCGTCGAGTTTCTGCCCGAGTTTTCGCCCTACCGACTGGATCTGCTGCATAGCGTTACCGCGGAGAGCGAAACGCCGCTGGGCGACGGTCAGCGTCTGCGGATTGAAAACCTGCTGAAGAATCTGATGCCGTGGCGTAAAGGGCCCTGGTCGCTTTACGGCGTGAATATCGACACCGAATGGCGTTCCGACTGGAAGTGGGAACGCGTACTGCCGCACCTTTCCGACCTCACCGGACGTACCATCCTTGATGTCGGCTGCGGCAGCGGATACCACATGTGGCGGATGATTGGCGCCGGGGCTCGTCTGGCGGTGGGCATCGATCCCACCCAGCTGTTCCTTTGCCAGTTTGAAGCGGTGCGAAAACTGTTGGGCAACGATCAGCGCGCGCATCTGCTGCCGCTGGGCATTGAGCAGCTTCCGGCGCTGAACGCCTTTGATACCGTCTTTTCGATGGGCGTGCTGTACCACCGCCGCTCCCCGCTCGATCACCTGTGGCAGCTCAAAGATCAGCTGGTTCCCGGCGGCGAGCTGGTGCTGGAGACGCTGGTCGTCGAGGGCGACGAAAATACCGTGCTGGTGCCGGGCGATCGCTATGCGCAGATGCGCAACGTCTACTTTATCCCTTCTGCCGCCGCGCTAAAGCAGTGGCTGGAGAAATGCGGATTTATCGATGTACGCATCGTCGACGCGTGCGTGACGTCCACCGAAGAGCAGCGCCGCACCGAGTGGATGACCACCGAGTCTCTGGCCGACTTCCTCGATCCGCAGGACAGCAGCAAAACCCGCGAAGGCTACCCTGCCCCGCTGCGCGCGGTGCTTATTGCCACCAAACCGGAAACAGAACAGTCGCTGGCGGCGAAAAAGCGGGCCGACAAGCAGCCTGGCTAACGCGTTTTCAGGATAAAAAAAGGCCCCTGTTTAATGGGCAGGGGCCTGGTACGGGCAATCATCATATTGGGCGACATGATGTGCAGCAAAAAACGGTTTATCCCCGTCATACTTCAAGTTACATGTGCGTTGGCTTTCCTCGCTCACCCCAGTCACTTACTTGAGTAAGCTCCTGTGGATCCCCTGCGTCGCCGCCTTCTCGCAACTCGAATTATTTAGGGTTTTAATCTCTCTGTGCGGAAATAATCTTCTTCATTTCCGCTACCGCTTCGCCATTGACGGCGTAGCGTAAGTATTCATCTGCTTCGGCATCCGTAGACATCGACAGTCCGGGATTGCGAAAGCGCATCGGGGACGGTAACCACTGGCCTGCCGAGGTATGCACCTCTTTTACCCCTGCCTGCAAAAATAGCGGCAGGTTGGCGGCGCGGACGCCTGCACCGGCCATAATAATAGGAGTATCGCTTTGGGAAATAAGTTCCCTGATTAATGAAATTCCTTTTTCGGCTGAAGACTGCTGGCCCGAAGTCAGGATACGCTGAACGCCGAGTTCAGCCAGCTCAGCGCTGGCCTGGCGCGGGTCGGCGCACATATCAAAGGCCCGATGAAAGGTGACGGCCAGGGTTCCCGCCGCCGCCATTATTTTTTTCATTCGCGCCCTATCCACCCGACCGTCGGCGTCCAGAACGCCGATCACCATGCCGGGAAAACCGAGATCCTTCACCGCGGCCACATCATCAAGCATCGCGGCAAATTCGCCGGCGGTATAGCAAAAATCACCGCCGCGCGGGCGAATAATCGGATGAACGGGAATGGTCACCGCTTCACGCACCGATTTCAGTACCCCCAGCGAAGGCGTCAGCCCTCCCTCCTGCGGCGCGGCGCATAGCTCGATGCGATCGGCGCCCCGGCGCTGGGCCTCCAGCGCGCACTCCATGCTGTAACAACAGACTTCCAGTAAGGTCATTCTTCTCTCCGTCGATAGGGCAGGCACTACAGAATGTCACGATTTCTTCCGGCAGACGCCGCGTCGCTTCACACTGTTATCGTTCAGCGTGTTCGCTGGCGACAATTTGCTCAATCGACCACGGGTGAAATTTGATCGTCACTTTGCCATCCGTTACCGCCAGGGTCGGATTCGGTAAACGCTCACGCTCTCCTTTCGGCGCGCTGGTCTTTACAAAAATGCCCGGCTGGCCCAGCCCTTCATCGGAAAGCAGCGCCAGCGCGCGGGTATTGAGCGTTTCAGGATCGCCCGCCAGAACGATTTCAATATGCTCCCAGCCTTCATGCGGATAGCGCTTTTCGCCCGGCCACGGCAGTTCAACGATGCTAAAACGCCAGTGCGCCACGACCATCGGCTCATCCAGCCTGAACAGGCAAATGGGTCGACCGTTAATGACATTTTCCGACAGCAGAGTAGCGCATTGTTCAAAGCCGCGACGCCAGCGCTCCGCCGTAGCGTTCTGGTGACAGCGCAGGGAAATATGGTCGGCGTCATGGGGCGTAATATCGAGACCGAGCCGGTGAGCAAGCGCGTTCAGCGCCTCGGTAAAGCGCGGCAGGTCCGCGGAAATATCGTTCAGTTCATCTATCTGCTGCCAGTTCGCCATCGTAAGCCTCGGTACTCGCTAAAAAGCGCTAATCTATCGCGTTTTCCGCGACCGACCAACCGGCAATCGCCGGCAGCGTCCCGCGGACGGTTATTCGTTGAGCGCGAGGCTCAGCAACCTCCGCGCGGTGCTGACGCGTGGGTGCAAATGCAGTATACTCCTGCCCTAATTTGTCCACATTCCCGCGCCGCCCCATCAGGGTGACGGCGTGTTAACGTAAGGTGTTTCGGTGAATATTCAGGCTCTTCTCTCAGAAAAAGTCAGTCAGGCCCTGATCGCGGCAGGCGCGTCTGCCGATTGCGAACCTCAGGTCCGCCAGTCAGCAAAAGTCCAGTTCGGCGACTATCAGGCCAACGGCGTGATGGCCGTTGCCAAAAAACTGGGCATGGCGCCGCGACAACTTGCAGAGCAGGTACTGTCTCATCTCGATCTGAGCGGGATTGCCAATAAGGTAGAGATCGCCGGCCCTGGCTTTATTAATATTTTCCTCGATCCGGCCTTCCTCGCGGAAAACGTCAGCAGCGCGCTGAAATCGGAACGTCTGGGCGTGGCTCAGCCGCAGGCGCAGACGGTGGTCGTCGATTACTCCGCGCCGAACGTGGCGAAAGAGATGCACGTAGGCCATCTGCGTTCCACCATTATTGGCGACGCCGCGGTGCGTACGCTGGAGTTTCTCGGCCATAAAGTGATCCGCGCTAACCACGTGGGCGACTGGGGCACCCAGTTCGGCATGCTCATCGCGTACCTGGAAAAACAGCAGCAGGAAAACGCCGGTGAAATGGCGCTGGCCGACCTCGAAGGTTTCTATCGCGAAGCGAAAAAACACTACGATGAAGATGAAGCCTTCGCCGAGCGCGCGCGCAGCTATGTCGTTAAGCTGCAGGGCGGCGACGAGTACTTCCGCGAAATGTGGCGCAAGCTGGTCGACATCACCATGTCGCAAAACCAGTTAACCTATAACCGCCTCAACGTTACCCTGACGCGCGACGACGTGATGGGTGAAAGCCTCTATAACCCGATGCTGCCGGGTATCGTTGCCGATCTGAAAGCCAAAGGTCTGGCGGTAGAAAGCGAAGGCGCGACCGTGGTGTTCCTTGATGAGTACAAAAACAAGGAAGGCGAACCGATGGGCGTTATCATCCAGAAGAAGGATGGCGGCTATCTCTACACCACCACCGATATCGCCTGCGCAAAATACCGCTACGAAAATTTGCATGCTGACCGCGTGCTTTACTACATCGACTCTCGCCAGCACCAGCACCTGATGCAGGCGTGGACCATCGTGCGTAAAGCCGGCTACGTGCCGGATTCCGTCCCGCTGGAGCACCACATGTTCGGCATGATGCTCGGCAAAGATGGCAAACCGTTTAAAACCCGCGCTGGCGGTACCGTGAAGCTCGCCGACCTGCTGGACGAAGCGCTGGAGCGCGCACGCCGTCTGGTGGCGGAGAAAAACCCGGAGATGCCCGCCGATGAGCTGGAAAAACTGGCGAACGCGGTCGGGATCGGCGCGGTGAAATATGCCGACTTGTCTAAAAACCGCACCACCGACTACATCTTTGACTGGGACAACATGCTGGCCTTTGAGGGCAATACCGCGCCTTATATGCAGTATGCCTATACCCGCGTGCTCTCCGTGTTCCGCAAAGCGGATATCGATGAAAGCGCGCTGGCGGCGGCGCCGGTGGTCATCACCGAAGAGCGCGAAGCCCAGCTGGCAGCCCGTCTGCTGCAGTTTGAAGAAACCCTGACGGTCGTCGCGCGTGAAGGCACGCCGCACGTGATGTGTTCTTACCTGTACGATCTGGCGGGTCTGTTCTCCGGCTTCTACGAGCACTGCCCGATCCTGAGCGCCGAAAGCGAAGAGACGCGCAACAGCCGCCTGAAGCTGGCGCTGCTGACGGCGAAAACGCTGAAGCTGGGTCTGGATACCCTGGGTATCGAAACCGTAGAACGGATGTAAAACCAAACCCGGCGAAAGCCGGGTTTGGTTTATAACGCCTGATGGCGCCACGCTCATCAGACCTGCAGCATCATTGTATCCCCGGTAAGCGTAAGCGCCACCGGGGAAATTCCGCCCTTCTCAGAAATACTTCCGCAGATACTCCGTCAGGCACAGGATCGCCATCGCCTGGCCATACGGCATCGACGTCAGCGGAATGTCGCGATAAAAATCCAGATTCGAACCCATGCCGGTACCGAACGACGTTTGCAGCAGCTCCCCTTGCGCTGAGATATTCTGCACGATGCCGCGAATCGCTTTTTCCGCAACCTCCGCATACGCCTGGCTCACGTAGCGCTTGCGCACCGCTTTGAGGATCCCATAAGCAAAACCGGCGGTCGCCGACGCTTCCAGATAGGAGTCAGGATCGTCAAGCAGCGTATGCCACAGGCCGCTATCGTCCTGACAGCGGGCCAGCGCCGCAATCTGCGCATTCAGCACCTGCACCAGATAACGCCGTACCGCGCTGTTCTCGGGTAAATCCACCAGCTCCAGGAAATCCGGAATAACGATAGTCAGCCAGCTATTGCCGCGGGCCCAGCGAGCGTGGGCGAAATTATGCCGCCCCTCGTAGCTCCAGCCGTGAAACCACAGGCCGGTCTCACGGTCCATCAGATTCTGCACGTGCAGCAGAAACTGATATACCGCCTCCTCTACGTATTGCGGACGATTAAGCAGCTTGCCGATTTTCGCCAGCGGCAGAACCGTCATCATCAGCGTGTCGTCCCACATCTGCTGATGATTCTCTTCCGCCAGGGTGATGTGCTGCATGCCGCCAGACTCAGTGCGCGGCATTTCGTTCATCGCCCACTCCGCCCAGCTATCGAGCCAGGGCAGATACGCGGGGTTGCCCGTCTCTTCGTAGCGGTAAGCCAGGGTGAGAAACGGCGCCATGGTGTTGACGTTTTTGGTGGTCGCGCCTTCGGCAAAGCGGTCGGTAAACCAGCCATCAATAATGTCGCGCATCGCCGTATCGCCGGTCTGCTGGTAATACTGATAAATACCGTACAGGCCGACGCCGTGAGTCCACTCCCAGCCGTTCCACCCTTTGGTGTCGATAACGCGTCCGTCGTCCAGCCGCAGTAAAAATTGCCCGCTTTCGTCCTTAATGTTGACCAGATTGTGCGTCACCTTCTGAATCAGCGCCTGCAGTTCATTGCGGGCGATAAAACGCTCCGGCTGGCGCAGTAGTGGGCTATGTTTGACAGGCCAAACTTTCATATCCTTAACCTCTGTTATATGTCGAATTCATGGCTGAACGCGGCTTCAGCGCTGGCGCGGCGGGTTTATTCCGATTCAGATAACCAATATTGTTGTTTCCCCACAGGGCGTCGTACGGCATCCCGGCCAGCATCTCCACCACCTCACGATCCCCGGCGCTGGCCAGTTCTGGCTGAGCGCGGCCGGATTCACGCATTTTCAGCGTTTCCGCGCGCAGGACGCTGTGGGTTTGCAGATTGAGCTTAAAGCGCAGGGAAACGAGGAAACCGCAGGCCAGCACCAGTAAGGTGCCCACGCTGAGGATCAGCAGAATGGTATGGCTCACTTCATAGGGCTGCGTTTTCTGTCCGGAGACAAAGCCCGACATCTGCATGATGATCCCCACCAGCATCACCGCTCCGGCCTGGGAAGCTTTACGCGTGAGGGTCATGATCCCGGCAAAGATGCCTTCGCGGCGCTGGCCGGTGATCACTTCGTCCACGTCGGCAATATAGGTATAGGTGTTCCACGGAACGTAGTTGATGCCGCCGCGGCCCAGGCCCGCCACTGCGGATATCAGCAGCAGCAGCGAATAGACATCGCTGAGGCCAGCGTAGTACAGCACCGCGTAAGAGAGCGAACTCAGGCCGAACAGCACCACCACCATGCGGTACGATGGCGCCGGCCCGAAGCGAATACACAGCGGGATCATGGCGATAACCGCAATAAACTGGAAGATCGCCATGGTTCCGAGCAGGTTAGAAGCCATTGAGGCTTCCTGCATCAGGACAAACACCACATAGTAGGTAAAGACCGCATTGAAGACATCCTGGGCGATATAGCCGCCCAGATACATCCCCAGATGCTGACGGAAAATTTTAATGCGCAGGGTCGAACTTAACTCAATGAACAGGCGGTTAAGACTCTGCGACAGGCTCAGGTTCTGTTTCTCCTCTTCGGCGCGCAGCGCGGCCTCCGTCCACTCTTCACGCGGGCGTTCCCAGGTAAAGAACCAGACGAAGGTCAGCATCATGGCGCACAGCACCGAGAACACCAGGCTGGCATAGAAGAAAGAAACGGCGTTGTCCTTACCAAAGAGAGTCAGCAGAACGCCCGGCAGGAAGGAAGCCAGAATCGCCGACATCTGCGCCATAGAAATACGCGCGCCGGAGAATTTGGTTTTCTGTTTAAAATCATCGGTCATTTCCGGTACCAGCGTTTCATACGGCACCAGAATCATGGTGTAGACAATATCAAAAAGAAGATAGGTCAGCAGGTAGTACCAGAACCCCATATCCCCTACCCACATGATGGAGTAGCTAAACACGCAGGGGATGCCGAGCAGGATGAAGAACTTACGCCTGCCAAAACGTTTCCCCAGCCAGGTTGAGCCAAAGTTATCCGTCAGAAAGCCCATCAGCGGACTGATTACCGCATCCAGAACCCTGGCGGTGGCAAAAATAAGCGTCGCCTCGATAGGGGAAAGGCCGCAAAAGGTGGTGTAGAAGTAGAGCAGCCATGCTGCTGTGAGTGCGGTCGTTCCCGCACCAAGGAAATCGCCCGATCCATAGGCAAGGTAGTTAACCAAACCGATTTTACGTGTTTTCATCGCCGTAAATCCTGTGTCTTTTTTTAGAGAACTCCGAACCGCGTTTTGGCCCATTCAGCCAAAAGGGGGTTGATACATGGCTACATTAAGAACATGGGAACGGCGTTACCTTTTCATTTTTGCCAGCCAAAAGCGTTCAATGGCAAAAACACAAAGAGTCGATGAACGCGCCTCACTGATTTATAAAACAGCGTTTCTTTTAATACAAAAGATCGGACCAAAAGTTGCGAAGCGACCACCAAAATGGCGCGCGGCGGAGTGAAATCTGGGCGCGTTATTTCGCTGCGGATAAACCTTGCGAAAGCTAAGGAATGGGAGTAAAGACAATAGAAAAGGGTTGTTTCGCGTATCTCAAGGAGGCTTGATGCCCTACTCACATCTGCTGGTCGCCGTGGCGCCAACCCCGGAAAGCCGGGTCCTCATTCAGAAAGCCGTCTCCATCGCCCGTCCGGTCAATGCGAAGGTCAGCCTGATTACCCTGGCAACGGACCCGGAGCTGTATAACCAGTTTGCGGCGCCAATGATGGAAAATTTACGCGAAGTGATGCAGGAGGAGACGCGCGGCTTTCTGGCCGAGCTCGCCCGCCACGCCGACTACCCGATAGAGAAAATGACTATCGCCAGCGGCGGGATTGCCCACCATGTGAAGGATTTTTGCCAGCGGCATCGCGTTGACCTGGTGATTTGCGGCAACCACAACCAGAGCCTGTTTTCTCGCGCCACCTGTTCGGCGAAAGATATCGTAGGCAGCAGCGGCGTTGACGTGCTGCTGGTGTGTCTGGAAAAAGGTTAGCGCCGAAAGCGCTAACCGCGATCGTCTCAGGCGAGCTTGGGGAAGGTCGCGACCTTGCGCGCTAAGTGGCTCTCCTCACTTCCTGGCTCAATCTCCTTTAGATCGGCAATAAACCGCTCCTGCCAGCGATGAATATCGTTATCTTTAATCACCGCCAGCATGGCCGAATGGCGGGCAATACGCTCGGCCAGCGGCATGGTTAACGCCTGGTCCAGCGCAGCCGCGACCTCGTCGCGATCGTAAGGATTGACGATTAAGGCCGTCGGCAGCTCGTTCGCCGCGCCGGCAAACTGCGACAGCACCAGCACGCCCGGATTTTGCGGGTCCTGCGCGGCCACATACTCTTTCGCCACCAGATTCATCCCATCGCGCAGCGGCGTAACCAGACCGACGTCCGAGTAGCGGAAGATTTTCATCAGCAGCTTGCGTTCAAAGTGCTGGTTCAGGTAATAAAGCGGCGTCCAGCCCAGCTGGCCATATCGGCCATTAATGCGGCCGGCCGCGGTTTCAAGCTGATGACGAATATCCTGGTAGGCCTGAACATCGCCGCGCGACGTCGGCGCAATCTGGGTATAGCGAATCTTGCCGTGATGCTGCGGATAGTTCTCCAGCAGCGCCTCGTAGGCCAGAAAACGCTCCGGCAGCCCCTTGGAGTAGTCCAGCCGCTCAACGGAAAAGATATTCTGCACGCTTTTCAGTTCGCTCTTCAGCTGCGCCAGCTTCGGCGGCAGCGGCCCTTTTGCGCTCCGCGCAATCTCTTCCGGATCGATACCGATCGGATAGACTTCGGTGTGGAAAGGTTTCCCCCAGGCCACATGCTTTTTGCCGTCGCGCGTCGTCAGGCGAGTCTGCATCGATACGCAGTCGAGAAACGCCAGGCGATCGCTCTCGGTCTGGAAACCCAGTAAATCGTAATCGCACAGCTGTTCAAGCAGCTCCGCGTGCGGCGGGAGCGCGTTAAAGACTTCCGGCGTCGGGAACGGAATATGTAAAAAGAAGCCGATGCGATTATTGACCCCGCGCTGGCGCAGTTCGCTGGCCAGCGGCAGCAGGTGGTAATCGTGGATCCAGACGATATCGTCAGGTTCGATCAGCGGCAGCAGTTTATCCGCCAGCGTTGCGTTGACGCGCTGATAGCCTTCCCAGGCTTCACGCTGAAAATTGACCAGATCGAGACGATAGTGGAAGGCGGGCCATAAAACGGCATTGGAAAAGCGGTTGTAATATTCGTCGTGATCCTGCTCGCTAAGGTTAAAGGAAGCCCAGGTGATATTCCCCTGCTTCACTTTTTTTAACGGCTGCTGGTCGTCACCGATTTCCCCACTCCAGCCGAACCACAGTCCTCCGGCTGCTTTTAATGCCCCCATAATCCCCACGGCAAGGCCACCGGCGCTGGCCTTTTTGTCATCCGGCGGGGCAATACGATTAGATACTACGACTAAGCGACTCATAGCCATCTCTCCTGTCGGTTAGCGCATCTGGTTGTTGCCCATGATTCGCGATGTTACTAATCCAAAGATGAACAGCGGCGACATCCGGCAGGCGCCAGTGCGCCTGGGTCTCACCGCCGCCCACTTTGACCGATACGCCACTCAGTTGATTGACGACGCTAAAACCCGCTTCATCGGTTAAGTCATCACCGACAAACACCGGCCTGCGCCCGCTGAATGGAGCTTCCTGCATAAAAGCGGCTATCGCTTCACCTTTATTCACTCCGCGCGGTTTGATCTCCACCACGCACTTACCCGGCTGTAACGCCAGAATGGGATGGCGCTGCACGACGGCCTGCGCCAGCGCCAGCACCGCGTGCTGATGCTCCGGCGCCTGTCGGTAGTGCAGAGCAAAGGCCATCCCCTTACTTTCCAGTTCGCATCCCGGCAAGTCATCCAGCGCCGCGGTCAGTTCCGCAGAGAGCGCCTTCTGGAGAGAATCCGGTAAAGAGACAATATGCGTTTTACCATTGATATCACGGCGTTCAGCCCCGTGGACACCGGCAAGCGGCAGCCGGTAAGGACGGGTAAGCTCATCCAGCTCAACCATTGAGCGCCCTGAAATCAATGCCACCGCGCCGTTGTGCTGCTGCACGAGCTGGCGCAGCGACTGCAAAACATCGGCAGGAATGACCACCTGATCGGGATGGGGTTTGATACCGGCAAGGGTACCGTCGAGGTCAAAGAAAAAAGCGCAGTTTCCGGTTAACGCAGGCGGTACATAAATCTGGTCAGCCACCCTGTTTCCTCCTTATCATGGCCAGCAACATGCTGGGTGTTAAATAATTGTAGCCATGTAAGTATAGACAGTGTGACCAGCCTCGCCATTTTTGATAGTCATTGCCAGCGCAACGAGCGCTGGCAATGGATTAGGATTAAACTGAAAAGTTGGACGAATTAAACTGCTCGTTTCGCTTTCTGTTTGTAGCGGTCGAAGATAACCGCCGCCAGCAAAATCACGCCGCGTACGACATACTGCGAGAATGGCGAGATATTGAGCAGGTTCATCGCATTCTCTACCGTTCCCAGGATCAGGATCCCGGCCACCACGTAGGAGATCTTACCGATCCCGCCTTTCAGCGATACGCCCCCCAGCACGCAGGCCGAGATGACAATCAGCTCGTAGCCAATTGAGGTCATCGGCTGTCCGCTGGTCATTCGTGAAGCCAGGATAATGCCTGCCGCCGCGGAAACCAGGCCGGAAAGGACGAAAATGATGATCTTGGTCCGCACTACCGGCACGCCCGCCAGACGCGCCGCTTCTTCGTTACCGCCAATCGCCAGGGTATTGCGGCCAAAGGTGGTTTTATTCAACAACAGGCCGAAGACAATCAGGCAGGCAACGGTCAGCCAGATAGGCGCTGGCAGGCCAAACCAGTTGGCGTAGCCGAGGGTAAAGAAACGCTCGTCTTCAATCCCAACCGCTTTACCGTCAGAGATGATATAGGCCAGACCGCGGACGATCTGCATGGTGGCCAGGGTGGTGATCAGGGCGTTAATCTTCAGGCGGGCAATAACAAAACCATTGACCAGGCCGCTCAGCGCGCCGAGCAGCAGACCGGCGCCGATCCCCACCCACATGCTCTCCGTCAGGTTAATCACCACCGCCGTGGTCACACCGGCACAGGCGATAACCGAGGCGACCGACAGATCGAAATCCCCCGATGCCAGGCAAAACAGCATTCCGCAGGCCACCATTCCGGACATAGAAATAGCCAGCCCAAGGCCTTTCATATTAATAAACGAGGCAAAATTAGGCACAAAAATCACGCAGCCAATAAACAGCACCGCGAAAACAACCAGCATGCCGAACTGATCCCAAATGCGGGAGAAGCTAAAAGCCGACCGGGTAGTACCTGAAGTGGTAACTGATGACATCATAGACTCCTTACTCAGGCGACCGCCTGGCTCACTTTTGGCATGGCAAGGCTCAATGCCTGCTGTTCATTCGCATGTTCATGCAGCAGCTCTCCGGCGATCTCACCCTCGCGCATCACAACAATGCGATCGGCGACGCCGAGAACTTCCGGTAAATCGCTGGAGGCAAAGACCACCGCGACGCCCGATGCCGCTAATGCGTAGATAACGTTGTAGATTTCATGTTTAGCACCCACGTCAATACCGCGCGTTGGCTCGTCAAGCAGGATGACTTTCATCTCTTCCGACAGCCAGCGGCCGAGGATCGCCTTCTGCTGATTGCCGCCGGAGAGGTTCATAATCAGCTGCTCGGCGCCGGGCGTTTTGATATTCAGCGATTTGATATGCTGGTCGGCGTTCTGCGCTTCCCAGGCATTGTTGATAACGCAGCCGGCGAGAATATGCTTGCGGCGAGCGCTGATATTGATGTTGTCGCGCACCGAGTGGACCGGAATAATCCCCTCCGCTTTGCGATCTTCCGGGCAGAGCATCATCCCGGCCTGAATCGCCTGAGCCGGCTTGCGAATATCAATGGCCTCCCCGTCGATATAAACCTGGCCGCCGGTTATTCTGCTGCCGCCGAATAAGCCTTTCATGAGCTCGCTGCGCCCGGCGCCAACCAGCCCAAACAGGCCGACGATTTCTCCGCTGCGCACCGAAAGGCTGACGGGCTGCCGCACGCCTGGCGCCTTCACCTGTTCAAGACGCAAACGCTCTTTGCCATATTCACGCGGCTGCCAGCCGTAGATATCGCCCAGCTCGCGCCCCACCATCGCCTGTACCAGCGCGTCGTGGTTAACCTCTTGCATATTGTCGAAGGTGCGCACGTAGCGACCATCTTTGAACACCGTAATCGCGTCGCTTAACGCGAAGATCTCTTCCATGCGGTGGGAAACGTAAATAATGACCCGTCCTTCCTGGCGCAGCTCGCGGATAACCCGAAACAGGTTTTCGATTTCCCGCGCAGACAGGGAGCTGGTCGGCTCATCAAAGGCGATAATTTTTGCGTTACGCGCCAGCGCCTTGGCGATCTCCACCATCTGCCACTGGCCGATAGAGAGATACTTGAGCGGCGTTTCCGGATCGATATCCAGCCCCAGATGCTTCAGCTGCAGGCCGGCTTCATAATTCAGCAGCGACCGGTTCACAATCCCGCCTTTATGCGGCAGCTGCCCGAGGTAGATATTTTCCGCCACGGTCATTTCCGGGATCAGATGCAGCTCCTGATAGATAATGGCCACCCCGGCGTTCAGCGCCTCGGTGGTGTGGGTAAACGTCATCTGCTGGCCGCGGATTTGCAGGCTGCCGGCGGTCGGTATGTAGTTGCCGCTGAGAATTTTCAGCAGCGTGGATTTCCCGGCGCCGTTTTCTCCCATCAGGGCGTGCACCTGTCCGGCATAGCAGCCAAAGCTAATATCGGACAGCGCTTTAACGCCCGGGAATGTCATGGTGATGCCGTGGAATGAGAGATAAGGGGTAGACTGTTGCATAACGACTCCGCTTTTCTGTACAGAGCCTCTCGCGCAAGGCAAGAGGCCCGGTCAACTGGCCTTACAGCCCTTTTTTCGCCAGCTCTTCTTTAAAGTTGTCGCGGGTAATCAGCACCACGTCGGTTACCGCGGTGAATTTCGGCGGTTCAACGTCTTTTGTCACCCAGTTGTAAAGCATTTCGCTGGTTTTATAGCCGTGAATATCCGGGCTTGGCAGCAAAGAGCCATAGAAACCGGTGGCCTGCGCTTTAGAAAGTTCGTTCACCGCATCGACGCCGTTGATACCGATCCCGATAACGTCAGGCGCTTTAAAGCCCTGGCCTTCGGTGGCGCGCACGCCGCCCAGCACGGTGTTGTCGTTCATGCCGACGATCAGCCAGTGCTTAACATCAGGATGTTGAACCAGCATGGAGTTACCGGCGTCAAACGCGCCGGGGATGTCGTTAGATTTGGTTGGCACGCGATAGATTTGTTGCTCCGGGAAACCGGCGGCTTTCAGAGCGTCCATTGAGCCGGTAGTGCGGCGGCGGGCGGTATCCAGCTCGTCGGAAGTAATGGCCATAACCGCGGTATCCTTCACGTCCCAACCGCGTTTCTGCATCTCTTTATAGAGCTCCTGCCCCTGGCGCGCGCCGATTTCGCTGGCCGCCATCATCACCAGCGGTACGCTGTCCATCGGTTTGCCTTTGGCGTTGACGAACTGGTCATCAACGGTAATCACTTTCATATCATAGCCGCGCGCTTTGGCGACAATGGCCGCCCCGAGCTTCGGATCCGGGGTGCAAATGACGAAGCCTTTGGCTCCGCTAGCCGCCAGGCTATCTATCGCGTTCAGGGTTTTCTCGCCGTCGGGCACAGCAATTTTAATGACATCGAAACCTAAATCTTTACCGGCCTTATCGGCAAATTTCCACTCGGTTTGAAACCATGGCTCTTCAGGCTGTTTCACCAGAAAACCCAGCTTAAGCGTCTCAGCCATAGCTGATTGTGACATAACCGCGGCAAGACCGATTGCCGCCAGCGCTTTAGTAAATTTGTGCATGGTAAACTCCAGCTTTAATTCGCTTTTATGTAGGGAATAATAAGTCTTAAATTTTTAATCGGACGAAAAACAAGGCATTAGAAAAATCTCAACGCTGAGTGCCGTTGTTTAAATAGTATTAACCGGAAATTATTTCTCCATACGAGAGCCCAATCACATCGCGGAATTACAGTAATTGCGTGCATATAAACAGCGAAAAATGACATAAAAAAAGCGCTAATTGTCAGACAATTAGCGCAGGCCGTAGCAATATTCTCTATATCATCAGCAGAGTTATCCCTGTAGAGATTACCAGCGACAATAAATGTGCTCCGCATGATTGCGAACGGGCGCCTCATCCCCCAATAAACGGGCGGCTACGGTAAAAGAAAAGTCAAAAACGTGTCCCAGGCCTTTACCGCTAATCAAATTACCGTCCTCCACTACCGCCTGGTCCACGTACTCTCCGTCCGTAACGTGCTGCCATAACTCTCCCGAACAGACGTAGCGTCGCCCCTTGAGCAGCCCGTTGCCGCCGAGCACTCTCGCTGCCGCCGAACAGATCGGACAGATCAGCTTTCCCGCGGTATCGTGGGCCGAAATAAACGCCACGACGTCCCGGCTGGCGGCAAGATTGACGCTTCCCTGCGGGCCGCCGGGCAGAACCACCGCGTCGTACAGTATCCCGGCGCGCTCTGTTAGCGTGCTGTCCGCCACCATGGGGATATCGTGATAGCTCACCACCGCGCGCGAATCGGCGCAGGAGAGCAGTTCGACATCGAGGTGTAAGCGGCGAAGAATATCAATCACCACAATCGCTTCACCTTCCTCAAAACCCGGTGCCAGCAGCACCGCAACTTTTTTCATTTCCGACTCCTTCAGATAGCCTGTTAGCAATAATGTGTTTACAAAAGCAGCATCTTTTTAAATTAACCTCATCATTTTCTCACTCGCAGGCTATCACAAAATAGAATTATTAATCATTATTTTTAAAACTCAATTTCAACAAAATCATTAGAACTGCTATCAATTAATGAGGCGTGGAAATAAAAACATTTAAAATCAGCTAAATAAACTTATTTGCGTTCGTTAAAAATCAGACTTTATTCTTACAAAAGACCCTCTTTTCAAGATAAATACGGATGTTGTAACGAAATGTAAATATCACTCATTGAGAGTTTTCTTAATTCAAATATGGCGCTATTCTATATTTGTTGAGATAAGAAATTTAATTCAAACGGCTGTACAGAAATCCTGAATACTATTACTCAGGACTCTCTCTGTGCACCGTAATTTCTAAGGCGACCCTGATGTAGATGCGTCAAGATATGACGCCCGCCCCCTCCAAAGTGAATAAGGATATTTGTATGGCCGTACCAGGAATGGTTCAAAAGCTGAATAACCAGATGAATCTTGAGTTCTATACCTCAAATTTGTATCTGCATTTGAGCGAATGGTGTACTCAGCAACGGTTGAACGGTACCGCCACTTTTCTCCGTAACCGAGCGCAAGCCAGCATCACGCAGATGATGCGGGTCTTTGATTTTATGAAAAAATCAGGCGCCTGGCCCGTTGTGAAAGCAGAAGGAACCTACGGCACTGAATGTTCGTCCCTGGAAGATCTCTTTAGCAAAACCGTGGAAGATTATCAGCAGCGCAGCACGATACTTTCCAGCCTGGCGGAAGAGGCGAAGGCGCAAAGCGATGAATCAACCCTGCGTTTTCTGACGCTGCTTGCTGAAGAGCAGGATCAGGATGGCATGCTGCTGGAGACCATTCTTGAAGAAATCCGTCATGCGAAAAATGCCGGAACCAGCGTACAACAAACCGATAGCCACCTGCTGGATCTGGTCAGTCAACAGCGCGTATAACGCCATGCCGGCGGATGCTCGCCGGCGATAAATCATCAGAACTCGCCTGTTCGGGCCAGCGCTCTCTTTAATCACAGGTTCCCTGTCCCCCTTCTTTTTCGGCGCTTCGGCGCCGTTTTTATTCCAGAAAAGCATTAAAAACTTTTAACCAGATCTCATTCCTGCTCCGCCGGAGGAATTAGCAGGGTATTGGTGATCTGGATCACGTTTAAAACTACGGGTTGAGAATATAAAAACACTGTTTCAAAAATTTAAAACACGGAGTTTACTTTAATGGCAAGATATACGGCTTCAGCCCCACAGGGGCTGCAGGGAAGACCGATTTTGTTACGCCATCAGTTAGCCTACGGCGGCGGGAATTTACTGGGAAGCGGCGCACTGGCGATCAGCGGCGCATGGCTGCTCTATTTTTATACAACCTTCTGTGGGCTGACGCTGATCGAAGCCTCCTTTATTTTTTCCGTCGCCAGCATTATCGACGCAATTAGTAACCCGCTGATGGGCTATCTCACCGATAACTTTGGCAAAACGCGGCTGGGTAAACGCTTTGGTCGTCGCCGTTTCTTTTTGTTGATTGGCATTCCGCTGATGATGTTCTACCCGCTGCTGTGGGTAGAAGGCCTCGGCTTTTGGTACTACCTGTGCACCTACGTCGTCTTTGAAATCATTTATACCTCGATTATGGTCCCCTATGAAACATTGGCGACCGAAATGACCGACGATTTCTCACTGCGTTCAAAGCTTACCGGTTATAAAGCGATTTTCGGCAAACTGGCCAACTTTCTCGCGGCATTTATCCCCGGGCAGTTCATCCTGCTTTATGGTAAAGAATCCGCCACCCCGTTTTTTCTCACCGGGCTGACCTACGGCGTCATTCTTGTCGTGGCCATCTCCTGCCTGTGGTACTGCAGCTGGGAGCGTCTCCGCGAAGAGGAGATAAGCAAGGGAGAGAAAAAGGGACTGTTCAATACTCTGCTCATGCTGGCGAAAGATATGCGCTCAACGTTTTACCTGCGCGTATTCCGTAAACACCTGGGCATGTATCTCTGCGGCTTCGGCGCCGAGTGGCTTTTTGCCTCGATCTTCACCTACTTTGTTATATTCGTGCTGCAGCACGATCCGGCGATGGTGGCCGGGCTTAACAGTCTGAACTCCATCCTGCAGCTGGTATCAACGGCCCTGTTTATCGGCCTGTGCGTGAAGAAAGGTTTCAGTAAGCCGTATATTCTGGCACTGGGCGTGGTTATCTTTGCCGTTCTGCTCTACACCTCGCTGTGGTTCTTCCATCTGCCGGCGCATCTGGCCACCGTCCTGATGTTTGGCATTACCGTACTCTTCGGCCTGGGCACCGGCGGCGTGTACTATATTCCCTGGACCGTTTACACCTTTTTGGCGGATGTCGATGAAATCTATACCGGCCGTCGCCGCGAAGGGATCTATGCGGGAGCCATGACTTTCTCCGGTAAAATTTTGCGCTCGATTATCGTCTTTTCCATGGGGGCGATCCTCAGCTTCTACGGCTTTCAGTCGAAAGCACATACGCAGCCAGAGAGCGCGGTCACCGCGATTGCGGTGGTGTTTTGTGCGGGTGTGATTCTGCTGGCGCTGGCAGCCATTGTGTTCAGTAAGCAGATGAAACTCGATCGCAAGGCGCATCTGGTAGTGCTGCAGGAAGTCGCGCGTATTAAAGCAGGCGGTAAGATCGCCGATATCGCACCGGACGTTCGCCTTGTCGTTGAAGATTTAGTTGGCCACCGGTACGAAGAGTGCTGGGGCAACAGCAGGCTGTTTAAAGATACGCAGGAAGGCGCCGTTCAAACCGCCGTCTCCCACTAACAGGTGATAACGCCCCGCTATCACAATGATGGCGGGGCTGACGCCGCTAGTGCGCTTCTTCCTGCGGGGTGAATTTCAGTTCAATCAGCGCGATGGCCTTTTGTACCGCCCGCAGGGTCACCGGGTCAGCCGATGCCGGGTGGCTGGCAAAATCGATGGCTTTCAGCTGGGTGGTCATTTTTTCGCGCACCTCGACGGGGGCGATGACGTCGATGACGTCAAGGATCTGTTTGATAACTAACTGGCAGGCAACCACGTCAGAGACCAGCTCGTCGTGCTCGGTAAGATGTTGAGACATTTTTCACTCCTTTTTTCAGGAGCGTAATAGTACCCTAAATTCCGGGATATAAAAAAACCTGCCGCAGCAGGTTTTTTTATCAGAACATAGCGCCAGGCGGTACGTCTTTGAAGGTTTTGCAGTAGTTTTCGAACATGCTCTTCAGGATTTTGCGCAGTTTCATGGTTGACTCCATTTTTGTTATGCAGGTGTTAATGCATTGATGGTTATAATATGACTTACATCACAAAAATCAATCTAAACGTGCGCTAAATCACCTATTTTTTACAAAAATAATTTAACTTTTAAACAAAATGGGCAGAACCGGATAGTGAAGAGCCGAACGCTCCGGACCAATCTGCGCTCTCTTTGCTATGGCAGCGACACAATAATGAGTACAAACACCTCTTCCAGGGACGACCGTTCTTTTTCAGCACCTGCGCTGCTGGTGGCTGGCGCCTTTTTTATGGAGTTTCTCGATGGCACGGTGATAGCCACCGCCCTGCCCGACATGGCGAAAGATTTTGGCGTGACGGCGGTCGACCTCAATATCGGGATTAGCGCTTATCTTATTACCCTTGCGGTTCTGATACCGGCCAGCGGCTGGATCGCCGATCGTTTTGGCGCGCGGAAAATCTTTACTCTCGCGCTGGCGATTTTTACCCTGGCGTCGGTATTTTGCGGGCTGTCGACCAACGTCGATGTGTTCGTCGCGATGCGTATTCTGCAGGGGATAGGCGGCGCGCTGATGGTGCCCGTTGGCCGGCTGGCGGTACTACGTACCACACCGAAGCACCAGTTGATTAAGGCGATTGCCACCCTGACCTGGCCGGCGCTGGTCGCGCCCATTATTGGCCCACCGCTGGGCGGATTTATCACCCGCTACGCCAGCTGGCACTGGATCTTCTTTATTAACGTGCCGCTCGGGCTTATCGCTATCGCCCTGTCGCTGCGTATCATTCCGAATATTCGCGAAGATGAGCAGCGCCCCTTCGACCTTTCCGGCTTTGTTGCCACCTCGGTGGCGATGGTTAGCCTGGTCGCCGCCATGGAGCTGCTCGGCGATCGCCAGCCTCTGGGCTGGCAGACGCTGGCGCTGCTGACGTTGGGCCTGGGCTGTATGCTCTTCGCGCTGCGGCACTTCCGCCGCACCAGGTGGCCGATGGTGCGCCTTGATGCGCTCAAGATCCCCACCTTCCGGGTCACCATGTACGGCGGTTCCCTGTTCCGCGGCTCCATTAGCGCCGTGCCGTTTCTGCTGCCGCTGCTTTTCCAGGTCGGATTTGGTATGGACCCCTTCCACTCGGGGCTGCTGGTGCTGGCCGTGTTCGTCGGCAACTTAACCATCAAGCCCCTCACAACGCCGCTGATCCGCTGGCTGGGCTTTCGCCGCCTGCTGCTGATTAACGGCGCATTAAACGTTTTGTCGCTGCTGGCCTGCGCTTTTTTAACGCCGCAAACGCCGGTTTGGCTGATCTTTGTGATTCTCTATCTTGGCGGGGTCTTCCGTTCTATCCAGTTTACCGGCATCAGCACGCTCGCGTTTGCCGATGTGCCTTCCGCGCAAATGAGCTACGCCAATACCCTGTTCAGCACCGCGTCACAGCTGGCCGTGGGGCTGGGCATCACGCTCGGCGCGATAGGCATTCGTCTTGGGGAAACGTTCAGCGAATGGTTTACGCTTTCTCACCTGCCGGGCATCAGCTTCCGCCTGTCGTTTATTTTTATCGCGGTGATTTGCCTGGTCGGCATGATTGATAGCCTGCATCTGGCCAAAGAGGCGGGTAGCAGCGTATCGAACAAAAAGAAGTAGCCAAAGAAAAGGCCAGCAGCGCTGGCCTTTAGCATCTCATCATGACGGGATATTAACCGACGATCTGGCGCACAAACGCTTCGATCTCTTTATCCTGGCAGTTCTCAAAGAAGCACTGCTGGAAACGAGGGCCAGAAACGGCGGTTTTCACCAGCTCCGGATCGATCGCGCGCAGCGTATCCAGATAGTTTTCCTTAACCACGGCCGCTTTAACCGCGTTCAGGATCCCGGCGTTACGCACCTGAGGCTCTTTACGCTCCGGCGGATAACCTTCGCCGTTGCGGCCGGTAAAAGCTTTTTCAAAGATAAAGCGTACGTTCAGCTCTGCGCCCCAGCCAAAACCCTTCGCAAACGGCAGAGAAAGCGCGTTACCGTTGTTGATCTGCGCAAACAGGAAGGCATCAGCAGGGTCGATACAGTAGCCGCATACCACGCCAGGGTGAATATTCAGCGACATCAGCGCGCCCTGCCCGGTACCGCAGCCGGTCACCACAAAGTCCACCGCTTTCGAATTCAGCAGGATACTGGCCATGATCCCCAGATGAATATAGGTCAGATGATGATCGTTTTCATCGCTCATACCGACGTTGTAAACCGGGAAGCCTTTTTCTTCAGCAACGGCGTTTAACTCATTGAGGATGATGGCGTTTTTGTTCGCCTGGCTGTTTTCCATCATCAGTGCGATTTTCATGCTTTACTCTCCTGAATGCTCTGCGGGCACTCCCGCGATAGTTCGTTAGCGTTGCTATGAACAATACTACCTTACGAACATACTTTCAAATTTTATGAAAAGTTGTTTTATAAATTGCATCTCACCTCACACTTTTGACTTCCGCCCCCGGCTGGTACGGCATCCCCCCGCCCTTACCCGCGTCAGGCTAATCCCGCCGCGGCCATCGGGCGGGTCTATTTTCACCGCTAAATTAGGCTCAACGATTTTTCGCATAGAATATTAAATTAAAACCATTCTCATTATTTTTAAATCGCCAATGCGTGTTATTCCCATTTGCATTATTAATAAATGATTTTATTAATTTACTTTTTGCAAATAAATTAATAACAAATTATAGTGAGCGCACAATAATCCTTAATTCTATTTTCCGGAGCAGCCTGATGCTAAAAACTGAAATGATCGACAAGCTGAATGCGCAGATGAATCTCGAACTTTATTCCTCTCTGCTTTATCAGCAAATGAGCGCCTGGTGCAGCTACCACAGTTTTGAAGGCGCCGCCGCGTTTTTGCGTCGCCACGCGCAGGAAGAAATGACCCATATGCAGCGCCTGTTCGACTATCTGACCGATACCGGCAGCCTGCCCTGCATCACGGCTATCGCCTCACCTTTCGCCGAATATGCGTCCCTGGATGAGCTATTTCGCGTCACCTACGAACATGAACAGCTGATTACGCAGAAAATTAACGAACTGGCCCATGCGGCAATGACCAGCCAGGATTATCCAACATTTAATTTCCTGCAGTGGTACGTTGCTGAGCAGCACGAAGAAGAGAAACTGTTTAAATCCGTTATTGATAAATTGACCCTTGCCGGTAAAAGCGGTGAAGGCCTGTACTTTATTGATAAAGAGCTGGCAACGCTCGACACACAAAATTAATCATTACGGCAGCGACGCCCGGCGTTCGCTGCCGTATGAGTATTAATGGCGGCAAATTTTACTTTCGTGCGTATTAAATCCTTCCTCAGCGGCAATAAATTTGCCTTTTTTCTGCAAAAACGCCACCAGCTCCGCCGCGCTCAGATTTTCCGCCGAGCAGGTATGGAATCGAACCTCTTTCCCAAAACGGTCGATAATCGCCGCTTCCAGCGTAGCAACAGTGTAAGACTCGCCTGATGAAATCATCATTTGCAGCACTTCGTGACCATGAATCGATGGCATAACCCCTCCCGTAAAGGCCGAAGAATAAACCAGCCAGGGCGGCGGATTCTTGCGCCAGCGCAGCTTTCGCGCAAACCTCTGGCATCGTAAAGTTATCATTACACTCCCTGTAACCCTCATTTGACGAACTCACTGATTTCACATACTCTGCGCGGCATAATTAATTGTGTATTCCGTGATGGATAGAGAAAAGCGTGAAGAACCGCACTCTGGGTAGTATTTTAATCGTTGCCGGCACCACAATCGGCGCAGGGATGTTAGCGATGCCGCTGGCCTCGGCGGGCGTGGGTTTCGGCGTAACATTTGGTTTGCTGATAACGCTGTGGGCGCTGATGTGTTATACCGCCTTATTGCTGCTGGAAGTGTATCAGCACGTGCCGGCTGATATGGGGCTGGGGTCGCTGGCCGCACGCTATCTCGGCCGCTACGGACAGTGGGCTACCGGGTTTTGCATGCTGTTTCTGCTGTACGCTCTCACCGCCGCCTATATTAGCGGCGCCGGCGAGCTGCTGGCCTCCAGCCTCAACCAGTGGCTGGACTGGCGACTGCCTCCTGCGGCAGGCGTCCTGATTTTTACCGGGATCGGCGGGACGGTAGTGTGTATCGGAACCTCGCTGGTCGATCTTTTTAACCGCTTTCTGTTCAGCGCAAAAATTATCTTTCTCGCCATTATGCTGGCTCTGCTGCTGCCGCATATTCACCAGGTAAATTTACTGACGCTGCCGCTACAGCAGGGACTGGCTCTGTCAGCGATTCCGGTGATTTTTACTTCGTTTGGTTTTCACGGCAGCATACCCAGTATTGTGAGCTATCTGGGCGGGGATATTCGCAAGCTGCGTCGGGTATTTGTCATCGGGAGCTTTATTCCCCTGGTCGCCTATATTTTCTGGCAGCTGGCGACGCTCGGCAGCATTGACTCTCCCGTCTTTACCGCGCTGCTGGCAAAAAATGCCGGGCTTAACGGGCTGCTGGAAGCTATCCGCGAAGTGGTCGCCTCACCGCACGTTGAGCTGGCGGTGCATCTGTTTGCCGATCTGGCGCTGGCGACGTCATTTCTCGGCGTGGCGCTTGGGTTATTCGACTATCTGGCCGATCTGTTTCAACGCCAGAACAGCGCCGGTGGACGGATACAGAGCGGCCTGATTACCTTTTTGCCCCCGCTGGCGTTCGCGCTATTTTATCCGCGTGGCTTCGTGATGGCGTTAGGCTATGCGGGCGTCGCGCTGGCCGTGCTGGCGCTCATGCTGCCTGCGCTGCTGGTCATGAAGAGCCGCAAACAGCATCCTGATGCAGCATGGCGGGTCGCGGGAGGCTCAGCGGCGCTGTGGCTCGTCCTGCTCTGCGGGATCGGCATCGTCGCGATCCAGTTTGCGATTGTCGCAGGCTTGCTGCCCGCGGTAGGGTAAAAAGAAGGGGCCATATTGGCCCCCTCTTTTATTTGGCTAAACAGCACTGCTTATATTTCTTACCGCTGCCGCACGGGCAAGGATCGTTGCGCCCCACCTTCGCCTCATTCCGGATGGGCTGCTGAACTTCCGCCGGCTGCGCGTGCTCAGTCCAGTAGTTATAAAGCGCCAGGGCGGCAGGACGAATTCGCTCAACGCTGGCGACAAACTCTTCCGCGGATAATTCATCAAGCGCCTCAAATCGCTCCTCGGTACCGTGCAGGGCAATCACGTCCAGCTCCGCCTGCAGCTCAGCCGGCAACGCGGACCAGTCGCTCAGCCCCACCCCGCGCATATAGCCGAAGCACCACTCTTCAACAATCGTGAGCTCCTGCCCTTCCTCTTCGCGGCTGCCGAACATCGGTTCGAACTGTTCGGGATAATCGCTCAAGCGCTCGGCGATATCGCTCATTTGCTGCAGCGTCAGGTTCACAAAACGATCCCGCTCGCGATCGTTGGCCCAGCGCGGCACGTTATCCGCTCCGCCCCAGATAGCAAGCAGCCACTGCGCGGGTTCAATCTCCGTCGGCCCGGAGAGAATGGCCGTCAGCAGCCCATCAAGCTCGGCAACGTCCATGATGGTGCCTTCTACCGCGTATTTCGACAGGATATCGTCCAGCCATTCAACTTCGCTTTCGTTCAGGGGTCCAGTTTTCATAAACAGGCTCATCGTCGTAAAAAATGGCGCTTACAGTAGCGGAAATAGCGAGAGAAAACCACCCGGCTACTCAAGGTTCAGGCTGCGCAGCGTCTCAGCAATCTCACGAAAGGCATCCGGCGAAAGCGGTAGCAGGGGACGCGGCAAACAATCCTCACCGCACATACCGAGGATCGTCGCCGCTGCGGCAGTGACCCGCAGGCTTCCGCCATACTTCCTGTAGAGCGTCCACAGCGGCTCCAGCCTGGCGCTTATTGCCTCCGCCCGCTGAGCCTCCCCCCGCGTCGCGGCCGCCGTCAGCTCTTTGGCGACGTGCGGGAACAGGCCGCCGCACACCGAATACCAGACTTCGCAGCCGGCGTTCAGGCCATCGGCCGCGCAGGCGTCTCCGCTAATCCCGATCGTCACCTCAGCCGGTAGCTGCCGCCGCAGGCTCTGAACGCGCCGTGTGACGTCATTTTTAGCGGGACCCGGTATTTTAATTGAGGCGATTCCCGGCAGCGCAGCGATCGCGCCTTTAAGCGCATCTGAGGTCGTCACATGCGTGGTAACGGGGTTATCGTAAACGCAGACGGGCACGGAGACTTCGCGGGTGACGGTCTGGTAAAAAGCAAAAATCTCCTCTTCCGTCAGTGGCTGATAGGCGATTGCCGGCAGGAGCAGCGCATTGGCGCCAGCCCGCTGCGCATCCTCTGCCAGACGAAGGACCCGATCGGTCCCCAACGCGCCGATCCCTGCCATAAGCGGCACCGCTCCGGCATGCGATTTGGCCTGTCGGATAACCTGCATTCTCTGCTCGCGGCTGAGCCAGGCATAGCTTCCCGTGGAACCGAGCACGCCGAGAGCATCGACGGCAGAGTCGGCGAGGCGAGTGACAATCCGGGCAAAAGCGGTTTCATCAACGCCATGCTGATGTAACGGAGTCAGAGGAAAAGCGCAGAGGCCAGTAAACATTTCATCCCCACTTATTGAGATAATGATAGATTGCCGACACAGAGTAACAACAGAAGCGGGTTTTGTCCTATGACAAAAATGAATGAGGTGGGGCTGAGGTTCAAAAGCGAGGTTATGGCAATACAAAAACAAAAAAACCACCCGTAGGTGGTTTCACGACACTGCTTATTGCTTTGATTATTCTGCTTTATCCCAATGGTACCCGGAGCGGGACTTGAACCCGCACAGCGCGAACGCCGAGGGATTTTAAATCCCTTGTGTCTACCGATTCCACCATCCGGGCTCGGGATAGAAATTGGAGGCGCGTTCCGGAGTCGAACCGGACTAGACGGATTTGCAATCCGCTACATAACCGCTTTGCTAACGCGCCTTAATGCTTGAACACCCGCTGATGCCGATGTTGTAAACTGGAGCGGGAAACGAGACTCGAACTCGCGACCCCGACCTTGGCAAGGTCGTGCTCTACCAACTGAGCTATTCCCGCATCATCAAGCTAATTTGCTAATTACTTGATTTTGTTATCGTCTGTCAGACAGTGCTGCCGTTCGATGCGTTGCATTCTACTTACCTGGCGCAATGAGTCAACGATATTTTTTAAAACCTTGTGTTGTTTGCTGAAAATTGCGCCGAAACGATCACTGATCAAGCAAATCGCCGCGCGCCGCGTTCAAATACTGCAGCATGGACCACAGCGTCAGCACCGCCGCCACGAGGAACAGACCAATCCCCGCCCATTCAACCCAGATATTTGGGCGCCACAGCATCCACACCAGCGCGGCCATTTGCGCCGTGGTTTTGACTTTGCCTATCCATGACACCGCCACGCTGCTGCGCTTGCCCAGTTCGGCCATCCACTCGCGCAGCGCGGAGATAATAATTTCACGCGCGATCATGGTGGCGGCCGGTAACGTCACCCACCAGGTATGGTAATGCTCGGCAACCAGTACCATCGCAATAGCCACCATGACTTTATCCGCGACCGGATCGAGGAAAGCGCCGAAACGCGTGCTCTGATTCCAGCGACGCGCCAGATAACCATCAAACCAGTCGGTCACCGCTGCGACGAAGAAAATTAGCGCACAGGCAAAAGGGGCCCAGGTAAACGGCAGATAAAACGCCAGTACAAAGAACGGGATAAGAATGACGCGAAACAGAGTGAGCAACGTAGGGATATTAAATTGCATAGTAACGGGTAACTATCTGTTGTAAGTAAAAATTAGCCCTATGTTGCTACAGAGCCCCTAATGTTTCAACGAGTAGAAGATCTTTTCTGCCAGACCGTGAGATATACCCGGTACTTGCGCAATTTCTTCGACGCTGGCTTTCTGCAACCCCTGCAGACCGCCCATATATTTCAGCAGCATCTGTCGGCGTTTGGGTCCGACCCCCTCAATGGTTTCCAGCGTGCTGGTGCTTTTTACTTTTGCCCGTTTCTTACGGTGGCCGGTAATGGCGTGATCGTGCGACTCGTCGCGAATATGCTGAATCACATGCAGCGCGGGGGAGTCCGGCGGCAGACTAAAGCCCTCGCCTTCCGGTTCAAAGAATAGCGTCTCCAGGCCCGCTTTACGATCGCTGCCTTTTGCCACGCCCAATAACAGAGGGTGACTTTTATCCCACGGCACGTCCAGCTCGGCAAAAACCGTCTTCGCCTGCCCAAGCTGGCCTTTACCGCCGTCGATCAGGATAACATCGGGAATTTTACTCTCTTCTATTGCCTTACCGTAGCGACGACGCAGGACCTGATTCATCGCCGCGTAATCATCTCCCGGCGTGATGCCGGTAATATTGTAACGGCGATACTCTGCGCGCAGCGGTCCGTTGCTATCAAAAACCACGCACGACGCCACCGTCTGTTCGCCCATCGTATGGCTGATGTCAAAGCATTCCATCCGATTGACGACCGGAAGCTTGAGTAATGTCGCCAGCGCCCGCAAACGTTGCGTAATCGTTGAATGCTGGGAAAGCTTGGTGGTCAGCGCCGTCGCGGCGTTCGTGCGCGCCAGCTTCAGGTAACGGGCGCGATCGCCGCGGGGTTTGGTCTGTACGTTAACCCGGCGCCCGGCCAGCTCTGAGAGCGAATCCGCCAGCAGGGTTTTGTCGCCCAGGTTAAAATCCAGCAGGATCTCGCCCGGCAGCGTCCGCATCTGGCTGCCCTGCAAATAGAACTGTCCGACAAAGGTTTCCACCACTTCACCGAGTTCGGTGCCATTCGGCACTTTGGGGAAATAGCTGCGGCTACCAAGGACTTTACCCTGGCGGATAAACAGCACGTGGACGCACGCCATGCCGGCATCAAACGAGACGCCGATAACATCCAGATCGTCACCGGTATTGGAGACGAACTGTTTCTCCGTTACCCGACGTACGGCCTGAATCTGGTCGCGGATCCGCGCTGCCTCTTCAAATTCCAGCGCCTGGCTGGCCTTTTCCATGCGGGCAATCAGCTGAGTCAGTACCTGATCGTCTTTGCCCGCCAGGAACAGGCGCACGTAGTCGACCTGCTGGGCATACTCTTCCTCGCTCACCAGTCCGGCAACGCACGGCCCCAGACAGCGGCCAATTTGATACTGCAGGCAAGGCCGCGAACGGTTGCGATAGACGCTGTTCTCACACTGGCGGATAGGGAAGATTTTTTGCAGCAGCGCTAACGTCTCGCGAACCGCGTAGCCGTTGGGGAACGGGCCAAAATATTCGCCTTTCGCATGCTTCGCCCCACGATGCGTCGCCAGGCGAGGATGCGTATCGCCGCTAAGGAAAATAAAGGGATAGGATTTATCATCGCGCAGCAGCACGTTGTAACGCGGCTGGTATAGCTTGATGTAATTATGCTCAAGCAGCAGCGCTTCCGTTTCGGTGTGGGTCACGGTAACGTCAATCTGGGCGATAAGCGCCACCAGCGCTTCGGTTTTACGCGAAGCCAGGTTGCTGCGAAAATAGCTGCTCAGCCGCTTTTTCAGGTCTTTCGCTTTGCCTACATAGATAACAGTACCGCCAGCGTCATACATACGATAGACGCCCGGCTGGCTGGTTACTGTTTTCAGGAAAGCTTTTGCATCAAAAACATCACTCACTGACTTGCTAACGACTCCGCATTGCACAGGCCATGGCGAATTGCCAGGTGCGTCAGCTCCACATCGCCGTGTATGTTCAGTTTACTGAACATACGATAGCGGTAGCTGTTCACGGTCTTGGGACTCAGATTCAACTGCTCTGAGATCTCGTTGACCTTCTGACCTTTAGTAATCATTAGCATAATCTGCAATTCTCGCTCAGACAAACTGGCAAACGGCGACTCCGCCTTCTCCGGTTCAATCTGGCTTAGCGCCATCTGCTGGGCGATATCAGAGGCGATATAACGCTGACCCGATGCCACGCAGCGAATCGCATTCACAACCTCCTGCGGCGCGGCGCCTTTACTGAGGTAGCCAGCAGCCCCGGCCTGCATGACTTTCGCCGGCAGCGGATTTTCCGTATGCACGGTCAGCATTATCACTTTGGCATCAGCAACGGAACGGGCAATTTTTCGCGTAGCCTCAAGGCCGCCGATACCCGGCATGTTCATATCCATCAGGACTACATCAACGGGATTCGCGCGGCACCATTTCACGGCATCCTCACCGCAGCAGGCCTCGCCGGCAACTTTAATCCCTTTTATATCTTCCAGAATGCGTCGTATCCCTGCGCGCACCAGTTCGTGGTCATCAACAAGAAGGACGTTGATCAAAGGAATATTCTCCAGAATTAGGGATAACGCTACTGATAGCTTATCTCCCACATATTACCGGGTTTTAACCTAATTTTGAAAGCCAAAAAATGTGCTGGGAAAGATTTCTTGCGCAATTATGGAAATTTGTCTGCACACCCGCTGGAAAGCCATACATAACATAGAGTTGTACAACAGTTATTTTTTAACATTCATCATACAGATTACGTAAAAACACAACACATTGCGTAGGCGATAAATATGTGCCTGAATATGTAACAATTATTAACACGAACACGGGGCGTACGAAAAAATTAACACGCTTAGATCTCATGAATACGTATTATTCAGTCAATTAAATCATTCACCACTCGGATGAAAGAACAGAAATCAAGCACTCCTTTTTTTTCCTTTGCTTGTGGTATACTGCGCCGCCTTCACTTTTAGTCATGCGCAATTGCGCAGAAAGCAATCGAGGATATAGATGAGCACTCCAGATTTTTCCACTGCGGAAAATAACCAAGAACTGGCACAGGAAGTTTCGTGTCTGAAAGCAATGATAACGCTGATGCTGCAGGCCATGGGTCAGGCTGATGCAGGCCGCGTGATTATTAAAATGGAAAAACAAATCGCGCAGATGGAAGATGAGGCTCAGGCTGCCGTATTCTCCAGCACCGTTAAGCAAATTAAGCAGGCATATCGTCAGTAATCAATTACCGGCTGAAGGTATTACTAACAGCCGGTCTTACGTCTGGCACGCAGAACAACACATGAGATCAAATTAGGCCCGTCGCTACGGCATAGCAGGCAATTTGGGTTTTGTTTGGCGCGTTGAATTTTCGCTGCATATTTTTCTGATGGAAATTGACGGTATTTTCTGAGATAGACAGAATCATTGCCACCTCAGCCGAGGTTTTCCCTTCCGCCGTCCATTTCAAAATCTCCAGTTCACGTCGACTAAATTTCATTTCCGGCGGCATAACCATCTCGTCCTCCAGGCGCAAAAGCGTCAGCAGGCTCAATTCGGTTAGCGTTCTTAAGCGCATCTCCAGTTCATCTTCCGCAAAGGGTCCCTGGCTATGGCTGGTTCCTGAAACGGATAAGAATCCCTGAGCATGGTTCGGCAGCGTCAGGCACTGCGTGACGCCCTTGCGTAATCCATGGTCGCGCGCGCCGTCCCATAATTCCGGTGTATCATGGAATAGCTTGTCGTTCCATGGCAGATGCCCACGAAGGAAATTCTCCTTGCGCAGCACCGGGTCGATCGCGAGATAATTCTCGGCTTGATAATGCGCCATCCAGGCCTGAGGATAGGTCGATTGCAGCGTCACCCTGGGCCGAGTAAAAGGCACGGGATGCCGTACGCAGAGTGCGAAGTAGTCATATTCCAGCCCTTTTGCTTCCTGCTGCAGAAGATGATAAACCCCCTCGCCTGCAGAAACGGACTGAAATTGTTGCAGCATTTCCCGCCGCCAGCTGAAAAAATCATTGTCCCTCATAACTAACCAAATAACTCCTGAGTGATAATCATTATTATAAATACATAAAACTAACACATAAATCCTGCTTATATGTATAAAAAATGGCAGCCACCGCATTTATTAGACTACGTCCGGCGAAAGTACCGGATACGTTAAAAAAATTATGCCAATTGATGTGGCACAAAACCTTGACAGATGTATCGTCGTTGCTTATGACCACCATCCGGACATGCTTTTTTTGCTGATAAACCGGTTATTCAGCGCTGCCCGGCCGCATCCGTCAGCACAAGCCTGAGCGAATGCGGCCGGCGCGGGGCGATTACTGCATCAGGAATTTTTCGAGGAACTGGCGGGTACGCGCGTGCTGAGGATTGGCAAACAGCGCTTTTGCTTCACCCTGTTCAACGATACGCCCCTGATCCATAAAAATAGCGCGGTCCGCTACGTCGCGGGCAAAGCTCATCTCATGGGTCACGATAACCATCGTGCGCCTCTCCTGCGCCAGCTGGCGAATGGTATTGAGTACCTCCCCTACCAGCTCAGGATCTAATGCCGACGTTGGCTCATCAAACAGAATGACATCCGGACGCATCGCCAGCGCGCGAGCAATCGCCACGCGCTGCTGCTGCCCGCCGGACAAACGACGCGGGTAGCTATTTTCTTTACCGGTAAGCCCAACTTTCGTCAGCAGTTCACGCGCCCGGGCGATGGATTCATTTTTATCCTCCCCTTTAACGATGACCGGCCCTTCGATAATGTTTTCCATCACCGTACGGTGGGGGAAAAGATTAAAATTCTGAAACACAAAGCCCACGTGCTGACGCAGGCGGCGAATGGCCGTTTTTTGCTGGTTGATGCTACGCCCGGCATCGATCGTCACGTCGCCTACGCGAATCGTGCCGCTTTCCGGCTGCTCCAGGAGATTAATACTGCGCAGCAGCGTCGTTTTCCCCGAACCGCTGGGACCGATAATCGCCACCACTTCCCCTTGTTGAACCTCAAGGTCGATACCATGAAGCACCGTCTGGCCATGGAATTTTTTCACCAGGTTTTTGACTTCAATCGCACTCATTTTGGATCTCGCTCCTGGCGGTTCAGCTGATTTTCAAAATAGTTTTGCAGCGTGGAAAGCACCGTTGCCATTACCCAGTAGATAAGCGAAGCGGCCAGGTACATGGTGAATACCTCCAGCGTCCGGGAGGTGATCAGCTGAGCCTGACGGAACAGTTCTGGCACCTGGATAGTTGCCGCCAGCGAGGTATCTTTCACCAGGCTGATAAAACTGTTGGAAAGCGGCGGTAACGCCACGCGCGCGGCCTGAGGAAGAATCGCGCGGCGCATTGCCTGCCAGCGCGTCATACCGATACTCGCCGCGGCCTCCCACTGCCCTTTATCAATGGAGGCAATCGCTGCGCGCAGCGTTTCCGCCGCGTAGGCCGCCGTGTTTAAAGACAGGCCGATCATCGCCGCGGGAATAGGATCCAGCTCGATGCCGAACTGCGGCAAGCCGTAATAGATCATAAACAGCTGCGCAATCAGCGGCGTTCCGCGAAAGATGGAGATGTACATCCGCGCCAGCCATTTAATCGGCCAGACGGGCGACATGCGCATCAGCGCCAAAATAAACCCCAGCACGAGGCCAAAAAACATGCCGCCAATGCTGAGCTGTAGCGTAAATACCGCGCCCTTCAGCAGAAAAGGCGCGGAATCAATAACCAGTTGGATACTCTCTTGCATTCTATGTGTTCTGCATTAGATATGAGGATGATAGGCGAACAGCGCAGGCGCGCCGCCGGTGTGAACAAACAGTATTGGGCCTTCATCCTTAAAGCGCTTCTGGCTGATACCATCAATCAATCCGGCCATCGCCTTCCCGGTATACACCGGATCCAGCAGGATACCTTCCAGCTGCGCCAGCAGCTTCACCGCCGCCATCCCTTCGTCGTTCGGTATTCCGTAACCCGGCGCAAAGTACTCATCCCACAGCTGAATACCGGCCTTTGCCTCCAGTTCCAGGCTATTTGCCACCGCCTGCTGCAGCGCAGCCACTTTTGGCAGCTGGTCAGCCACGCTGCGCGATACGGTCACGCCGATAAGCTCGGCATTGGGCATCAGCTGCTCCAGTCCCACGGCGAGGCCGGCATGCGTACCGGCGCTGCCGGAGGCGACGACCACGGAGGAGAGCTCGACCGCCCCTTCGCACTGCTGGGCAATTTCCAGCGCGCTCTCCACATAGCCCAGCGCGCCCAGCGCGTTCGAACCGCCAACCGGAATCACGTACGGACGATAGCCCTGAGCTTCAATGCGGGTCGCCAGCGCTTCCAGCTGAGCATTAGGATCGGTCAGCGCGTCGCACATTTCGACCTGAGTATTAAACAGGTCAAGCAGCAGGCGGTTACCGTTGGTCAGGTAGTTCTCAGCCCGGGTACCCATTGGATTCTCCAGCAGCGCCACGCAGTGCAGGCCCAGCTTAGCCGCCACCGCCGCCGTCTGGCGCACATGGTTGGACTGGATAGCTCCTGCGGTAATCAGGGTATCCGCCCCTTCTCGCAGCGCATCGGCAGCCAGAAATTCAAGCTTACGTAGCTTGTTGCCCCCCATCGCAAGCGGGGTCACATCATCGCGCTTGATAAAAATTTCGCGGCCAAGGTAATCGGACAAGCGCGGCAGATATTCCAGCGGCGTCGGCGCGCCAATCAGTTCCAGACGCGGGAATAGGGTTAAATTTTGCAGTGACATAAGACCTCCTGACTGAATTATCCTTGATTATGCACGCTGTGACGCGCGAAATAAAAAAAGGCGCTATCAGGAGCGCCTTTTTTCACCGCTGGCCGTTACTTCGTGACGTCAGCGCCAAACCATTTTTCCGACAGCGCCTTCAGGCTGCCGTCTTTTTGCATATCCGCAATGGCGCCATCAACCGCTTTCAGCAGGTCTTCATTACCTTTGCGCAGAGCGACGCCGGACTCCTGGCGAGAGAAGGCTTCACCGGTGACGGCAAGGGTGTTACCGGTTTTCTTCACCAGATCCAGCGCTGCCAGGCGGTCAACCAGGATGGCGTCAATTCGCCCTACGCGCAGATCCTGGTATTTCGTCGGGTCATCATCATAAGTCCGAATGTCGACGCCCTGTACGTTCTGGCGCAGCCACTCTTCGTAGTTGGTCCCCAGGCCGACGCCAACTTTCTTACCTTTCAGGTCGGCTGCAGTTTTAATCACGCCTTCGTTACCTTTTTTCACCAGCGCCTGGATCCCGGAAACGGTGTACGGCGTCGAGAAGTCATATTTTTGCTTACGCTGATCGGAAATAGTGACCTGGTTTATCACCACATCGATACGTTTAGAGTCCAGCGAAGCCAGCATGCCGTCCCATTTCGTGGGTTTAAGGTCAGCCTTCACGCCCAGATGTTTCGCCAGTTCATTAGCAAAATCCACCTCGAAGCCGGTCAGCTTACCGTCATCTCCCTGATAGCTGAATGGCGGATATGTCCCTTCCAGACCCACGCGTAGCGTGCCGCGTTCTTTAACCTGATTAAGCAGATTTTCAGCAGCAAAGGTTTTTACGCTGACGCCGGTCATTAATACGACGGCCATTGCGCCCATCAGCGCCTGACGACCCAGAAGTGCTAATTTCATAGATACCCCTAAAAGAGTGATATTTTGCTGTAGTGTAAGGCGTTTAACCTTAGTCACCAACATCGATACGCTACATCTTATTCCAAATTATTATATATGATGCCTTTTAGGGCATAGTGAAAACGTATCGAAAACATCTCCATTTTGCTGGATATCTCTCATACTGCAATGGTCAGCTTGATGACGTATGGAGCATGGAAGATGAAAAACCCCACGTTACTGCAGTGCTTTCACTGGTACTACCCCACCGGCGGCGAGTTATGGCGTGAAGTCGAAGCCCTGGCGCCAAACCTCAACGAAATCGGCATTAACATGATTTGGTTGCCTCCTGCCTACAAAGGCGCCTCCGGCGGCTACTCTGTCGGTTATGATTGCTACGATCTGTTTGACCTCGGCGAATTCGACCAGAAGGGGTCTGTCGCCACAAAATATGGCGATAAAGCCCAGCTGCTGGCCGCCATATCCGCCCTGCGCCAGCACGATATCGCCGTACTCCTTGACGTCGTGGTCAACCATAAAATGGGCGCGGATGAAAAAGAGCCGGTACGTATTCAGCGGGTTGATCAAAACGACCGCACGCAAATCGCCGAGGAGATTGTGGAATGTGAAGCCTGGACGCGCTACACCTTCCCGGTACGCGCCGGGAAATACTCTGAATTCATCTGGGATTATAAGTGCTTCAGCGGCATCGACCATATTGAGAATCCTGATGAAGATGGCGTGTTTAAAATCGTCAACGACTATACCGGAGAGGGATGGAACGATCAGGTTGATGATGAAATGGGTAACTTCGACTACCTGATGGGTGAAAATATCGATTTTCGCAATCGGGCGGTAACCGAGGAGATTAAGTACTGGGCCCGCTGGGTGATGGAACAGACCGGCTGCGATGGCTTCCGCCTCGATGCGGTTAAACATATCCCCGCCTGGTTTTATAAAGAGTGGATTGACCACGTCCAGGAGGTGGCGACAAAGCCGCTGTTTATCGTGGCGGAATACTGGTCGCATGAAGTCGATAAGCTCCAGCAGTATATCGACATGGTTGACGGTAAGACGATGCTCTTTGACGCGCCGCTGCAGATGAAATTCCATGAAGCCTCGCGGCAGGGACGCGACTATGACATGAGCCAGATTTTTAGCGGCACCCTGGTGGAAGCCGACCCGTTCCACGCCGTAACCCTGGTGACCAACCATGATACCCAGCCGCTGCAGGCGCTGGAGGCGCCGGTTGAGGCCTGGTTCAAACCGCTGGCTTATGCGCTCATTTTGTTACGTGAAAACGGCGTTCCGTCCGTCTTTTATGCCGACCTGTTCGGCGCCAGCTACGAAGATACCGGCGGCGACGGCGAGACCTACGCCGTTGAGATGCCGGTTATTGAGCAATTACACGAACTGATCGATGCCCGTCAGCGTTTTGCTCACGGCGTACAAACTTTGTGGTTCGATCATCCGAACTGTATCGCTTTCAGCCGCAGCGGTACCGAAGAGGATCCGGGCTGCGTGGTGGTGCTTTCCAACGGTGACGACGGAGAAAAAACGCTTCCTCTGGGGGAAAACTACCGTAATAAACGCTGGCGTGATTTTCTCGGCAACCGCGAGGAAGTGATTGAAACCGACGATGAAGGAAACGGGGTTTTTACCTGTAACGGCGGCAGCGTCAGCGTCTGGGTTATCGAAGAGGTGCTATAAAATACAGAGAAACACCGCGGGCTGAGAAGGGTTTCAGCCCGCAAAAAGCTTATTGCCCGCTTTTATCAGCCGAGGCCTTTTTCCATGCCTGTTCACACTCCGGGGTGAGACGATCCACCCGCTTGAGCGTCATCCGGTCGTAGCTCAGGGTATCGCCTTCGCGCTCAATCGGATAAACATCCAACGCGGAGGTGACGTTATAAACCGCATCATCACGCTTCATTAATTTACCCGGCAGGACGATAACCCGCTGCCACTGGCGACAGTCAAGGGTATTGCCCTCTTTGGTGACGATCAGGCTCGCAATCGCATCCGGGCTCATCATTTCACTCTGCGGGCCGGCCGATTGCCAGTATCCTTCCAGCCCAGCCGGCGCTGGCGCTTTAACAACCTCGCTGTAGCTATCAACCTGAACACAGCCGGCCAGGGCCAGCAGAGCGCCAGCAAACACTATCTTTTTCATCATCCATCCCACACACCGATAAAAAAACATTGTGGCATTAAAGCGTTAAGCTCGCCACCCTTCGCGATTCGGCAACAGCGAAGCAGGGCGAACGTCGGGCACACCCAATATGGTAAAAAATAGCCTTCGAATGTTAAGTTATTCTAACCCATCGAATAAAACCCATAAATCAGCAGGTGTTATTTTAACCATTCAATATAAGGATAATCCTATTTTAAAAAGCCGCTAAAATGGCAAACTTATATATGACGGGTATTTATTGTTTTTATTTCCTCCACATAGCGATTTGTAGCCTTTACTTTGAGAATATTCCTGGCAAATTATGGGGCTTATTACGGAATAGTTCAGGCTGCCTAATGGTTCCACGGCAGCAGTCGTTTTTTATTGCTAACAAAATGGACTTCATCGCGCTTGTCAGCGAGGAATAAATTATCGTTACGTGTTGATTGAGGATGGGTCATGTCAACGATTATCATGGATTTGTGCAGCTTCACCCGGCTGGGATTAACCGGGTACCTGACGGGCAGAGGGGTAAGGAAGCGCGATATCACTGAAGTACACAGTGCGCCGAGCCTGAAGGCTCTCTGCGAGACCAGCCGCCCTACGGTGGTATTTATCAACGAAGACTGCTTTATTCATCATGAAGAGAGCAACCAGCTTATCCGGCAAATCATTAGCCAGTATCCTGCGACGCTATTTGTTATCTTTATGTCGCTGGCGAATATACATTTCGATCACTACCTGCTGGTGCGCAAAAACTTACTTATCTGCTCTAAATCACTGACCGAAAAAGACCTGGACGACATCCTTGCCATCCGCCTGAAATATGAGAACTATCGTCCCACCCGGATTAATATCCCCACGCTGTCCTTAAGCCAGACCGAATCAAATATGCTGCAGATGTGGATGGCCGGGCACGGAACCTCGCACATATCAGCGCAGATGAACATTAAGGCCAAAACCGTCTCATCGCATAAGGGCAATATTAAAAAGAAAATTCATACCCACAACAAACAGGTGATTTATCATATCGTACGACTGGCTGAAAACATCACCTCCGGAATTCACGTCAACCTGCGTTGAAAGACGCTGGCGGCCGCTGCCGCCAGTTCACTTGAGGCAAATCACTCGTCCCGCTCAACGAAAATACCGTCGGGATGACCGTTCTCATTAAAAAACCAGATCCCGAGCGGGTAATCTTCCAGCGAAACCAGGTACATTACGCCTTCGCTAAACGACTCTATCGCCAGTACAACACCCGATCGACGTGGGCCACCATCGGTCTTCACCGTGACACGATCGTTTACCTGCATAACTCATCTCCTCTATTTTTGAGCCAGTGTAGAACAAAACTGCCGATCGCGCAGTGTCCTGCCCGGTAACTGCTGTTTTTGTAGACCGACTATACTTAAATAGCCCTGTCTGAGTTAAGCGAGGTACCCGCAATGAAAACCGCCAAAGAAAATCAAGGCGCAGGAAGCGTAGACGTTGACGCCCTGCTGGCGGCGATTAATGAAATCAGCGAAAGTGAAGTTCAGCGTACGCAAGACGATCCCCACCACGTCAGTATTGATGGCCGGGGTTACCACACCTGGCGCGAGCTGGCTGAGGCCTTTGAGCTCGATATCCATGATTTCAGCATCACGGAAGCCAACCGCTGAATTCTGAGCGAAAAAAATCCCGACTCGCAGGAGTCGGGATGAAGCTTGCTAATGCAAGAAGCACTTGAAAATTCGTTACACCAGGATATCCGATGCGCTACAAACATTACCCTCAATTATTTTGCATGACAACAAACATTCATGAAGCAAATTATTGAAAAACGTGGTTTACCTTCCCCCTCACGCCGGCAACGCTCGCCAGGCAAGGACTGCAGACATTTGTTCTTCCACGAACGTCCGATCGCCGCCAAACGTTTTTTAAGAATAATCTCACTAAAATAACCGTAGTGGATGATTTCAATTCAATTTATTTACATGAGGAATTAATTTTACCCTTCGGCGCAGACCCGATCGCGTCCGTTTTGCTTGGCCAGATACAGGCGATGATCGGCAACAGACTGCAAATTTTCAAAGTTATACTCACCCGAATCCTCGCTACAGCTCACCCCAAACGAAGCGGTAATACGCAAAGACGTGCTGTTACCCAGCAAAATTTCGCGGCTATTGATCCGGATACGGATCCGTTCAGCAATCGCCTTCGCTTCTTTTAACGCGGTATTCGGCAGCACAATACAAAACTCCTCCCCGCCAACTCTCCCCGCAAGATCGCCTTGCCGAATATGGCTGGCGATAGTACTGGCCACCAGCGACAGCACGCGATCGCCCGCGTGATGGCCGTACAGGTCGTTAACGCTTTTGAAATAATCCAGATCGAGCTGAATCACCGCAACGGGCCGCTTTAAACGCTCGCTCAGGCGAGTTTCTGCAGTGGCGCGTTCAAACAGCGCGCCGCGGTTTAATAGGCGGGTTAACGCATCGTGCCAGGCCTGCCACTCCAGGGAGGTCTGCAGCACGCTCATATTGCGCACCATTCGGCGGATCACCAGCCAGGAGATCATCAACATCAGCGTGAACATGAGCCACATCAGCATTAAAGCAATGGTGATGCTGCCAAAGTCACCGCGGACGCCTTCCCGGATCGTATGGATACGGATCAGTACCCCATCAAAATTGCGTAAGTTTTCCCAGCTGATATAACGCGTGACCAGGCGAATCCCTCCCTGATTCTCATGAGAAGACGCGCGGCTCAGCATCTCCTGTTCCCGCGGCGACAGCAGCGTTAGTACGTTGCCCGGCGCGGAAGAGGCAATCAAATTGAGCTGATTATCGTAAAGCTGGTACTCGCCCTCTTCGCCCGTTTTAATCGCATTGACCAGAAACGTTTTCATCTCTTGTACCGAGAAATCCATTGCCAGTACGCCGAGCCAATAGCGCTGGAAATCAAGCGGAATAGACGCCGTCACCACCTGCATTTCGCGCTGCGGCGCCTCATCGGGAAAGGTTTGCCACACGATGCCGCGAGCAGGATTATTCCTCTGCGTTTGCCGGGTAAACCAGGGGGCGCTTGTCGCCCGCGAATACAGCGCCAGCGCCTGTGTCGCATTCTTCAGCGGCTCGGTGGTGGTAAAAAAGCCATTACGCGACACGTACAGCATGCGTTTCGCAAAACCACGGTTGTTATTAGCCAGACGCAGCATATAGCCCAGCTCAAGAGTGGCCATGAGCTCATTGCCGGAAAAGGAATTATCGCGAGAGAGAAGCGCGTCGCCGTCGACAAATGCATCGGCAACGCCATAGACCGGCAGCGTCCGCCGGTTATGAATCTCAACGGACCAGAGGGGATCATGCCGCTTTTTTAAATAATCCTCTTCCGCCTTGCGCAATACGACAAAATCCAGCGGCGTTCCCAGCGCCGATTGCATCCCGTTACGAAAAAAAATCATTCTGTCGATGTTAAACTGCAGCAGGCTGTCGAACTCATGGGAAACGTTTTCAAGATTATTGCGCTGGTTTGCGACGTAGGCTTCTTCAAGGACCTTGATCTCACGCCATATCAACAACGTGGAAAAGCAGAAGACGATAAAAAAACAGAGGTTAACCACATATCCGGGGCTTAAAATCTGGCGCAATTTTTTCACCCACATCAGCTTATCCATCGTTTTCTCGCAGCACGGTTAAAGAAGCAAACGTCATCCACGCTCCCTGTTCGTAAAACAACCATTAATATGAAAGCGCCCGACGAATGCCGGGCGCTGATAACGGGTCAGGAGCGGTTCAGCTTCCCTCCCCCTCCGCGAATAAGTTCATCTTCACGAAACGCCTCGCGCTTAACGCCGTAACCGTCATACCAGCGACATTCAACCATGCCGTTGGCGAACCCGGTAACGACCATTCGGGGGCCACCGCTTTTACGCCTGACTTCATCACTGACCAACAAGACCATTTTTGCCTCCGGTATCAGGAAGAAACAGATTTAACATAGACGAAGCTGAACCACTTTGCATGACCAGGAGCACATTTACTTTGCCGGACGACGCAGAGCGGCAATCGCTTTCACTCCAGCCAGCACGATGGCGCCAATGATGAATCCCAGCACCAGGTTGGCGCCCGTTGGCAGCAGCGAGGCAATGACCCCGTTCTGTCCATGGGCCAGATTTTCAATAGCGTGGTGCAGCGGCGCAATACCGTGGACCACAATACCGCCGCCCACCAGGAACATCGCCAGAGTGCCAACGATGGACAACACTTTCATCAGACGGGGCGCGATTGCCAACAACGCCTTGCCTGTCCACTGCGCCAGCGAGCTGGTTTTCTCCACCAGCCAGTAGCCCATATCATCCAGCTTGACGATGATCCCCACCAGACCGTAGACCCCCACCGTCACCAGAAGCGCGATGCCGGATAAAATCAGGATCTGATTCAATAACGGCGCTTCCGCCACAATCCCAAGCGTGATGGCGACAATTTCAGCCGACAAAATAAAATCGGTGCGTATCGCCCCTTTCACTTTATCCCGTTCAAAAGCCATAGGGTCCTGGTTCGCCAGGGCCTCAAGCCGCCGCTGGCGAACCTGCGGATCCTCCTTGTGTTTGCGCGCCTGCAGGCTGTGCAGCACCTTCTCGACGCCTTCAAAGCACAGAAACGCGCCCCCCAGCATCAGCAGCGGCGTAATCGCCCACGGAATAAAAGCGCTGATCAACAACGCCAGCGGCACCAGGATGACTTTATTGATCAATGAGCCTTTGGCTACGCCCCAGACTACCGGCAGTTCGCGGTTGGCCCGCACGCCGGTGACCTGTTGAGCATTAAGCGAGAGATCGTCTCCCAATACGCCTGCCGTTTTTTTTGCTGCCAGTTTCCCCATGACCGAAATATCATCGAGTAACGTGGCAATATCATCCAATAAGGTTAATAGACTACTTCCCGCCAAAATTGCATTCCTTCATTTATGATTGTTCCTCCTGAAGTATGAAGCAAAAGCGCTTTTTCGCCCACCGGTGTCCATAGTCAACAAAAATTTAACCATAGCAGGCGAATTAAAGCACTCGCCAGCACGATAGTTTTCACGTTTACTATACGTCCCCTTTCTATCTCTGCACCGTCGTGAGGAAGTATGTCTACCCGTCAGCTGTTACCGCTCATCGGGGCGCTGTTTGCGCTGTATATCATCTGGGGTTCCACCTATTTCGCTATCGCCGTCGGCGTCGCCAGCTGGCCTCCGCTGATGATGGCTGGCGTGCGTTTTCTTTCCGCGGGCGCGGTGCTGACCGCCTGGCTGCTGGCAACCGGTCATAAGCTGCCTGCGCGAAAGCCGCTGCTTAACGCGGCGCTGATTGGTGTGCTGCTGCTGGCGGTAGGTAATGGCTTTGTGACGCTCGCCGAACATCAGCACGTGCCTTCAGGCATTGCGGCGGTCATGGTTGCGACGGTGCCGCTGTTCACCCTGTGTTTTAGCCGCTTTTTTGGTATTGCGACCCGTAAGCTTGAGTGGTTGGGTATCGCTATTGGCCTCGCGGGGATCGTACTGCTCAACAGCGGCGGCAACCTGAACGGTAACCCCTGGGGCGCGCTGCTGATACTTATCGGTTCAATGAGCTGGGCGTTTGGTTCCGTCTACGGCTCGCGAATCGAGCTACCAACGGGGATGATGGCGGGCGCCATTGAGATGCTGGCGGCAGGCGTCGTGCTGATGATTGCCTCCGCGCTAACCGGAGAAAAATTAACCCAGATGCCGTCGTGGTCCGGTATTTTTGCCGTCGCCTATCTGGCTATCTTCGGTTCGCTTATCGCCATTAATGCATATATGTATTTGATTCGTAACGTAACACCGGCGGTAGCGACCAGCTATGCCTACGTAAACCCGGTGGTCGCCGTACTGCTGGGAACCGGTTTTGCCGGAGAAAGCTTATCTGCCGTAGAGTGGCTGGCGCTCGGGATTATCATCTTCGCGGTCATTCTGGTGACGCTCGGCAAATACCTGCTCCCGGCGCGTCGTGAAATTACATCCTGTAAGGCGGAGAAGTAACGTCCAGCACACCTATGCCCTGAGTATCGATCTGCGCGCACTGACCGCCGCCGCAGATCCACTCTTCCAGCCGTTCTCCCAGCGCGTCGTCATTGAGCTTCTTTCGCCCGCGCAGCGCGCACTCCCAGACCACCAGCACCCGCCATCCCTGCTCCGCCAGTCGCCCGATATCCCGGCGATCGCGCGCCACGTTTTTGGCTATTTTATCCAGCCAGAACGCGGTTCTTGTGGCGGGAACCTTGAACAGATAGCAATCATGATGATGCCAGAAGCAGCCGTGGGTAAAGATAACGCACTGATAGTCCGCCACGACAAAATCCGGGCGGCCGGGCAGCGCGGCATCCTGTACGGTAAAAGAGAATCCGGCGCCCGCCAGTAGCCCAGCCAGCCGTTTCTCTATTGCCGTATCGCGGGTGCCTATCGCGCGCATGTTTTTACTGCGGGTGGCTTTATCGTGAACGTCGGCCATGGTTAATCTCTTGCTCACGCCTGGCAACCGCTTGTTCAATACGCGGCGCCAGCAGCTTCGCCACCGCCGCAAATACCGGCACGACGACGGAATTGCCAAACTGGCGATAGGCCTGGGTATCCGAGACCGGAATACGGAAGCGATATCCCTGCGGCGTCTCAAAACCCATAAGCCTCGCGCACTCGCGGGGCGTCAGCCTGCGCGGACGACGAAGCTGGTTTTCAGGGTCATCAAAATGCTTTTCGCCCAGAGGCCGATCCCAGCCCCGGTCAATGAGGATTTCCGCGCCATCTTTGTAATAGCGCGCAGAGAGCGTTCGCGCCACGCTGTGCGGATTCGTTGGGTCGACGAGCCCGTAGCCAAAACCGTTCCCCCGCTCCTGGTGCTTACGCGCGTAGCGATAGAGATACTTCCACAGCACCCTGGTGAGAATAAATTTGTCGTCAACCGCGGGCTCCAGCAGCTCGCCAAAGGTCGGCCGGCGAGTGGGATAGAGAGCGGCGATATCGCGCAGGGTAAATCCCTCATGCAGCTGGAGATCGCGCCGGAAACCCACCAGCACAATACGCTCCCGGTGCTGGGGTAAAAAATAGCGCCCGTCGATGACTTTAGGGTCATCCGCCCCGGTATGCGCCGCGTCGGCAACCTCGTACCCCAGCTCATCCAGCGTCTGCATAATGATACGAAACGTCCGCCCCCGATCGTGACTCTTCAGGTTTTTGACGTTCTCCAGAACAAAAATCGGCGGCTGACGGGCGGCGATAATCCTGACCACGTCAAAAAACAGCGTCCCCTGCGTTTCGCAGGCAAAGCCGTGAGCGCGACCAAGGGCATTCTTCTTCGACACGCCGGCGAGAGAAAACGGCTGGCAGGGGAAGCCGGCCAGTAAAACGTCATGCTGCGGGATAGTCTGGCGTATATGCTGCGCGGCTTCTTCCTCGCTCACCTCAGGGAGATGGCTCAAAGTCACATCGCGGATATCTTCATTGAAACGATGCTGCTCAGGATCGCAGTACCAGTTGGCTTTATAGGTGCGCACCGCATGTTTATTCCATTCGCTGGTAAACACGCATTGCCCGCCAATCGCTTCAAAACCGTGGCGAATACCGCCGATACCAGCAAACAGATCGACGAAGCGGAACCCATAATGCGGATGATGCGCCGGCGGCTGCGGCAGGAGCGTGCGCAGGTGGGCCTGCTCCTGGCGGGTGATACGACCTGCCGCGCGCGCTACCGTCGCAACGCGCTTGAGGATAGCCGGGCTCCAGTGCTGCTCGCCGACGGCAATTAACTGCGCGACCAGCGTTTTGACATCGTATATCGCCATTAGCTGACGCAATAGCGCCTGCGCGTCTTCTCCGGTATGTTCAACCTTCAAAGACGGGGGATTTTCCTTGGATAAATTTTGCGCCATAACCTCAACCAGCCCGACTATTTTTGCAGAGGTTACCATAAATAGCGCGGTCAGTTTTATGCTAGTGGATCAAAGCGCTGCAAAACCTCAGCATCAAGCGCCATCGGCTCTCCGCGAAGCTCTGCGCTCAGCTTGGCCATAAACTGCACCAGAAAACGCGCATTGTGCACCGCCATTGCCCTGCCCTTTTCTGTCTGCATCGTTTTCGGTAAACGCAGCAGCTTGCACTGGAAGTGATCCAGCGCATACGTTTTGTCATCCAATTCCCGCCGGTCAGCAAAGGGATCGCGGGCATCAAACAAGCTATTGTTCAGCGCGCCGGACACCGCAAATACGCGCGCCAGCCCTATCGCCCCCAGCGCCTCAAGGCGATCGGCATCCTGGACGATTTTCGCTTCTTCGCTTTGCGGAGCAATTGCCGCGCTAAAACTGTGGGCTTCAATCGCGTGTAAAACCGCCGCGTAGCGTTCCGGGGGGAAATCAGGAAAAGCGGACTGAAGGATAGCCAGCGTTTTTTCCGCCGCCATCGCGGAAGAACGGCTTCGCTCAGGATGGTTTTTCGCCAGGCTGACAATGTCATGAAAGTAGCAGGCAGTGAGGATCACCAGACGGTCGGCAGCGGTCTCTTCGGCCAACTGCTGCGCGGTAGCCCATACCCGGCGGAAGTGTGAAATATCGTGAGCAGCATCCTCTTGCCCGTGATGTTGGCTTAGCCAGGCTTCAAATCGTTGCTGCCAGTGATAAAGATCCATGCGCGTTCCTTTGATATAAGGCCAGCAACGAGCATAGCAATTTTAATCGTGATGTTCATACATCTGCGGATTAGGACGCGTGTACCAGGCGATCGCCCCGAGAAGGGTCCCGACAATACCCAACACAAGAAAACCCAGCAGCGCGCCAATCCATTTTCCTGCCGTTGAGCCGAGCTCGCCGTCAATCGTGGCGCCGGGCACGCTTTCAATCTTCCCCACAACCCACCAGTAACGCGCCATCGCCCACAGGAAATAGCCGCAAAAGGCGTAAAATGCCCACAGCGCCAGTTTCCCGCCAGGACTTCTTTTCGCTTTATCTTCCATTCATTTGTTCTCCATCTACTTCACAACCCCTATCACCCACCGGTAAAAATGTGATATCGGTCACATTATATAGCGAAAACGCCTGCAAAACAGCAGATCCCTCTCTCACGGGTTCGATTTTGCGCACTGGTCGGGAGCACGACCCTATCGCCTGCTACATATAGTCAATGAATTCATTTCGTTTTTAAATAATACAAATTAATGAATATAACTGAATTTCTGAGACCATATTCACCCCCACCTTCCCTGCCTCAAATATCATATTTGCTTGCTCGCCCTTCGCTTTATCTTTACAGAAAAGTGGCGGCAATAAGAGATTGAGAAATAAACATATAACATATAAATACAACCCCGCAATTCATAGAGCACATGAAGCTTATGGACAACAAAAATCATACAAAACCAATCATAAACCAATGTTATTAAAAGACATAAACACAATAAATAAATTTTCAAACACCAATACAATTTAAATATAATGAATAGAACAGAAACATTTTGTAATATTAGATATAATTTAGTTACATTTTTAATTTAAAGAAAAATGAACTTCGCCGTTAGTATTTAATAGTCACCCCGGAAGGAATGACACAATTCATATTAATTATAATCAAAAGGGAATATATAATGAAAAGAAAAGTACTGGCAATTCTGGTTCCAGCTTTATTAGTTGCTGGCGCGGCTAATGCAGCAGAGATCTATAATAAGAACGGCAACAAACTGGATTTCTACGGCAAAATGGTTGGCGAACACATCATGACCCATGATGGCGGCAACAACAACTCTGACGATACCTCCTATGCGCGTTTCGGCGTCAAGGGCGAGACCCAGATTAGCAATGAACTGACCGGCTATGGCCAGTTTGAATACAACATCAAAGCGGACAAACCGGAAGGTCAACAGGGCAGCGCTACTCGTTTAGCATTCGCCGGTCTGAAATTCAGCGACTACGGTTCATTCGATTATGGTCGTAACTACGGCGTGGTTTATGACGCGGCGGGTTACACTGATATGCTCGTTGAGTGGGGTGGTGACGGTCTGGTTTACACCGATAACTTCATGACCGGCCGTACCAACGGCGTAGCAACCTACCGTAACACCGACTTCTTCGGCATGGTGGATGGCCTGAACTTTGCTCTGCAGTATCAGGGTAAAAACAACGATACCACCGCGAAAAAATCAAACGGCGACGGTTTTGGTTTCTCCGTTAACTACAACTTTGACGGCTTCGGTTTCGTTGGCGCCTACAGCAACTCTGACCGTACTGATGAACAAACTGCGGACCGCAGAGGCGAAAAAGCTGAAGTCTGGAACCTGGCGGCTAAATACGATGCAAATAGTCTGTATGCATCAGTCATGTACGGTGAATCCCGTAACATGACTCCGCTGGAGAAAACGACTTTTGGCAGCTTTGCCAATCACACCCAGAACATCGAAGCCGTTGTTCAGTATCAGTTTGATTTTGGCCTGCGTCCATCCCTGGGCTATGTCTACGCGAAAGGTAAAGACCTGGGCGCCAAAGAAGACACTAATGCGGATATCATGAACTACGTTGAATTGGGTGCCTGGTACTATTTCAACAAAAACTTCAACGTTTACACCGCATACAAATTCAATCTGATCGATGATGAAGACGCGGCGGTTAGTGGCGCAGCCACCGACGATCAGTTCGCCGTGGGTATCACCTACCAGTTCTAAGACTGCCTGGTTAATCTAAAGCCCGCCTCGTGCGGGTTTTTTCGTTTTTACCAACGACTCCTCGTCCTGCATCGCGAATATCGCTACACGGCAGAAAGATGAGGCGTTGCGATCTATCAACGATTGCTCCGCAGTAAATCATGAAGATGATAATTATAGCCCCTTCGAGGCGTGATATCCTTTGTGACGGGAGACGTTGGAAGAAAATTACGTCATCATGCAAATGATATAATTAACAATAAAAAACAAAAAACTCACAATATTTTCACTCCCCGCCCTCAGCCCTATCCGGGAGATTTAAACTGTTTTTTCTTCTTGAGCGCAGCAACGTCCGCGCATAAATACCGTAACAGTAGACAAGTTAATACCGCAGCTCTGCCTGATATGACCGCACCAGAGCTCACGCCTCCGATTGCTTTCCGGCTTTTATATCGCAGCCATTCGGCATTATCATATCCATACAAGCTCGGCCAGAGAAACGTAAAACAATACCCGACGAGGAATATGTCCACAGTAATAAAAACCCAGGTTGACACCGACCACGAGTTGGCGTCAAATACTTATATTCCAGGGGCTCATTGCTTATATCGACCGTGCATTCAGTCTCTTAACCGCCCCTTTGCAAAATTGATGTAAATCAATAAATGATTAATTACACCTTGAAAAAAAATATATCCAGAGAAGCGGTCAGGTACATTATCGTTGGCCTGGCAAATACAGCCATTACGGCAGTTGTTATATTTGGCCTGATGCATGTCGGCATGGGAGTCTACCTTTCAAATGCAACAGGTTATGTCGTTGGTATTATTTTCAGTTTTGTTATGAATGCGAAGTTCACTTTCTCAACGACATTAAGCCCCCTGAGATTTATCAAATTCCTGTCCACATGCGCTTTTTGTTACATTTTAAATTTAATAGCAATGAAAGTTTTTTTCATCGTCATACCTAATGCTATTTATACAGCGCAAGTTGTAGGCATGGTGATTTACACAACAGCTGGTTTTATTCTAAACAAATACTGGTCAATGAAATGAAAGAAATTAATATAAACCACACGAGGAGCAAAATACCTTCGTTAGCAATCGTTGTTCCTTGTTATAATGAAAAAGAGGCCTTTCCATACTGCCTGGAGGGGCTTACCACGGTATTACAAAACCTCCTCGAAAAAGAAAAAATCGCTCGAAATAGTTATATCCTCTTTGTCGATGATGGCAGTAAAGACAACACCTGGGAACAAATTAAATCCACATCACAGGAAAAGTCATTCGTCCGCGGTCTGAAATTATCAAGGAACCGGGGCCATCAGATCGCCCTGCTGGCGGGGTTGGCAAACGCGGATACGGACGTTACCGTAAGTATTGATGCAGACTTACAGGATGATATAGGTTGCATTGAGGAAATGATAGACAAATATAATGAAGGGTTTGAGATTGTTTATGGCGTACGCGACAACAGGAGTAGTGACTCAGTATTCAAAAGGGCAACAGCCAATAAATTCTATTCTCTGATGTCAGGGCTGGGCGTCAATCAGGTTCCTAACCATGCGGACTTCCGGCTTCTTAGCCGTACAGCGTTGACAGCTTTAAAGGATTTTAAAGAACAAAATTTATATTTAAGGGGGCTAATTCCGCTGTTGGGTTATAAGTCCAGCAGCGTTTATTATAGCAGAGATGAAAGGGTTGCAGGCGAATCAAAATACCCCTTAAAAAAGATGGTAGCACTGGCGTTAGAAGGAATAACGTCTCTGACAATTACCCCATTACGTATGATCGCTGCCGCTGGGGTTGCCACATGCCTTCTATCTTCACTTGCTGCAATCTATGCCTTCATTGAGAAGCTCCTGGGAAATACCGTTGCGGGTTGGACATCGGTAATGATTGCGATTTTCTTCCTTGGCGGTGTCCAGATGCTTTCTTTGGGGATAATTGGCGAATACGTTGGGAAAATATATATGGAATCCAAAAATCGGCCCAAATATTTTATCGAAGAGGTAGCAAAACACGAAATGAGAGGCGAGCAATGAACACTGAGGACGAACGGATGACGTCTTACTCTAAAAAAATTATTGCAATGTTTTACCTCGCGGCAATTTTCTTAGTTTATAGCCCAACGATTATATTTAGTTACGCATTTTCAGATGACTGGTCGACACTTTCCGATGTTTTTTCAGGGAAAGGCTCTCCGTTTCAATGGGATATGCAATCCGGCAGACCCTTGTATGCCGTTGCCAGACGACTTGCCTTTACGCTAGTTCACAATATCGATGACCTTGCCTATCTTAGATTTTTTACCGTAATATCGGTATTTATGCTTTGCTTTTTCCTTTTTTCATTTATAGAAAAAAGAAACATATTCGAGCGTAAAATAACAACGATCGTATTCCCTTTATTAATATGCCTGACGCCCGCAGTACAGGTTTATAATTCCTGGGCGACATGTTTCCCTTTTGTACTCTCCATACTCCTTGCCGGAATAAGTTATGCGACATTAAAACCGATCAATAAGAAAACGACAATTATAAGATTTGCAGCATCCGTCATTATTTTATGGTTTGCATTTGCCATATATCAACCAACGGCGATGGCATTTTTATTTTTCGTCATGCTTGATAACTGTCTGAAAAAAGACAAACCATTTTCTATCCACATTGTTTTAATCAGTGGCGCAGCTTTATTTATCGGCATGCTTGGCAGCCTGCTATTTTCAAAATTTATACCTGTATGGTTATATGGCAGTTCAATTGCACGTGCCGAGTTAACTAATAATCCACTTGAGAAATTACGATGGTTTATAAAAGAACCGTTGATTAACGCTATCAACAACTTTAATATAACTCCAGGCACCTTTTTCACAACGCTCTCATTAATAATTTGCGCAATAGGTTTACTTTCAATAATAAAAGGCAAATCAGGCCCGATTAAGGTTCTTATGTTTATTATCATGGGGATTGGCGCCTACTCTCCAAACTTATTAGTCAAGGAAAACTGGGCTGCATATAGGTCACTGATAGCACTGGAATTCTTCACATGCGCTCTTATTATTATTGGGTTAGATGCCTTGACAAGCAAACTCAACATAGCAAAAAAAGCGCTACCCATATTGACGGTATTCGCGATGATCGCTGCATCATACAATATCTTTAATGGTTTCATTATCCCACAAAAATCGGAGTTAAACGCATTAGCCAGCGCGCTTTCCTACAAGGTGGGGAAAACATTTACAGGGGATGTTCTTTTTGACATCCAAGATCCTGCCTATAACGCCTTTACTAAAACACAACGTTATGACGAGTTTGGCAATATTTCCCTTGCGGCTCCCTGGGCTATCAAGGGGATGGCGGAGCAAATCTTAATTAGCAAGTCAATGCATTTCAGGCTTCCCGATAATGTTATTCTGACGGCAAAGGAGCAATGCGCCACTGATTGCATCATTATAAAAACGGGCGATGCGATGAGGAGTTCAACCTCCAACTATTGAAACTTTTCGCCACCCCGCATACCGGTATATGATCCCGCGCCAGATCCGCGCGGGATAGTTTTTATCCCGGCAGCTCGGGCCTGGGTCATAAGTCTCTCTATCACCTCACAGCGCTCGACAGTCAACCATGCTTCCCGTGCTTTTCTGAGTTCGCTCCTTTTCATCCATCATCCCTTCTCTTGAGGATATCCTTACAGAATCCGTGTGTAGCAAGGGCAGTTAACTGCTTTGTTATCTGTGATGCAAGACGGGCTAAGCTATTGTAAAGAGTGTGAGCTTGTGAACTAAAGAGGATAAAAGTGGATGCCCAACAAGAGGCAACATGGTAAAAAAGACAGCGTTAGAGGCGAGAAAACAGAGCGATAGAAAGAAATTTTAATGCAGGGATTCATGCAGGGCAAAATCAAAAGCGCTTTGCGACTGGTTGATTTTGTTGAATAGTGGCGGAGAGAGGGGGATTTGAACCCCCGGTAGAGTTGCCCCTACTCCGGTTTTCGAGACCGGTCCGTTCAGCCGCTCCGGCATCTCTCCGCTGTTGAGGTTGCTATAATGCCAGGTTCTTTGGCATTTTAATAGTTCCTGTCTCTTTAATTCAGTTCAAGTGACGACTTTGCGAGCAATATGATGTTTAAATGGCCCTGGAAAGTAGATGAAGAGTCCGGCAACGCGGAAATCCCCTGGGAAAAGGCGCTTGCCATCCCTGTATTAGCCAACCTCTCCGACCATGAGCAGCAGCAGCTGGCGCAAATGGCATCCCGCTTTTTGCAACAGAAGCGTCTGGTTGCATTACAGGGGCTGGAGCTCACTCCCCTGCAGAGCGCTCGTATCGCGCTCCTGTTTTGCCTGCCGGTTCTCGAACTGGGCATCGAGTGGTTAGATGGTTTTCACGAAGTGCTTATCTACCCTGCCCCCTTCGTTGTCGACGACGAATGGGAAGATGATATCGGCCTGGTGCATAGCCAGCGAATCGTGCAATCAGGGCAAAGCTGGCAGCAAGGGCCCATTGTTCTAAACTGGCTGGATATTCAGGACTCCTTCGACGCTTCCGGTTTCAATCTGATTATTCATGAAGTGGCGCATAAGCTGGATACCCGCAATGGCGATCGCGCGAGCGGCGTGCCGTTTATCCCCCTGCGCGAGGTGGCAGGCTGGGCACACGATCTCCATGCTGCCATGAACAATATTCAGGATGAGATCGATCTGGTCGGTGAAAGCGCCGCCAGTATTGACGCCTACGCGGCCACCGATCCTGGCGAATGTTTCGCCGTGCTCTCTGAATACTTCTTCAGCGCGCCAGAGCTGTTCGCCCCGCGTTTTCCCGCGCTTTGGCAGCGTTTTTGCCTGTTCTATCGCCAGGATCCGCTGGAGAGATTACGTGAGAATACCCCACCGGATGACGGTGATAGCCCGGCAGTACACTAAAACAACGACCTGCACTAAATTTAGCCATTTGAATCAGCAAGTTAAATTTAGTGTTGACACAAAAATCCGAGACCAGTAGTATTCGCCCCGTTCACACGATTCCTCTGTAGTTCAGTCGGTAGAACGGCGGACTGTTAATCCGTATGTCACTGGTTCGAGTCCAGTCAGAGGAGCCAAATTCTTGTTTTCATGCATCTTCACGAATCTTTATACGATTTAGATTCAACAGGTTAGCGTGAAAAGTCTTCCTGATGCATTTTCATTTTCCCCTGCGCATCGGGCAAGATTGGTGGTCTGATTTGGGGTCATTTCAGTTCGATTATGGAGTGGCCACCCTATGCCTCTGAACGACACTAAAATCCGCAGCTTAAAATCATCCGCTAAACCTTTCAAAGTTCCGACTCTCGTGGCCTGTACCTTTTAGTCAATCCAGGCGGTTCAATAATTACGTTGAATTTACTGAGCGGTGCTGAGTTTCGCGCAAGCCGATGCAATACGCCGCCCGGCTTCAGCTACTGTAGCGTTATCGGTGGCAATCGATAAGCGGAAATAGGGCGACAAGCCGTATGCGCTGCCGCCAACGCCGGACACGCCGCTTTCCAGCAGATAATCCAGCACGTCAGCTTCGTTTTTGATTTTTGTCCCGTCAGGCCGGTAACGTCCGATTAATCCGGCGCAGCGGCAAAAGACAAAGAAACCGCCCTGCGGCACCCGCAACTCCAGCCCATCAATATTCGCCAGAATGTCGGTTATCACATCGCGCCGTTGTTGATACGCCGCAACCTGTGGTGCAATAAAATCCAGCCCGCCGTTAAAAGCTGCAAGCGCAGCCGCCTGACTCACCGAACTGGCACCGGAACTGATTTGCGACTGCACCACGGTCATGGCGGTAATAAGCGCCTTCGGCCCGGCACCGAAACCAATCCGCCAGCCGGTCATCGCATAGGTTTTGGATACGCCGCCCACCAGCAGGCTACGCGCCTGAAAATCATCGGCCACGTTGAGCAGATTCTGATGTTCACAGCCATCAAACAGAATCTGCTCATATAAGTCATCGAGCATGACCAGCACCTGCGGATGCCCGCGCAGGACCGCGGCCAGCGCCCGTAATTCAGCGGTAGAATATACCGCACCGCTCGGGTTTCCCGGATGATTGAGTACCAGCCAGCGGGTACGCGACGTAATGCTGGCAGCCAGTTGTTCCGGCGTCAGTTTGTGACCCTGCTCCAGATGGCATTCGATAAACACCGGCGTGCCGCCGTTAAACCGCACGCTGTCCGGAAATGTCGGCCAGTACGGCACCGGTACAATCACTTCATCGCCATCATTAAGCGTGGCGGCAAAGGCATTGAAAATGACCTGCTTGGCACCGTTGGCAATAATGATGTCTGCAACAGCGAATTCCAGCCGGTTTTCCCGCTGTAATTTCTGCTGCACCGCCTCACGCAACGCCGGAATCCCCGGCGTCGGCGTGTATTTAGTTTCGCCACGCGCAATCGCCTCGTATGCTGCCTGTTTGATGTGATCGGGTGTATCAAAATCCGGTTCGCCGGTGGTGAGATCCAAAATATCCACCCCGGCTTTTTTCAGGTCATTGGTGCGCTGTTTCGCCGCCGCATTGGCGGAAAGTGACGCGCGCTGAACGCGGTCTGACAAAGAAATCGTCATCGTAATTTTCCAACGCTAAAGTTAACTCTGAGGGTTAAAGTCAGGCTCAGGCAGACCGAGGTTTTCACGCAGCGTGCTGAATTCGTATTCTTCACGGAACAACCCACGGCGACGCAATTCGGGGATCACCAGCTCAACAAACAGCGAAAGCTGTTCCGGCATCACTGCAGGCATGATGTTGAAACCGTCTGCTCCGCCTTCTTCCAGCCAGTGCTGGAAATCATCGGCGATATCTTCCGCCGTACCGACCAGCACGCGATGCCCACGCGAACCGGCAGCAATTGCGGCCAGTTCACGTAAGGTCAGATTTTCGCGATATGCCAGATCGGTCAGCAGTTTCACACGGCTCTGATTACCTTCACCGGCAGGCACATCCGGCACCGGCCCGTCGAGCGGAAACACGCTCAGATCCATATTAAAGCGAGTGGACAGCTGGCGGATGCCGTTATCAATATCCACCAGCGAATTCAGTTCGCGCCAGGTTTCGCGCGCCTCTTCCCGCGTGCGGCCGACAATGGGCATTACACCCGGCAAAATCAGCACATGCTCCGGATTACGTCCGGCCTCTTTCACCTGCTGTTTCTGCGCACGGTAAAATGTTTGCGCTTCTTCCAGCGTTGCGGCAGCGGTAAACACGACTTCGGCGGTGGCCGCAGCCAGTTTCTGGCCGTCAGCGGAGGAACCCGCTTCGATAATTACCGGACGCCCCTGCGGCGAACGGGTAATATTCAGCGGCCCCTGTACCTGGAAATACTTGCCCTGATGGTTCACCGGTTTGATTTTCTCATTGACGAAATACTGACCGCTGGCATTGTCCGGCTGTACCGCCCCTTCCTGCCAACCTTCCCACAGTTTGAACGTCACCTCGAGAAACTCATGCGCCACAGCGTAACGTTCGGCATGTGCGGGCATATCGTCACGGCTGAAATTACGCGCCACGTCCGTTGAAAACGACGTCACCACGTTCCACGCCGCCCGGCCGCGGCTGATGTGATCGAGAGAAGAAAAGCTGCGTGCCAGATTAAACGGATCGCTGAATGTCGTTGAAGCCGTGGCGGCCAGCCCGATATGGCGGGTTTGTACCGCCAGCGCCGACAGCAAGGTCAGCGGTTCAAGCCGCGCCATGGTGGACGGTAAACGGTAGACGCTGGTCGCCAGGGCATCGCCGATGAAGAACATATCGAATTTACCCGCTTCGGCTTTTCTGGCGATCCACGTCAGCCAGTCGATATCGGTCGGCGAACCGAGGTTTTCAGTTAAGCGCCAGCCACTGACGTGATGCCCGAGCGGCTGCACAAACAGACCAAGACGCAATTTACGCGTGTTTTCTGAAGAAGATGAAGAAGAGGTCATGGCGTTATCCCTGAGAATAATGATGAACTTCAGTTGCCCGCAGGGCTTTTTCGATATTTTCCGCTGCCACTGAGAACGGCAAACGGTCGGCATTTTCGGTGGAGAATTTCACTTCGCGGGCAATGGCCGCGATGATCGTGTCCCGGTCGCCATTCAGTGGCGGCAGTGCCAGCGGCGCGCCATATTGACGCAACAACCCCAGCAACTGCAGCTCCGGCTGGCCGTTATAGCTTTCCATCAGCGACTGCACCAGCAACCCGAAACCCACTTTCTCGCCGTGCAGCCAGTCATGCAATTCCGGCTGATGGGTGAAACGGTTGTGGATCGCGTGCGCCACGCCCGGCGCGGGGGTTTCATCGCGCATGCTGTTAGCCATACCTGCCACCGCGATATTAGCGTCGATAACTTTCATCAGCGCCGGCGTGACTACATGGCGGGCGTTGTCTTTCACCGCCTGAGCGCCATATTGTTCAAAGACGTCCACCGCCAGTTGTGCTGCCTGCACTTTAAGGTTCAGCGCCAGACTATCGTCGCTTTTCTGTTTATACGGGCGGAATTCGTACCATTTAGCCAGCGCATCCACAATGCCTGCTTTGAGATAACGCACATCGTTTTGCGCAATCACATTCGTGTCGACCAGCAGCATAAGTGGCATACGCGACAATGGCTGGCTGCGCACATGCCCGCCGTGCTCATTATAAATGATGCTGACCGGCGACCAGGCGGCGCAGGTCGCGGCAACTGTCGGTATTGTCACCAGCCCGACGCCGGTCAGCAGGTTCGCCACCGCTTTGGCACAATCAAGCACCCGCCCACCGCCAATGCCCAGCACCAGCGTGGCGTTTTGTTCCCGCACGCTGACCAGATGTTTTTCGATAGCCGCATCGGTGCATTCCGTGGTGAGAAAATTGACCTGCCAGCGAATACCGGCTGCCTTCAGGCTGGTTTCCAGTTGCGGATTCACTGCCCGCCACGCTTTCGGGCTGGTGATGATCGCGATATCGGAGGAATGAACGGCAAGCAGCTCACCGGTACGTGAAAGCAGGTCGGGCTGATGATGATAGGTCTGCGGTGATTTTATGGCGAACACATCGATGCCCTGTATTTGTCGTCTGGTTAAAGAGAAACTGCCCGTAATTAAACAGGAATTTGATATGGGATATATTCAAGTGTTATTAAAAACATCCTACGAGAATTGAAAAAATTAACAAAGTGCTAAGTGGGGATTCTTATTAACTTATTCTCAATAGCATAGATTGATTTTTGCTATAGTCGATAAACCCCTTGCATGCTGTGCTGGATCAAAGAAATGATAGTGTCAGGCAGGGCTAATTTAACGCAATGAAAACAGACGCATCTGGCATCTTCCTATACCTGATACGCTATTTCGATGATTTGTTTTTAATTACGGCCTTAAAAACAACGTTAATTAACCCTTATATAAGAAGAGAGTATTATGTCCTCACATCCGATAGATTTTCTTTTACTTGGTAACAATTTTGGCACACCAGAAATGCGGGAAATCTGGTCAGAGCAAAATCGCCTGACACAGCAAATCAATGTCGAAGTTGCGCTGGCATTAGCCGAAGGTGAGCTGGGTGTAATCCCGCAACAGGCCGCGCTGACCATTGCTGAGCTGGCCGATGCCAGCCAGCTGAATATTGAGGATATCGCCGCTTCTGGCTCGCAGATGAAGCATTCCCTGATGCCGGTGCTCAGCGCACTACAACAGCAATGTGGTGACGCAGGGGAATACATTCATTACGGCGCGACCACGCAGGATATCGTCGATACCGCCACCGTTTTACAGCTGGCGCAAACCCTGAAAGCGATCGTCCGTGACAGTACCGCCGTGGCGAATGTGCTGAAATCTCTGGCGTGCGAGCATCAGTACACGCTGATGGCTGGCCGCACCCACGGCATGCAGGCGCTGCCGACCACATTTGGTTTTAAAGTCGCCGTCTGGCTGGATGAATTTATCCGCCATCTCGACCGCCTGGACGCCATCACGCCGCGCCTGCTGACCGGCAATATCAGCGGAGCGATCAGTACCTACGCCGCACTGGGCGAAGCGGGTCCGGAAGTTGAACGCCGCACACTGGCGCGCCTGAACCTTAATACGCCGAATATCGGCTGGCAGGCCGCGCGTGACCGCTTTTCTGAATACGCCTCGGTGGCGGTGCTGATCAGCGGCACGCTGGGCAAAATTGGCAACGAACTTTACAACCTGATGCGCACCGAAATTAATGAAATCGAAGAACCATTCAGCAGTGGAAAAATCGGCTCCACCACCATGCCGCACAAACGCAATCCTGCAGCCCTCGAAGGTCTCGCCAGCCTGACCCAACCGTTGTTGCACAGCGCATCTCTGATTTATCAGTCAATGCACGTGGAGCATGAACGTGATGCGATGAGCTGGCGCGCCGAGTGGATCACCCTGCCGGAAATCTCGATTTATCTCTCTGCCCAGTTGCAAAATGCCCAAGCGATTCTCTCCGGCCTGACGGTCAATAAAGCCCGTATGCTGGCGAATTTACAGATGCAGGACGGCCTGCTGCTGTCCGAAAAAGTGATGTTTGAGGTCGGTAAAAAACTCGGCAAACAAACTGCACATCATCTGGTGTATGACTGTGCCATGCAGGCGTTTGAAAAACGGCAATCATTTAAAACTGTTCTGCTTGCGCATCCGGTGCTGGCAGCCAGTATTACTGAACAGGATCTTGACCACTGGTTAGATCCGGCTCATTACACCGGCTGCGCCGCGCAAAAAGTCGATGACGTCATCCGTTTTGCCGTGCAGTCCGGTCATCTGAGTTCTCCTGAGGAGCACGGGTTATGACGCACCATTTCAGGCGTCTGACGCTGGATGATAAACACGATTATCTGGCGCTGATGCTGGCCGCCTACGCGCCCATTAAAGCGCTCGGGATTCAGTTTGATGCGGCCACCGCCGATCTGGCACGCGTGACGCAACATCTCGACGATCATGCGGTGTTTGCGCTGTTTGATGACCATCGAATGGTCGCTTCTGTCACCCTGCGTTTCCCGTGGGGCGCAATGCCTGGGCCGATGGGCCTGCCGCATATTGGCTGGTTCGGCACGCATCCGGACTACACCGGTCAGAGCCTCGGCAAAAAACTGCTGGGCTGGCTGGAAGACAACATTCTGATCCGCGAACTGAAAGCCCCGGCTTACTCCCTCGGCACCGCCACCAGCCATCCGTGGCTGCGCGACATGTACCTGAAACTGGGTTTTCAACCGGTCTTCGAAAGAGACCTCGGCAAAGGGCATATCACGCTGTACCTGAAAAAAATTCTCGATGAGAAAAGCCACACCCGCTGGCTGGAACGTCAGCCACCTACAGGAGTTTAAATGTCAGATATCACGCAAGACCATCAGCCTGTGGCGGCGTTCATTCAGGATTTCCGCCACCACATGCACCGCTATCCGGAACTGTCCAACGAAGAAGTTAACACCACCGCCAGCATCAGGGAGGCACTGGAGAAGTATCAAATCCGCGTGTTGGATTTGCCGCTCAAAACCGGTCTGGTAGCAGAAATTGGCGGCATCAATCCCGGTGAACTGGTGGTGCTACGTTCTGATATCGATGCTCTGCCAATTGAAGAACAATCCGGCGTGGATTACACCTCGCAAAATCCCGGTGTGATGCACGCCTGCGGCCACGATTTCCACACCTCGGCGGCGCTCGGCGCGGCGATTTTGCTGAAAGCGCAGGAAGAGTCGCTTTCCGGCACGGTGCGCATACTGTTTCAGGCGGCGGAAGAAACCGGTCACGGAGCCCCGGCGCTGATTGATACCGGCGCGCTCGATAACGCCGCCGTCATTTTCGGCATTCATAACGATCCCTCTTTGCCGGTCGGCGTTATCGGCAGCAAAGACGGCGCATTAACAGCGGGCGTGGATCGCTTTGCGATCGCCATTTCCGGTACCGGCAGCCACGCGGCACGTCCGCACGAAGGCAACGACCCGATTATTATCGCCGGACAGGTGATTTCCGCACTGCAAACCCTGATCGCCCGCAACGTGCCGTCCGCACACAACGCGGTGATATCCATCACTCAGGTTCACAGTGGCAGTACCTGGAACGTAATCCCGGATTCCGCCTGGCTGGAAGGCACTGTCCGCACCTTTAATCAGGATACACGAGAACTGATCGAGCGCCGTTTCCGGCAGGTTCTCGCAGGCATCGCTGCGGCATTTGATACCGACATCAGCCTGGACTGGCAGCCAGGCCCGCCGTCAGTGGTCAATACGGCTAAGTGGGTGGATTTCGCGCTGGCGCGAGGCGAAGGCTCCGGCTTCGAAGCCCGTCGCGTTGAAGCCAGCCCGATTGGCGAAGACTTCGCGTTCTATCAGCAAAAATTACCCGGCGCGTTCATCATGATCGGCTCCGGTGGTCCTTACGCGCTGCATCATCCGCAATTTCGCGTTGACGATCGCGCCCTGTTTCCGACTGCACATTACCTGTCGCAACTGGCGGTACAGGCACTGCAAACGCTGAGTGCGGAAATTCTCAGCAAAGAAAAAAAAGATTGAATAAGCAGAGACATTTTTCGGCGCAATGACTTCGTCAGCAAGCCATGATCATTTTTACCGGGTGGGGAATGCCCAATATCGGGCATTTCTTTCTGGCGCTGGATACGGCCGCGTTTGGTGATCCCGATGTGTTTAGTTTCAGACGCCCTTCTGGCGCAATTACATGCTCTTTGCGAGCGTGAACATTTCGTTGATTTATTATCTCCGGTCATTCGGGCCTGAAGCGGGAAATACACCTATGACATTAACGCAGTCGCTGGCGAAACTTATCGTCAGTTCATCCCCTACTCCAGCCGCTCATGAGGCAGCCCGCGAAGGGTTACTGGATTTTCTGGCGGTTACCCTGCCGGTTTTACGCGGCGATTTACCCGATGCAGGGCTGAACAGTTTGCATCAGGTTTACCGCGCTGGCGATCGGGCCACCCACGCGTTACTGCTCGGATATGCCGGTCACGCGCTGGATTTTGATGATTTCCATCCCGACTTTCGCGGCCATCCCGGCGTGGTGATTTTGCCCGCGCTGTTGGCGCTGGCCTCACAACGGCCAGACATCAGCGGCGGGCAGTTTCTCGATGCGTACGTGACCGGCGTGGAAATGGCCGGACGCCTCGGGCTGGCCGCCGGTTCTCAGCATTACAAACTCGGTTTTCACAATACCGCCACGCTCGGCACGATTGCGGCCTCCGCTGCCTGTGCGCGGCTGGTGGATGCCACTGAACGGCAAACGGCGTTGATTCTGGGTTTAGCGGCGACGCAGTCCGCAGGGTTACGTGCGCAGTTCGGTAGTGACGTCAAACCGCTGCACGCCGGGCTGGCGGCGCAGACCGCCGTCATTGCCACACAGCTGACGCTGGCAGGCTTTCACGGCCAGGCAGACAACGTGCTTGACAGCTTTTTATCGGCTTACTGCGCCGGTCAGCAACAGCCGGAAAAACTCATTTCAGACTGGGGCGCGCCGTGGCGGATTGTCTCGCCCGGTCTGGAATTCAAACCCTATCCGACCTGCGGTGGCACGCACAGCGCTGCCGATGCCGCGCGGACTATTCGTTATGACTGGCTGCAAACCGGTCAAGGCACAGATGCACTGATCGGCGCCATCGAACGGATAGAGGTGTCTTTCCCGCCGGGCGGTGATATTGCGGCGTCGGTACGAAAACCGGCAACCGGCGTTGAAGCGCGGTTCAGCCTGGAATACGTGATTGCAGCCTGTCTGCTGCGCGGAGACTTACGCTTAGAGGATTTCACCCCGCAAGCGGTGGAAGCCGACATTGCCGCACTGGCAGAGCGTGTCTCGCGTTGCCCGGATTTCTCCGCACCGCCGGACGAGCTGAACCCCGCTGCGCGTTTTCATCAGGTGACGGTATTCCTGCGCGACGGCACCCTGCTGCAACGGCGTTTCACCCGTCAGCAAAGTCTGGCGATCCCGTTTGATTTGCCGGCGAAACTGCGCACCTGTTTGCCGGATTTCACTGACGCACAGCGGACAGAAATCGTGGCACTGAGCAGGCTGGAAAGCCGCGACAGTCTGCCACGGCTTGCAGAGATATTGTTTGGGAAACGGGTTAAGGAATAACGTTATAAAACAGTCGACAGAAAATGGCGGACACGGACGTTCTCCGTTTCATCCAGCACGCTTTTCGTCGGCCCTGACGCCACAATTTTTCCGCCCTCCATAAAAATGACGTTATCCGCCACTTCACGTGCAAAGCCGATTTCGTGGGTGACGATCACCATCGTTATCCCTGAATGCGCCAGCTTTTTGATCACCTGCAACACTTCGCCCACCAGTTCGGGATCCAGCGCGGAGGTCGGTTCATCGAATAACATCACTTCCGGGTCCATCGCCAGCGCACGGGCAATTGCCACGCGTTGTTGCTGGCCACCGGAAAGCTGCTGAGGCCAGTCATCTTCGCGGTTGTCTAAGCCGACCTGCCGGAGCAACGCGCGGGCTTTACTGACTACCTGCTGACGGTTTTGCTTCTTCACCCGCAGCGGTGCATCGATAATATTTTGCAAAACCGTACGGTGCGGAAACAGATTAAATTGCTGAAACACCATGCCGGTACGGCTGCGCTGTGCGGCAATTTTGCGGCTGCTCAGTTCATACAGCGCGGAACCTTTCTGCTGATAACCGACCAGTTCACCTCCGATACGGATTGTGCCGCCATCGAGTTTTTCAAGATGATTGATACAGCGCAGCAAGGTGGATTTCCCTGAACCAGAAGGCCCGAGGATCACCGTGACCGAACCGGCCGGAATATCGAGGCTGATTTCATCCAGTATGGTATTACCGGAGAAACGCTTGGTGACTTTGCGAAATTCAATGGCCTCACCCATGGCTGGTTTCTCCTGCGCTGAGACTGACGGTGCTGACCGTGCGGGCTGCGCCGGTTTTCGTGACTTTACGTTTTACCTTCCTGTGGCTGCTGCGGCTGAAATGTCGTTCGACGTAATACTGAATCACCGACAGCAACGACGTCAGCAACAGGTACCATAATGTGGCGACCAGCAGCAGCGGGATCACTTCATAGGTGCGCTGATAAATAATCTGCGCCGAGAACAGCACATCCTGTAATGAAATCACCGAAACGACCGCGGTGGTTTTCAGCTGACCGATCACTTCATTCCCCGCAGGAGGCAGAATAGCCCGCATCGCCTGCGGCAAAATGGTGTGGCGGAATATCTGTGACGGGCGGTAACCCAGGGCGCGTGCCGCCTCGACTTGCCCGGTGCCGACGCTCTGAATACCGGCGCGGATAATCTCTGCGGCATAGGCAGACTGATGCATGACTAATGCAATCACGGCGGCACTGAACGGGCTAATCAGTGAGTTCGCGGAAGCGCTCCAGATTTCACCTGCCCACGGCAGAGAAATCGAAATATTCGGGTAAAGCGCGGCAATGTTGTACCAGAGAAACAACTGGACCAGCATCGGCACCCCCCGGAAAAACCAGGTATAACCCCAGCTGACAGCGACCAGCACCGGATTGGATGACAGGCGCATCAGAGCAAGAACCGTGCCGCCTGCAAAACCAAAAACCACGGAAATTGCGGTCAACCGCAACGTCATCAGTACGCCCTGAATGATTGACGGACCGGTAAAGTTTTCGGCGATTACCGACCATTCAAAACGCGGATTGCTGAGCATGGAGTTCCCCATAGCCAGCAATATCAGCAATACGATCAGGGCGCTTATCCAGCGCCCGATATATTTTTTACCGACGATCCGTAGTTCCTCCGCCTGCTGATCGTGTGTTTCACTGCTCATCCGAAAATCTCTTCATTACGTTTTGACTCTTTGACTGCGCCAAAACCGATGGACCATTTATCGAGGATCTGCTGGTAAGTGCCGTCTTTGATCAGCGAGTTCAGGGATGCCTGCACCGCCTCTTCCAGCCCCGACTGTTTAGGGAACGCCACAGATACAGGCGCATCATCCACATGAATGGTGCCGGTCAGCGTCAGCGGTTTGACCTGACTAACCTGATACGTCAGACCTTCATACGGGCCGAAGAACATCGGTACCCGACCGCTGACCACGGCCTGTACGCCTGAAGGGCGATCCGGGAATACGGCAATCTTGATCGGGGGTTTACCGGCATCAGTACAAATTTTGCTGGCCGCTTCAAGGCGCCCGATCTGCGTAGTACCCGCTCCTGCGCCCACTTCCTGCCCGCACACGGCGTCAAAAGAGGTAAATGGCGCAATGTTTGCGTCTTTACGCGAGATCACCCCCAGGCGCGACGCATCGTAATAACTGACGAAATCGACCTGCTCGAGACGTTTTTTGGTGGCATTGATATTGGATAGCGCGACGTCATAGCGACCGGATTTCAGCCCCGGAATGATGTTGTCGAAACCGCCGGTATCCTGCCAGCGCACTTCCACACCGAGCCTTGCCGCCACGGCATTCATCACATCAATCTCGCGCCCGGCGAGCGTTTTATTGTCTTCCTGGAAAAAAGTGGTTGGCGGAGTATTCGGATTAGTACCTGCAACAATATATCCGCGTTTGGCGATGTCCGCCGGAAGCTTACTTTTCAGCGCATCATCAGCGGTGACATGAAAGGTGGTCGAAGACGGAACAACCTGCTCCGCAGCCCATGCAGAAGAGAGATTTCCGGCAATCAGCAAAGGGAGCAGTAATTTAGATAACGTCATAAAGAAGCCTTTTCCTGGTTAAAAGCTGTGAAAACCACAAAAGAGGTGCGGTAAAAGAGGCAAGGCCATCAGAGGGGTTTTATCATTTATAGAGCAACACCCGCCCTGCCTTAGACCTGATTTTGCGGGCATATACCTTTTATTGACAAATGAGAAAAAGAGATAAAGATTTCGAAAAAGTGGGAAAGTCAGGGGCAGACTTAAGGGCTCTTTTAATTCAAATTCAATGTCCACACCGTGGGCTTGCCGCCCACACTGGCCCAAAGGGTTGGCAGACTGATACGCGCCAATTATCGTATGAACCCTGACCGGATTTAACGCCTCAAAATCAGAAAGTTAGTACCATCCGAAAAACGCTGCTAATAGCATCCTGCCGCCACGCACTCATCCTGGTCAAACGCGCGTCATGGCTTCATCACGATCCGGCCAAGCGGTTTCGCTGTCTCAGCAAATTCGTGGGCCGCGGCAGCGTTAGCCAGGGGGAAGATGCGGTCAATGACAACCGTGACGCGCCCTGCTGCTAAAGCCTGCAGCATCTCGTCCACGCTTGTTCGAACTCCATGCCTTGCAAAAAGAGGTCCCATGAATACCCCCATGAGCGTCTGATTAGACTGCATTGCCGGCCATAAGTCGACAGTCAGACTGTTGCCGCCGGCATTACCGACGAAGACCAGACGTCCTTCCGGAGCGAGTGCAGAAAGCGAAACAGGCAACGTCGTTCCCACCGGATCGATGACGAGGTCAACACCGGTACCATGGGTGTACTGTCGGACACTGTCCACGATGTTATCCTTTGTACGATCCACAACATGATCGGCACCAAGTTCACGCAACCGACCTCGTCGCTGCGTTCCGCTTACCACGGCGATGACCGTTGCGCCTGCTTGTGAGGCAAGCTGAACGGCCGCGAGCCCCACGCCACCCGCTGCGGCCTGAATAAGAACGGTTTCTCCCTGCCGGAGCATGCCTCGTGTGAAAAGGCAATGATGCGCGGTTCCAAAAGAAATCGGCAACGCCGCCGCTTCTGCCATTCCCACCCCATCGGGTATAAGCCAGGTGCGTTCCGCGGGCACAGCCCAACGTTCCGCATGCGATCCCTGCATGTGAAAAGCAGCGACTCTGTCCCCAACCGTACGGCTTCGGACTTTCGATCCGACGGCAACAACTGTGCCCGCGGCCGCGTAGCCAACGATCCATGAAGGAAGCGGCGGCGGCGTTGAACGGCGGTTGATCAAATCGCCACCCTCAATCGAGATAGCCTCGACAGAAATCAGAATGTCGTCGGACCCTGTGACCGGCTCCGGGACATCGACATATTTCAGGACGCCGGGAGAACCTTCCACGTCATAGACCGCTGCTTTCATAAATTTTCCTCTGTCTTATCTTTTGACTGGCGGAAAGCCCCGTCACGCGCAGGGCAGCCTGGCAATCACCTTAATCTCAAACTGGAATCCGTAAAGCCACGTCACGCCGATCCCGGTCAACGTAGGGTAAGGCGCTTCCCCCCAATATTCTGGCAGGATACTCCAGATAGCGTCGAGATTTGACTCGGGATCGACGACAAAGAGGGTCACGTCAACCACGTCACCGAACGTGCAGCCCGCAGCCGCGAGAACAGCATTCAGATTATTGAATGCCAGCCTGACCTGCGCTTTTAGTTCGGGCTCAGGCGAACCATCCTCGCGGCTACCAACCTGCCCGGAAACGAACAAGAAACCATTGGATTTAATGGCCGGTGAATAGCGATTGCGCTCATAGAGCACCTGCCGACCGAGGGGAAAAACGGCTTCGCGTGCTGTCATATTTGTACCTCTGCAATGGGGCAAAATCAGCCCGGTGAACGTAAAGTCACTTTACAGGTGCGGGATCGGGTGGATAAACAAGCGACTTTGTCCATCATTGTTTGTAAAATCCAAACAATCGGTGAAAAGGGGGATAAGGAATGGATCGTTTCGATGCGATGCGCGCCTTTGCTCGCGTGGTGGAGGCAGGGAGCTTCACAAAGGCTGCCCAAACGCTTCATATGAGTAAAACCACGGTGACGCAGCTCATTCAGCAGCTGGAAGCGCGCCTGCGCGTCAAGTTGCTCCATCGCACCACCCGCAGGCTCGGCGTGACTGCCGATGGCGCGGTCTACTACGAGCGCGTCATCCGCCTGCTGGCGGACATGGAGGATGCTGAAAACAGCCTGTCCAGTGCGGCGATGACGCCCAGGGGACGGCTACGGGTGGATGTACCCAGTCCGCTGGCCCGCCTCGTCCTGGTACCGGCGCTACCGGCTTTCCACGCGCGCTACCCTGACATCCAGTTCAACATGGGCGTCAGCGACCGGGTGGTGGACCTGATCGGCGACAACGTGGATTGCGTCCTGCGCGGTGGCGACATCAACGACCAGTCCCTGATCGCGCGCCATGTCGGCGATTTGCAAATCGGCGTCTACGCCGCCCCTGGCTATGCGGAACGCCTTGGCGCCCCTGCGCACCCGCGAGAGCTGGAAAACACCGACCATCGCATAGTGGGATTCTTGTCCTCGCGCACCGGTAAGATTGATCCTCTGGTCCTGCGCAGTGGGAGTGAACATATTGAAATCACAGGCCGCTATGTACTTGCCGTGGATGATGGCAATGCTTACCTCGAAGCGGGGCTCGCTGGCTTAGGTGTGATTGCGCTGCCAACCTATATGGCGGCAAAACATCGGGCCAGTGGCGCTTTAATTCCATTATTTGAAAAATGGCGTATCAGTCCAATGCCATTGTACCTGGCGTTTCCGCCAAACCGCCATGTCAACGCCAAACTGCGTGTTTTTATTGATTGGATCGTTGAATTGATGCAGCAGCATGTCCCCAATTCCAACAATAAGTAACGCCATCCCGGCCAGAGAATCTCTGTTTAAGAAGCCCGGCAGCCATCGCGCAGCCGGGATCACCCCCTGCGGTGCCAGCGCAGCGCGTCGACCACCAGCGTAAACGCCGCCGGAAGATGCTGTCGGCCCGGGTAGTAAAGATAGTATCCCGGGAAATGAGGGCACCAGTCGGCAAGTAGCGGTACCAGTTCCCCCGTGGCGATATATTTCGCCGCTAAGTCGTGAGGAACATAGGCAATCCCTGCTCCGTCCAGCGCGGCCTGAATCATCAGAAAGGTATTGTTAAAAACGGTTTGCCCGTCAACGCGAACGCTGGTCTTTTGACTTCCCTTTTCAAACTCCCAGGCGTAAAGCCCGCCATGGGTGGGCAAACGCAAATTAACGCAGTTATGCGCCATCAGATCCTCAGGACGTCTTACTGCCGCCCTGCCGGCAAGATAAGCGGGGGCGGCAACCACCGCCATCTGCACATCGGGCGTGATGCGCACCGCAATCATGTCCTTATCCACCTGATCGCCCATCCGTACGCCGGCATCAAAACGCTGGGCGGCAATGTCGGTCAGCTCGTATCCGACGCTGAACTCAATATGAATATCCGGGTATTGCGTTAATAAAGGCCGCAGACGGGGCCACAGCACGGTGACGATGGCATGATCGTTGGCGGTAATGCGTACCGTTCCGGCGGGTTTATCTCGTGAAGCGCGCAGAGAAGCCAGTTCAGCTTCGATTTCATTCAGCCGCGGCGCCAGAACGGCCAGCAGACGGTTCCCGGCATCGGTTGGCGAAACGCTGCGCGTGGTACGGATTAACAGCCTTACCCCGAGACGCGCTTCCAGAGCCAGCAGCGTATGGCTCAGCGCTGACCGTGAAACACCCAGAATCGCGGCCGCCCGGGTAAAGCTGCGCTCGTGAGCCACCGTGGCAAAAGCCTGCAGGTCGTTGAGTTTTTCTTTGCTCATTATTGGTGAATTTTGTGCACTAGTGTATTCACATTTGCGCATCTTATCATTTAATCAAACCTTCTCTACACTTTGTTCAACGAGTCGTAAGGGGCCGCTTAAAAGCCCGAAACTGAAATGTGGAGACATCATGAACCAACAATTTGACGGTAACGGTATCTTCCCCAAGGGGGAGAAAAACGAGGCCTATGCGCAGTATTTTCAGGGTACCAGCTACCTGAATATGCTCTCCACGGAAGGGGTCAATATCGGTAACGTGGTCTTCGAGCCCGGCTGCCGTAACCACTGGCATATCCATCATAAAGGCGGGCAAATTTTACTGGTGACCGGCGGTCGCGGCTGGTATCAGGAGTGGAATCAACCGCCGCGCGAGCTTACCGCTGGGGACGTCGTGAATATTCCCGCCGGCGTCAAGCACTGGCACGGCGCGGCCGCCGATAGCTGGTTTGCCCATATCGCCGTTGCCGTCCCTGCCGAAGGTGCGTCTAACGAATGGCTGGAGCCGGTCGCCGACGACGCCTATCGTCAACTGCCTTAAACATCGAAACAGCAGGGCTCGCCAGTTAATGCGCCCTGCTCTCATTCGGCGGTATGCGAAAATGCATCTTCGACTAATTGCCCGAGCCCCGGGGAAAACCGCTCATCGCCAGCAGCGCGCTTTGCAGCGAGGCGCTAAACATCTCCCCGTGAGACAGCCCGGGATAGGGCCACCAGTTGACCGCCACGCCATTTTTCTTGAGCAGGGAAACCGTCTGCAGAACGTTGCTCCGGATCTCTTCTGCCCCTGTGGAAGAGGCCCGCTGGGTCGCAACCGCCCCCTCCATCAGGTACAGGGTCTTCCGGTTAAACGCATCCGCCTTCGCCGCGGCCATTTTTGCTAACAGCGAGGCGTTACCCCGTCCCAGAGAAGGACTGGCAGAAAAATAGATTTGGAAGCGGGATGACGCCAGCCAGGCGTCAATGATGAATAATCCGCCATAGGAGTGCCCCCAGATAGCCCGCTGCTGAGGGTTGATCGCGATCCCGCGCTCAACTTTTTCCACGATGGTATTTTCTAATAGCTGGCGAAATGCCTCGCTGCCGCCGCTCTTCCGTCGGTCCCATCCGGCGTCGGCAGGATTCTCCTCGACTTTCGGCCGGTAGTCATAGGCTCGGGCGGGCTGATCGAAGGGCAAATTCGTTTGATAGCCGATGGCCACAATAACGGGCGGCGTTTTTTGCGTAAACGTCTCAAGCAGCGAGTCGGACAACCGGTCCATCACCGCGTTGCCGTCCAGGGCGTACAGAATCGGATACCCCTGCGCGGGCGGCGCCGCGTTCGGTATCGCCGTCCAGACCTTATAATGCCGTTCGCCATCAAGGGAATCGAAATAAGCAACGTTGAAGTGATAATACGCGGAACCGCGGTCGGCGATATTCGGCCCCAGCGGGCGCATATCCGGCCTGGCGTAAGCGTTAATGCCATAAAGCGTGGAGACCAGCGCGGCGATAAAAACCCGCCCTTTCGGCGGAGAAGCAAAACAAAATTTGCGAAGCGACATCGGTTAATTGTTTCCAGCACACCCTCGGTAGTGATAATGATTGCTAATATCAATATCAATTGCAAGCAACGAGGTTATCCCGGGAGCGGCACGTTGCGCCTGCCCGGGGAACCCATCATCACATCACGGGTAGCCCGGCTCGCGCTGCGCTTAGCCGGGCTACCGGGAATGCCGCGTTCTGCTCAATATCAGGCCGTACGCCATCTCCGGGTCAACGGCTTCTCGACTTCCACAATCAGGAACATCACAAAACCGATAATAAAGGTGATAACCCAGTAGCGGAACGGCAGCGCTTCGGTACCAAACAGCATCTGCATAAACGGCGCGTAGATAATCAGCAGCTGCAGCACCAGCAGCACCCCGCTGACAATCCAGATCCCCCGGTTCGCCAGCAGCCCTTTACTCAGCGAGAAGCCGTCCGCCACCCGGCAGTTGAGCATATAGAACCACTGGGCGGTGACCAGCGTCTGCAGCAGCACCGTGCGGATAAACTCAGGCGAATAGCCGCGCGGCTGTAGCCAGGCTTCAAGCACAAAGGCGCTGACGGCAATCATCGAACCGACAAAAATCACCCGCCAGATAGCAAAGCCGTCCATTACGTGCAGTTTGGGATCGCGCGGCGGACGCCGCATGATGTTCTTCTCGCCCGCTTCGAACGCCAGGCCGAACGACAGCGTGGCGGAGGTCGCCATGTTCATCCACAGGATCAGCACCGGCGTCAGCGGAATTAAATTCCCCGCCAGCAGCGCAATAATGATCAACAGCCCCTGCGCCAGGTTGGTCGGCATAATGAAGAGAATGGTTTTCTTCAGGTTGTCGTATACCCGACGCCCTTCCCTGACGGCGCTGGCGATGGTGGCGAAATTATCGTCGGTCAGCACCATATCCGCGGCCTCTTTGGTCACTTCGGTGCCCTTAATCCCCATCGCGATACCGACATCGGCCTGCTTCAGCGCCGGGGCGTCGTTCACGCCGTCGCCGGTCATCCCGACCACCTCTTTCCTGCTTTGCAGCGCCTGCACCAGGCGGAATTTATCTTCCGGGCTGGTACGCGCGAAAATATCGAATTTCTGCGCCGCTTCGCTGAGCTGAATATCGTCCATCACCTCCAGTTCTCTACCGGTGATGGCGTTTTCCGCATTGCCGATCCCCAGCATCTTGCCGATACTCATCGCGGTTTGCGGGTGGTCGCCGGTGATCATCTTCACGCGGATCCCGGCCTGCAGGCAGTCGCCGATCGCCGTAATCGCCTCCGGTCGCGGCGGATCCATCATCCCGGCAACCCCCAGCAGAATGACGCCCTGCTGCAAATCCTCATGGCTAAGCTCCGTTTGCCCGTCGGCTGCCGGTTTCCACGCCGCCGCCACCATCCGCAGCCCTTCCCGCGCGTACTCTTCGATTTTCGCTTCCCAGTAAGGCTGATCGAGCGGCGCCAGGCCATGGTCGGTTTGCTGATGCTGACACAGACGGAACAGGACATCGGGCGCGCCGGTAATCAAAATCATCTCTTCATCGCCGATGCGGTACAGCGTCGACATATATTTATACTGTGAATCAAAGGGGATTTTGCTGCGCAGCTCGGTGTTGACCGTCGGGAGCGGGACTTTCGCCGCCAGCACCTTCAGCGCCCCTTCGGTCGGGCCGCCGGTAATTTTCCACAGCCCGCTTTCGTCTTTGATAAGCTGACTGTCGTTACACAGATCGATGGTGCGCAGATAGCGTTCCAGCAGCGTGCCGGGGGCAACGGTTATCGGATCGGGCTCATCGATCGGATGAATATTCCCTACCGGTTCGTAGCTGTCGCCCTCTACGCGATAAACGTTATCAGCGGTAATAACGGCCTTCACCGTCATCTCGTTCATGGTCAGCGTTCCGGTTTTATCCGAGCAGATCACCGTCATCGCCCCAAGGGTTTCCACTGTGGGCAGCTTGCGGATAATCGCCTTCTGACGGGCCATGGTTTGCACGCCGAGCGAGAGGATTATCGAGATAATCGCCGGTAAACCTTCCGGCACCGACGCCACCGCGAGGCTAATCAACGACAGCATCAGCTCAGAAACCGGCATATCGCGGAACAGCAGGCTGAAGACAAACAGCGCGGCCATCATTACCAGAATGATGATAAAAATGGCTTTGCCGAGCTTATCCATTTGCACCAGCAGCGGCGTACGGTGTTTTTCGATATCCGACATCATCTGGTTAATATGGCCCAGCTCGGTATCGCCGCCAGTGGCGACCACCAGGCCTTTTCCGCCGCCCGAACTCACCGTGGTGCCGGAAAACAACAGATTGGTACGATCGCCTAGCGGCAGTTCGCCGCTGAGCGCCTCGGTGCTTTTCTCTACCACCGTCGATTCGCCGGTCAGAATCGCCTCTTCCACCCGCAGGTTATGCGCTTCGATCACCCGCAGGTCGGCGGGAATGCGATCGCCTGCGCGGATGACGACGATATCGCCGGGGACCAGAGCGGTTGTCGGGATCGTTTCATGGTTGCCCTGACGAATAACCACCGCCTCGCTGGAAAGCATGTTGCGAATGCTCTGAAGCGATTTTTCCGCATTGCTCTCCTGGATATGGCCGATCAGGGCGTTAATCACCGCCACGCCGAGGATCACCAGGGTATCCACCCAGTGCCCCATGACCGCCGTCAGCAGCGCCGCCGCCAGCAGCACATAGATCAGCACATCGTTAAAATGCGCCAGAAAGCGCAGCCACGCCGGCTTTCCCGCTTTTTGCGGCAGCGCATTTTCGCCATACTGCTGCAAACGCGTCGCCGCCTCGGCACCGCTGATACCCTCCGGGGTGCTGTTGGTGCTGGTCAGGGTTTCTTCTACGGAGAGCTGATAGAACGGGCCGCCCGGTTTTTCTGTATTCATAGTTATCTCCTCACTCCTGTAACGGAAATCAGGACAGCCTCAGGCCGCCCTTAACGCACCACAAAAACCGGAACATGGGCATAGCGAACGATTCCTGCCGCCTCCGACCCCAGCAGATGCGTCTGAATATTCGGGTTGCGCGAACCGATGATCACCACATCCGCTTTCAGTTCATCGGCCAGTTTGGTCACTTCATCGCGAATGTTGCCGCTGCGAATGTGAATCTGAATATCCTTTTCCGTCAGCGCGAGTTTCTTGATCAGCTCTGCCAGCTTTTCCTTAGCAGTATTAATCAGATAGTCCTCCATTTTTCGTGCATCGGAAATAAAACCGCGCGTCAGCACCGGAGAAAAAGAGGGAATGACGTGTACCAGATGAATCTGTCCCGAAGAGCTTTGCGCAAGGAATTGGGCGTGGGACAAGGCCTTGTCCGCCAGACCGATTTCAAACACATCAACCGGCACGAGGATATTTTTATACATAGAGACAATCCTTTTATTACCTATAAAAAAAGGTGGTGAAAACAGCCCGGGCAATGGCGCTGAGGAAAAGATCTCAAGAACAAAATCTGCAAGACGTGTAGGTATAATTAAACGTAGCACACCACGATAAACATTATTAAGTCGCCAATTAATATATTGAAAAATATCACAGAGTCAGGCGCAGCCAGACAATTCGACTACAAACCCCGTAAAATCGTCGCCATCGCCGTAATTTTTGCTCTTTTTAACATTTCCGTTTTACTACGACTATCCTCATTATCAGTGGCTTGTTCACTTTCTGTCGCCCCACAATAATTATTACGATAAGAATTTACTTAGCTAAGCGTTAGCGCTAAAGGAGGAACGATGTTCGGTTACAGTCTGTTTCGCCTGAGCCTGTTTATTGCCCTGGCAATAATCGCCTGTACGGCTACCGGTTTAATTACCTATTTCGTTGTCTCGGCCCTCGCTGAATAAATACAGCGATTGTGAATAATATGTAAAACATAGCCTTTTACTTCGAGGGGAATACAGTGAACCGTTATTTTTCTCTCATTCCGCTTGTTATTTTAATAACAACGGCTTGCGATCGGAAAGCGCCTGAAATTACGCCGTTACCGCGGATGGTCAAAGTCGCCGAGGTGGTGGCTATCGGTGATGCGCAGCAGCGCGTATTTCCCGCCCGCATTGAGTCCGGGGACTCCACCGATTTATCTTTCAAACGCGGCGGCCAAATTGAATCTCTTGATGTCCGTCAGGGAGCCAATATTACTCAGGGGCAGCCCCTTGCCAGGCTCAACGCCCGGGAAGCGCAGCAGCGCGTGAATGAACGGCAAACCGCCGCCACCCTCGCCCAGCGGCAGTTCGATCGCTTCCAGACGCTGGCCGGGCGTCAGGCGATTTCAAAGGCGGAAATGGATATCCAGCGGGCCAACCGCGACGCCGCTAACGCCGCGCTGAAAATCGCCCGCGAAGAGCTGTCGCAAATGACGTTGACCGCCCCGTTCAGCGGCGTTGCCGCTTACGTGCCGGTACGTAACCATCAGGTGGTTGCCGCCGGGCAGCCAATTGTGACTCTGACGCGAAACGATCTGCTCGACGTGGTGTTTAGCGTTCCGGAAAATCTCTTTACCGCGCTCGATATTCGCAACGCGCAGTATCGTCCTGTCGTCAAAATTAACGCCATGCCGGACCGCCAGTTTACCGCTGAATATAAAGAGCACACTGGCAGCAGCGACAGCAGCACGCTCACCTGGCAAATCATACTGACTATGCCGCGGCCGGCCGACTTTCCCTCGGTGGGCGGCGTAAGCGGAACGGTGACGGTCAATCTGGCAAACCTGCCCGCCAGCGCCGGTCAAAACGCGGTGGTGGTGCCGGTTGAAGCGGTGTTTAACCCGGATAATCGCCCGCGCAATGAGCCCCACGTCTGGGTGGTACAGGGAAGCGGCGACCAGCTCAAGCTGGAAGAGAGAAAAGTCGGCGTGGGCCCGGTGACCTCTCAGGGCGTGGTGATTACCGAAGGGCTCAGCGTCGGCGAGCGTGTCGTGGCGGCAGGCGTCAGCGAATTACATGCGCAACAGCCGGTTCGTATCTGGACGCGTGAACGAGGTTTGTAATGGATATTTCCCGCCAGTTTATTAACAACCCGGTCCGCGTCTGGCTGACCATTTTGCTGCTGGGCATCGGCGGGATATTCGCTCTGCTGAATATTGGCCGCCTGGAAGATCCGGCGTTTACCATCAAAACCGCGGTGGTGGTCACCCACTATCCCGGCGCGTCGGCGCAGCAGGTGGAAGAAGAAGTCACCCTGCCGCTGGAAAACGCGCTGCAGCAGCTGCCGTATCTCGACAACGTCAGCTCAATTTCCTCCAACGGTCTGTCGCAAATTACCGTCAATATCGCCTCGCGCTACCACTCCCGCGAGCTGCCGCAAATCTGGGATGAACTGCGCCGCCGGGTGGGCGACGCCGCCCGCCAGTTCCCTCCCGGCGTCGCCGCTCCGTTTGTGAACGACGATTTTGGCGATGTCTTTGGCTTCTTCTTTGCCCTCTCCGGCGAGAGCTTTACCAACCCTGAGCTGGTTCGCTATGCCGAGCAGCTGCGTCGTGAACTGGTGCTGGTCCCCGGCGTCGGCAAAGTCGCCATCGGCGGGGCGATCCCCCAGCAGATCAACATCGATATCTCGCTGGCGAAAATGGCCGCCCGCGGAATCACGCTCAACCAGCTGGCGGCGATACTGAGCAGGTTGAACGTGGTGTCTAACGCCGGTGAGATTAAATCCGGCAGCGAATCGATTCGCCTGCATCCCACGGGCGAGTTTGCCAACCTCGACGAGCTTGGCGACCTGTTAATCAGCCCGCACGGCTCGGCAACGGCGACGCGGCTGCGCGATATTGCCACCCTCTCGCGCGGGCTGAGCGAATCGCCTTCCAGCATTTACCACGCCAACGGCCGACAGGCGGTCACTATGGGGGTGTCGTTTATACCCGGGGTTAACGTGATTGACGTTGGCCGCGCGCTGGAAAGCAAGCTGGAGCAGATGTCGGCGGAAAAACCGGCCGGGATCAACATTGACCTGTTCTACGATCAGGCGGCGGAAGTCGCCCATTCGGTCAACGGCTTTATCACCAACTTCCTGATGGCGCTGGCGATTGTGGTTGGCGTGCTGCTGATCTTTATGGGCGTACGCAGCGGCATTATTATCGCCCTGTCGCTGGCGCTCAACGTGCTCGGTACGCTGCTGATCATGTACCTGTGGGGTATCGAGCTGCAGCGTATCTCGCTGGGGGCGTTGATTATCGCCCTGAGCATGCTGGTCGATAACGCGATCGTCATCGTCGAAGGCGTGCTGATCGCCCGCCAGCAGGGGTCAACGCTGCTCATGGCGATTAACTACGTGATCCGCCGTTCGGCGCTGCCGCTGCTGGGGGCCACGGTGATTGCCATTCTCGCCTTTGCGCCGATTGGCCTGTCACAGGACTCAACCGGGGAATACTGTAAATCGCTGTTCCAGGTGCTGCTGATTTCGCTCATGCTGAGCTGGTTCTCGGCGCTGACCATTACCCCGGTGCTGATTAAATGGTGGCTGTTTAAAAATCAATCACAGCCGGTAGCGCGGGCCGACGCCAACCCGTACGGCGGGCGCTTTTACCGTCTGTACCAGCAGGCTCTGCGTGCTCTTCTGCTGCGCAAAACCATTACGCTGACCGTCATGGCGGCGCTGCTGGCCGCCGCTATCTGGGGATTCGGCTCGGTGCGGCAAAACTTTTTCCCCTCGTCAAACACGCCCATTTTCTTTGTCGATCTCTGGCTACCCTACGGTACCGATATCGCGACCACCGAAAAGATGACCAGCGATATTGAGACCACCATTAACGGCCAGCCGGGCGTGGTCACCACCGTGGCCACCGTAGGTCAGGGCAGCATGCGGTTTATCCTCACCTACAGCGGGCAACGGCAGTACAGCAACTATGCGCAGATCATGGTGCGCATGGACGACCAGCGCAGCATTGCCGCCCTGACGCAGCATGTGGATCGCTATATTGCGCGCAACTACCCGCAGGTAAACGCCAGCACGAAGCGCGTGATGTTCGGTCCCTCCGGCGACAGCGCCATCGAGGTGCGGATTAAAGGTCCGGACCCCGACCGTCTGCGCCTGCTCGCCAGCCAGGTTGGCGATATCCTCTCCGCGGACCCGGCCACCGACGGCGTTCGCAACGACTGGCAAAACCGTAGCAAAGTTATTCGTCCGCAGTACTCCCCCGCGCTTGGGCGCGAGTTAGGCGTTGATAAACAGGATATTGATAACGCCCTGGAGATGAACTTCTCCGGCAGCCGCGTTGGATTGTACCGTGAGGGAGCCGACCTGCTGCCGACGATCGTCCGCCCGCCCGCCGCCGAGCGCCAGGACGCGAATCACCTGAATAACGTGCTGGTCTGGAGCCAGAGCCGCCAGCAGTATATTCCGCTCAGTAACGTGGTCAGCGGCTTTCACCTCGAATGGGAAGATCCGCTGATTCTGCGCCGCGATCGCAGCCGGGTGCTGACGGTACAGACCGATCCCGACCCGCTCAGCCACCAGACGTCGGGGGATATCCTGTCCCGCGTGAAGCCGCAGATTGATGCGCTCGCTCTGCCGCACGGTTACAGCATTGAGTGGGGTGGCGATGCGGAGAACTCCAGCGAGGCGCAGCAGGGGCTGTTTACTACTCTGCCGCTGGGTTACCTGGTGATGTTTGTCATCACCGTCCTGATGTTCAGTTCGCTGAAAAATGCGATCGCCATCTGGCTGACCGTGCCGCTGGCGCTGATTGGCGTAACGCCGGGCTTTTTAATCACCGGGATCCCTTTTGGGTTTATGGCGTTAATCGGTCTGCTGAGCCTGAGCGGAATGCTGATCCGTAACGGCATCGTGCTGGTAGAAGAGATTGAACAGCAGAAACAGGAAAAAGCGCAGCAGGAGGCGATTATTGATGCCGCCACTTCGCGTCTGCGCCCTATCCTGCTGACGGCGTTTACCACCGTGCTCGGCCTGGCGCCTTTATTACTCGACGTTTTCTTCCAGAGCATGGCGGTCGTTATCATGTTTGGTCTGGGTTTTGCTACTATTCTGACGCTGCTGGTTCTGCCGGTAATCTACGCCTGTTTCCACAATCAGAATATGAAGCGACAACCATGAACAGTACCGGATTAAATATTATTAAAACGCTGGGATGCATGACGGCGGTGACCTTCTTCACCATTTACAACACCTGGGATAGCTATGATTATGACTATCACTGGATCCTCGGGTTTTTGACGTTTATTTCCACTATCGCCACGCCGCTGTTTTTTGTGGTGGCGGGATATCTGGATTCACAGTCTCGCCACGACTCACAATGGCAGTTGGGCAAAATCAAAAGCGTGGTGATCGTCTTTCTGTTCTGGATGACGGTGTACTATCTCTGGGAGCCCTACCAGCGCGGCTATCTTATCCAGCCGTGGTTTGTATTTGCGTTTATCGTCATTTATACCTTTCACCCGGTTATCGAGTGGCTCAGCCAAAAACGCACAGCGTTCTTTGCCGCGGTGTTCACGCTGCTGCTGCTCTCGTATGGTTACGATCTTTTGTCCGCGCTGTACCCGGATGTTCATGCGCTGAGCCTGGCGCCGCAGTACCGCCTGTGGACCTGGCTGCTGTTTTATCTGACCGGTCAGCTGTTCAGCGACCCGCTGGTCGCCGACTGGCTCAGGCGAGAAAAAGTGGTCAAAGGCGCGATGATCGCCATTCCGTTTATTTACCTTTTTACCTGGTTTTACGAGCGGCATTTCTTTTTCGCCCTGTTTAAGGCCGACAGAAATGCGTTCATTCTGACCGGTTCACAAATCTATATTCTGGTGGTTGCGCTGGTTATTGCCGCCAACGGCGTGCGGTTTCGCAAAAACAGCGAGTTTAAAGAGACCCTTCTCGCCACCATTAGCAAAACGATGACCGGCGTCTATATTCTCCACTACTCCGTTTTTCACCTGCTCACCGCGTTTATCCCGATTAACTCGCTGGGGACAAAATTAATGCTGATTGTCCTTACGTTTATCACTTCGGTACTGATTTCGATGCTGGCGCTGTCCAATTCGGTGGTCAAAAAAGTGATTACGATTTGACGCTCGCCGGTTCAGGTCATGGCCGCCTGCGCATTTAAAAACCGTAGCGCAGCCAGGCAAACAGTACGTTGCCGTTATTATAGGTGCCGGGAATATAGGTGAACTGCACGCTCAGACGGCGGTAGCTGGCAGAGAAGAGCGGCAAAATAATCGGCAGAGGTACGTAGTTGGCAAAGTCATCGCGGGCGGTGATCCCGGCGGTGACGCCAAGACCCAGGCGAAAATCACGACGGCTATCAAGATACCAGCCCTTTTCCCAGCCGTAGCCGACAATCGGCTGCCACTCGTTGTGCGAATCTTTGAACATCATGGCGTAGAGCGAACTCCAGTTGCCCTCCGCGTTATATCTGGAAACGCCGAAACCTCCTCCCCACGGCATTTCATTATAGTTATCCGTTTTCTCTTTATCGTACATAAAGCGGTTGTGCCAGCTGAGAAACGGCAGATATAAATCGTAGTTTTGTGGCTCATTCCAGGTCTGCGAGACGTCGTTTTTCAACCAGCTCCACCAGCCGCTGATGCGCTGCTCGCCATAGACCTTCGTTTCAGCCTGTACCGACAAGGCGAAAATAAACGCTATTCCCCACGCTAGCCGCCGACAACGTCGCATCGTTTTATCCTTAAAGAAAGTCGCCCGGTGTTCATTCAGTTTGGGAACAAAAAACAGGCTTTGCAAATATCAACCAACAAATTTTCTGCACCGTCCCGGGCTAATTGCAAGTCCAGTTAAACGCCCGTTTCAGGACAGAGAGCGCCGGCGCGGTGATTTCATTTCCTTGCTGCTGGGATTATGATGGCGCTAATTATTCTTTCTGCCCGCAGTGATTGAGAAATAGATGGACTTCATCAGCATTATTATGTCGGCGGGGAAAACCTCCGTCGATGTGGCGCTTTATACGCTGTTGCCAATCATGGTCGTCATGCTCATCGTGATGAAATATCTGGAGGTCCGCGGAGTACTGGACGCCATCGTTCGCTGGCTCGCCCCGCTGCTTAAGCCGTTCGGCTTAACCGGGATGAGCGCTTTTGCCCTGATTCAGATGAATTTTGTCAGCTTCGCCGCCCCGCTGGCGACCCTCGCGATTATGGATAAACGCGGCGCTTCGGACCGGCATATGGCCGCCACGCTGGCGATGCTTTTCGCCATGGGTCAAGGCAACGTTTTCTACCCGTTAACGCCCTTCGGCCTGCACTGGCTGGCCTCTATCATCATTTCGATTGTCGGCGGGCTGTGCGCCGCCGCGGTCACCTGGCATATCGCCGGCCGCAGGCTATCGATGGTTGAAAACGTGCGGGCCGACGCGCTGCCTGAGGCGGAGCAAAATAGCCAGGGGATTATCGCCGTTATCAACAGCGCCGGTGCCGACGCCATCCGCCTGGCCCTCGGCGCGGTGCCCATGCTGATCCTGTCGCTGGCCATCGTCGGATTTATGCAGGCGGCAGGCCTGATTGAGATGCTTCAGCGCCTGCTGCTGCCGCTGCTGCTGTGGCTGAATATTCCGGTTAACTTCGTGCTGCCGGCGCTGGTCAAATGCGTTGCCGGCGGTACGGCCTATTTCGGCGTGGTCTCCGAGCTCGTCCAGCAGGGTAAAGCGACCGTAAGCCAGATCAACGCCTCGGCGGGCCTGCTAGTGCAAACGTTCGATCTTCCCGGCATCGGCATCTTTCTGGGCGTCAGCTCGCGCTTCGTACGCCTGTTCCGCTTCGCCGCGATTGGCGCTATCGCCGGGATCGCCATCCGCACCGTGATGCACCTCACGCTATTCTGAGGCCGCCTCCTGCGAACGGAGACAGGCAGCGATATCCGCCTGCTCGCTACAGGCGATATGATGGTTAATGCGCGCCATCATCCATGGGAAAAACGGGTTGGACGTGACGCGCATCAGCGTATCCAGCCCGACGCTCAGGGTTGAGGTTTCCCCACGCAACGAGATCGTGCCGATGCTGATCCCGTAGCGATTTTTCTCCGCCGGTTCGCGGCCATAGAGCGAGTCGGTCAGCGGGAACGGCACCGCCACGTGCGATAGTGAATACATATCCTGCGGCCAGGCGATATTCAGCGGCGTCACGGTTTCGCTTCGCGTCCCGGCAAGCGTGGTGCGGGCCACCGTCTCGTAGGTGTCGGGCGCGGCGTTGGTAATCACCGTGGTGCCGTAGGGCCGAGGCGCCGGCGGCAATAACGTATTGACCGCCGAATAGAGCGAGGGACGAAATAGCGCGCGCAAATTCGCCGCCTGGTTAATATCGAAAATCACCAGTTCGCTACCGTTATCCGGCAGATAACGGTAGAGAGAATCCACCACCGCCCGGGTGCTCACCGTTGAATCCATCACCGACTGAAAAGTTAACACCGGCGCCAGTTCAGAAAGCCGCTGACGCTGCGCTTCCTGCACGATTTGCTGCTGCAGCGCCTGCGACAACAGCCATGACTGCCTTGCCGCCTTCACCGGGAACGAATTGTATTTATAGGGATTAAACTCCGGGACGACGTTCAGCCACGCCGCGCGGGCGAAAGCCGGAAATACAGAAGGTAGACCGGCCAGCCCGGCAAAACGCGCAAACGCGGTAACGCCAATCATCGGCGACAGCAGGATGACCTGCTGCGGCCGGCGCAGCGATTTATCCTCAAGGCTATCGAGGGCGTACTTCAGCGCCAGCGCCCCGCCGTTGGAGTAGCCCACCACGTGCAGCGGCGCGTCATCCCCCGCCAGCCGCGTCGCTTCGCGCACCGCAAGCCGGGTCGTCGCGATCCACTCTTCGCGGTCCACGGCGGTGAGCGCGCCGGGGGCGGTGCCGTGTCCGGGCAGCCGCGGCGCGACGGCGACAAATCCCTGCTGCTGATAGCGTTGCGCCAGATAGTGCACGCTGTAGGGCGAATCCGTCAGGCCGTGCAGCAGCACCGCCGCGCCGCGCGGTTTGCCCTGCGGCAGCAAAATAAAGGAACGGTTCCAGTCGGGATGAAACTTATCAGGATAGACCAGGCTTTGCGCGTAAAAGCGGTTAATAGCCGTTTTTTCATCGTCGCTCAGCGTGTCGGTAATACTACTTTTCATATCGCGGAAAATCGCCGCTTCCCGCGTCTGGTATTCGGCAAAAGTGGCGCGGTCAATCTCGCTGGCGCTCATTTCATTCGCCGTCCAGGTATGCCAGCGGTGCAGCGCCGGACCGCGCTGCGATTCGTAAATACGGCCAATAAAAAAGACGATCACGACCACCAGCAGCCCAATGATGGCTTTTTTCGCCACCGAGACTAATCTTAATCCCGACTTATTCAGCAGCCGGGTAAAACGCATCATTGCCATATTTCTGTCCGAATTATCTCTTTAGCTGCCAGGGTGGGCTATTATGCAGAAGGAATCCGATCCTGCGATTCACTTATTAAACATAGACTAAACCAACCGCCTGTTCTTATTGTCAGATGAGGAGCAAACATGAATTATCGCCGGAGTGTAACAGGTCAGGAATAAACAAATGGAATGGTGGATTAAGAAACTACGCGAGGCCTCGACGTCTACACATACCCACGCGGTTCTGCAAAGCGGCCAACTAACCATCATTGCGGAACTCACTTCCTGCGGCCGGCGTCTACAGGAGGGCGATAAGCTGACGCCGTTGGCTAACGCCCTGTACTGCATTAACGACAATAAGTCGATCACCCTAAAAGTGCTCAACGCCACGCATTTCAGCGCTGAACGCTGGGGCGCCATCGCGAATATCACCGCGCATTAATCGACATCCCCCAGCATCAACTGGTTCTAATCTCAGTACTTTCTCAACTAAGCGGGTTAAATTGTCCTGCGCCTTTTTCAGTCTGTGACATACTAAGCAAAACGTCAGCAGAGCAGAAACAAGGAGTACGTCATGAATCAGAAAGCCGCCAGGCTGACCCCAGAACAGGCGCTTACGCAGCTCGAAGCGCTCTATGAAAAATCGGTCAATGCGCTGCGTAAAGCCCTCGGCGATTATATTCACCATAATATCCTCCCCGAGAATAGCGCCCGTGCGGAAGGACTGTTCGTATACCCGCAGCTGTCGGTGTCGTGGGACGGAGCGGAACATAAAGCGTTAAAAACCCGGGCCTGGGGTCGCTTCACCCATAGCGGTTGCTATACCACCACCATCACCAACCCTAAACTGTTTCGCGCCTATCTGCTGGAGCAGCTCACCATGCTGTATCAGGATTACGATGCCGCGATTACCGTCGGGCTGTCGCAGCATGAGATCCCCTATCCGTACGTTATTGATGGCTCTGAACTCACGCTCGATCGCTCAATGAGCGCCGGCCTGACGCGTTTTTTCCCCACCACCGAGCTGTCGCAAATTGGCGATGAAACCGCCGATGGCCTGTTTCATTCGACGGAATACTATCCACTTTCCCACTTCGACGCCCGCCGCGTCGATTTCTCGCTGGCGCGCCTGCGCCACTATACCGGCACGCCGGTTGACCATTTCCAGCCGTATATGCTGTTTACCAACTACACCCGCTACGTCGATGAGTTCGTGCGCTGGGGCTGTAGCCAAATTCTCGATCCCGAGAGCCCCTATATCGCCCTCTCCTGCGCGGGCGGGATCTGGATAACGGCGGACACGGAGGCACCGGAGGAAGCGATTTCCGATCTGGCGTGGAAAAAGCACCAGATGCCCGCCTGGCATCTGATAACCAAAGACGGACAGGGGATCACGCTGATTAATATTGGCGTCGGCCCGGCAAATGCCAAAAATATCTGCGACCATCTGGCGGTGCTGCGTCCGGACGTCTGGCTGATGATTGGCCACTGCGGCGGCCTGCGTGAAAGCCAGAATATCGGCGACTACGTGCTGGCCCATGCCTATCTGCGCGACGACCACGTGCTGGATGCGGTGCTGCCGCCGGATATCCCTATTCCGAGCATCGCCGAAGTTCAGCGCGCGCTCTACGACGCCACGAAGCAGGTCAGCGGCATGCCGGGCGAAGAGGTAAAGCAGCGGCTGCGTACCGGAACGGTGGTCACCACCGACGATCGCAACTGGGAGCTGCGCTACTCGGCCTCAGCGCTGCGCTTTAACCTCAGCCGCGCGGTGGCTATCGATATGGAAAGCGCAACCATTGCCGCCCAGGGCTATCGCTTCCGCGTTCCTTACGGCACCCTACTGTGCGTCTCCGATAAACCGCTGCACGGCGAGATTAAGCTGCCGGGACAGGCTAACCGATTCTATGAAGGGGCCATTTCCGAACATTTGCAGATTGGTATTCGGGCGATTGACCTGCTGCGCGCCGAAGGCGACCACATGCATTCGCGCAAGCTGAGAACCTTCAACGAACCGCCGTTCCGCTAAGCGCTGATATCATACGCGCAGAATACACTCAGTCCGGATCGCGTGAAATATTTACGCGGCCACCAGCCGGACTGAGCGTTATAAAATAAAGCGTTTATTTTCGTTAGGGGTAAAAATTTCTCAGAACACATCCATACGGTATATCCGCGCAATATTATTATTGCTATGCCAATTAAAAAAATAAACATTTTATTAACATATCAGCATCATTTGCCCCGTGGTCATAAAACGCCCAGCCAGGGCCTGATTAACACTTGAATTGAGTCTTGTAACCTCTTAAATTAATTAGATAAATTCACACGGAACAAAAAAGCGGTACAAAATAGCCAGCGCCAGGGAGAGATCAAAATAATCAAAGAGTTACCTATGGGCGCTACTCTACTCTGGAATCATCCTTTAATAGCGACAGGTTATTTGCAACAAATACCTTGTTACTAAATTACCAGAGATAAAATTGCGCATGTCGACAGTAAGCAACCATGGATATGCTTATCTATCGCGACCGGCAATGTACTATTTTCGTAAAAGTATGGACGACAGCTTTATGAAATTAACCGTAGGGAATATCCGCCTGTTTATTTTATTAGCAACTCTTTTTTTCTGGACTGCCGCGATCGGGCTAATTTCCCTTATTGTATCCTGGTTTTAAGACCCTGACGGTGCGCAGGGAATGTTCTTGTGCCCCGGCGTTGCCACCATCGTGGCTATGGAATAGAAAGCAAAAAGCCCGCTTAAGTTTCCTTAAGCGGGCTTCTTAAATATGGCTCCTCTGACTGGACTCGAACCAGTGACATACGGATTAACAGTCCGCCGTTCTACCGACTGAACTACAGAGGAATCGTTTGAACGAGGCGCATATTATCGATGGCGCCCCACCTTGTCAAAGGCTGTTTTCACATTTCAAACCGTTTGCCGAATAATTCTCCACTTTGGGCGAAAAGTCCCGTTTCGCCCACCGCATGTTACGTTTCTTCAACCTGCGCGCGGGTCTCGTCGGCCTGCGCTTTCGTTCGCGGATACTTCCACAGCCAGCGCCCGCTGACCATCCGGCAGTAAAACAAAACGCCGCGCACCGCCCAGTCAAGCACCATACCCAGCCAGACGCCGATCACCCCCATGCCCAGCACAATCCCCAGCGTGTAGCCCGCCACCACGCGACAGCCCCACATGCCGAGCATTGAGACCCACATGGTGTAACGCACGTCACGCGCCCCTTTAAAGGCGCACGGCAGCGTCCAGGCCATCGCCCAGATCGGCATAAAGAAGGCGTTCAGCCACAGCAGCTCTTTCACCACCACTTTGACGTCCTCTTCGCTGGTATAGAACGAGGCGATCAGGCCGGCAAGCGGCGCGGTTCCCCAGGCGATCGCCGTCAAAATAATGGTCGACAGCCAGAAGACGTGCCACGCCTGACGCTCCGCCTGAGCGATCTGCCCTTTTCCGAGGCGTCGGCCGGTGATAATGGTCGATGCTGAACCGAGCGCGTTCCCCGGCAGGTTGATCAGCGCGGCCACGGAGAAAGCGATAAAGTTACCGGCAATCACGTTGGTCCCCATCCCGGCAACAAACATCTGCGTCAGCAGCTTACCGCCGTTGAACAAAACCGATTCAATGCTGGCGGGGATCCCGATGCCCATCACTTCCCAGATAATGGCGAAGTTAAACGGCTTAAAATAGCTCTTCAGCGAAATGCGCAGCGCCGGGTTAAAGCCGATCATTAGCACCCAAATGGTAGCCACCGCGCCAATGTAGCGGGCAATCGTTAATCCCAGCCCCGCCCCGACAAACCCCATGCCGGGCCACGAGAAAATGCCGTAAATCAGGATGCTGCTGATAATAATATTGAGGATATTCATCCCGCCGTTGATCAGCAGAGGAATTTTGGTGGTCCCGGCGCCGCGCAGCGCGCCGCTGCCGATCAGGGCAATTGCCGCCGCCGGATAGCTCAGCACCGTCAGCTCCAGATAGGTCAGCGCCAGACCCTTTACCTCTTCTGTCGCATCCCCGGCGACAAAATTAATGATTTCCGCGCCAAAGGCATGGATGACCGCCGCGAGAATAATCGAGAACAGGGTCATTATCGCCAGCGACTGGCGCGCTGCCGCCCTTGCCCGCCGCCGGTCCCGCTTACCCAGGCTAAAAGCCACCACCACGGTCGTACCGAGGTCGATGGCGGCAAAAAAGGACATGATCACCATATTGAAGCTGTCGGCCAGGCCTACGCCCGCCATGGCCTCTTTACCGAGCCAGCTGACCAAAAAAGTACTCAACACGCCCATCAGCAATACGCAGGCGTTTTCCAGCAAAATGGGGACCGCAAGCGGGCTGATTTCACGCCAGTAGAGGACGCGATAGCTCTTGCGTTTTTTAAACCAGGACGTGCGTTCGACGGACTGGCGTAATGCGGCGGTGACGTTCAAGGGAGACCTTAGTGAGAAAAGTTGAAACTACATTTCAAATGATGATAGAGAAAAGCTAATCCTGCAAAGCATTTTTCCCGATAAATTGTCGATAATGGCGACAATTTGTTGATGGATGCGCCAGTTGAGCCTCGGACGGCGAATAGATGTTTGACAAAAGTTTTTTCGCCGCTAAGATACGACTCCACAACGATTCCTCTGTAGTTCAGTCGGTAGAACGGCGGACTGTTAATCCGTATGTCACTGGTTCGAGTCCAGTCAGAGGAGCCATATTTGAAAAGCCTGCTTTTGAAGCAGGCTTTTTGCTTTTCTGCATCCTGCGTTAACTTAAAATTGCATCCAGCCTGGCAAGCACTTCATTTACCACCGCGTCTGGTATGCGTTCCAGCCGCTTGCCGTTCCGGGCAGCCATATCAATGGTTATGGGCTGGTCGCAGCGAATAACGCCCGTTGTTTTTATCCCTGCCCCTTCCAGTGGAACGGTGAAACCTGCCGTGCGAGCAAAATTTCCGCCGCTGGTGATGGGAACAACAACGGGTAACCGGGTCAGCTTGTTAAACGATGCCTTCGATACGATAAGCACCGGACGTTTTCCGCTTTGCTCGTGGCCTGCAATCGGATCCAGTGAAACGAGCCAGATTTCCCCTCTGTCCATCTACAGGATCTCCTTGCCCACCGCAGGAGCATCAATCCATTCCCGATCCTCTTCGCTCATTTCGGCGTGCGGATCGCACTGCGCCAGCAGCTCCTCAAGAGAATAATGAGGCCGTTTCTGGGGTTCAATAATCAGGCAGCCATTATTAATGGTCATGCCGACTTCGCTGTCCGTCGACAGCTCCAGCGTTTTGAGCACGGCGGGAGGAACCGCCAACATGATGGATCCGCCGACCTTTTTCAGGCGAGTGGTATACATAGAGCACCTCCGAATATTATATTTTAATATAACATCCATGTCAGGATATGCACAATTATTCATCAGGTTCATGGTGATTTCCTTTTCGTAATAAAGCGTGAAGAAAGCCGTTATCCATCGAAGGACAGTACAGGTGGGAACGAAACGCGTAACTAAGAAGGCTGATAATAGAAAACTGTTTTTGCGGTTTAAAGGATTATGGCGGTTCAGGTAAACGGAATGCGAGGCGGCTTCCGGATCGGAGCTGCTTCGGAGGAGCATCAGCGGTAGCGTGAGGCCTGATTTTTCCAGGCTCGACGTCGAACGCTTCAGCAATCAATCTTTCGCTGTTGGGCCAGCGGTGGGTAAGCGTACTAGCCAGAATGGAGGACACCAGGACCTGCCTGTCGCAAAAGCGCTGACAGTAAAGTGCCCCGTTTTTCAGCCCACCTATGATGTCGACAGGATGCCGGTCAGACTGCATCATACTTTGAGCTATACCGCGTCAATAAACTTCACTCTTCAGGTAGTACATCGCCAGCGCGGGGCTTTCATTTTTGTTGTGAGCTCATCAAAAAACGGCTGAAAATTGAGGAGACTAAAACACCATTAATGATTTTGAGGCGAAAGCTTGGGGCGTTCCTTTTGTTTCTGCCCGCAACCCTGAAGACAAAGCCAGGGACGCAGATCTCATCGTTATGGCAATTCGTCATATACTGAATGACAAAGCGGGAGCCGACCAAACTGAGGTTCAAAAACGCCAGGCATATCGCCGCCATTTTCGTCAGCGATACCAACCCCGGCGGCTACCGGGAGGATCGGGGCTACAACGGGTTTAGCGGTATTTTGCACCCGTGCAGCCCCGGAACCGGGCAGCGCTAACGGCGCGGGATGGCGACCGGATGATAAAGCCGCAGAAGCGTCAGGCGTATCGACCGTGCAAAATAGCGTGATAAAATCAGTTTTTCATCCCGTCTATTTTCACCCGCAGTTTCACATGCTATTGCTCCAGGATATTTTTATTCATCGACATCACCCATGTTATAAATGTTCTCAGGGGGACCGGGATATGTTTGCGGCTCGGATAGTAAATATTAAAATGATCGGCAGGATAACGATAATCAGACAGTAAGCGGACAAGCCCGCCTTCTTTAATTTTATCCTGAACCAGATTCTCATATACAAAGGCAATACCTAATCCGGATTCCGCAGCCTGTATCATCGCCGCATCGGAATCCATCACCAGATCGCCCTTCACAGCCACTTCCGTTATAACGCCCGTAGCGCTAATAAACTCCCAGCGGTACAGATCCCCACCTGGAAAGCAACGATTAATGCATCTGAAATTAACGAGATCTTTTGGTGAAGAGGGTGCGCCGCATTTTTTTATAAAATCCGCACTCGCCACTGGAATAAGAGATAGCGGCTCTCCAAAGGGTATGGCAATCATATCTTTAGGCACATCTTGCGTATAGCGTATACCCGCATCAAATCCTGAATCTATAATATTGACTTTTCTGTCCGTGGTGAATAACTCAAGTTTAATATCCGGATACTCATTTTTGAACGGTGCGAAGTAACGTTGAAAGAAGAGATCCAGCACAATGCGTGGCAAATTTAGTCTCACCACCCCTTCCGGCTTTGCTCTGTGCTCATTAAGGTTATCAATCACCCGCCTGTAGTCATTGAGCACAGGAGTAACGTCATTCAGAAACTCCTGGCCGATAGCGGTCAGAGAAAGACTGCGCGTAGAACGATTTAAAAGCCTCGCGCCCAGTTTCTCTTCCAGATTATTTATGGCAATAGTTAACGTTGGTGGAGAAATATTCAACTCTTTTGCTGCCTGACGAAAACTTCCATGCTTCACAATAAGAATAAGCATTTCTACATGTTGCAATTCGGGAATATTTTTCATTGTTAACATCCGTAAAATACTGCATTAGAAAGAGATTAATTGTTGTGAGTGGAAAAGGGAAGTATATATTTCAGCACATTGTACGAGTGAGGAAAATAAAATGGAAACACGTTATCTGGGAAAGAATAAATTTCAGGTGTCGGCATTAGGTCTGGGTTGTATGGGAATGAGTTTTGCCTATGGCGGAGCCGAAGAGTCGCAAGCAATTAACACCATTCACGCTGCGGTTGATTTGGGCGTCACCTTCCTTGATACCGCAGAAGTTTATGGCCCATTTGAGAATGAAGTGCTGATCGGAAAAGCAATCAAAGGCGTTCGCGATAAGGTACAGATTGCGACCAAATTTGGTTTCCGCATTCTTCCTGGCGGTCAGGGGCTTGAGCGTATGGCCGGCGTTGACAGCCGTCCTGAACATATCCGCGAAGCGGTAGAAGGCTCCCTAAAACGTCTCAACGTCGAGACTATTGATCTCCTTTATCAGCACCGCGTTGATCCCACCGTCCCCGTTGAAGACGTAGTGGGAACAATGGCAGATCTGGTCAAGGAAGGGAAAATTCTCCATATCGGACTTTCCGAGGTCTCTGCCAATACTTTACGCCGGGCCTGTGTAGTTCATCCGATCGCCGCCGTTCAGACTGAATATTCTCTCTGGACCCGCGAGCCGGAAGAAAACATTCTTAAAACTTGCCGCGAATTAGGGGTAGGATTTGTGCCCTATAGCCCGCTGGGTCGTGGATTCTTAACCGGCAAAATCACCGATCGGTCCGGCTTCGCCGAGGATGATTTTCGGCGCAATCTTCCTCGCTTCCAGCACGATGCCATGCGGAAAAACCAGCAGCTACTCAGCCAGCTGCGGGATGTGGCCGATAAATATCGCTCTACCCTGGCCCAGCTCGCTCTCGCGTGGGTGATGAGTAAAGGCGATGATATCGTCCCCATTCCCGGCGCGCGCCAAATCGCGCATTTGCAGGATAATGCCGGCGCAGCCAGCCTGGCTATTTCCGATGTTGATATTAAACTCATCGATCGTATCTTTACCCCTGACAATATTCACGGATTAAGATATACCCAGGGTGATTTTCATTTAATCGATAAGTAACATCCTGCTATAAATTCTCCCGCCTTTCCGGCGGGAGCTAAGGTTTACCGCCTCGCGCACATTTCTCCTCCACCGCGCCAGTTTGCTGGCGCCACGCGGTAACCTCCTCATCAAGCCAGGCCTTAAATAGAATGGCTTCGTTTTTCTGCTCTGCGCCCTGCGATGAAACCAGCCAGTAAGGCCACGGATAAGGGGCAGTGAAAGACGTAAGCTGCACCAGCTCACCTCTGGAGAGCGCATCCTGGACTAAAGAGCGGCGTTCTAGCGCGATACCTTTACCGAGCCGGACGGCCTCCAGCACCAGGTTCGAGTCGTTGATGCACAAACCGCCTGGCACAATCTCTCTTTCAAGCCCCGCGTTGATACACCATGCTTTCCACGACTCCATGGAAAAGATAATGTTGCTCTTCGCTATCTCTGACGGCGTATGGGGGAGCACGCCGCCGTTATAGGTTGGCGCGGCCACAACGATAAGCTGATCGGAGAAAAGGTAATGGCTCTCCGTTCCTTCCCAGTCGCCTTTTCCCATGCGTATAGCCAAATCCGCCCCTTCCTGCTGCATGCTGGTTATCGCCAGGCTCGCCTGTATTCGCAGCGAGATATGGGGGTATTTCTCCCGAAACCGTTCCAGGCGAGGCAACAACCAGTGGCAGCCGAACGAGGGCACCATCGCCAGGGTCAGCTCCTGCCGGCGGGGGTTGACCTGCACCAGCCGGGTGGCATCAGCAATATGGTGCAAAGCCTCGCGGACCTGTAAGGCATAGAGCCGCCCTTCTTCATTAATCTGCACGCCGCGGCCGTGACGGATAAACAGTTTGAGGCCGACCATCTCCTCCAGCACTTTAATCTGCTGGCTGATGGCTGAATGCGTAACGTGTAGCTCTTTCGCCGCCAGCGTCACGCTGCCAAGACGCGCCACGGCTTCAAAACTACGTAAACTCGCAATAGGGGGAAAATCCGCCATGTTACCGCTCCCACAACCTGACGCGTAAAACGTGACCCACAATCTGTCAGTAATACTAACCCAACCCGTAAGATACTGAAGATATTCGCCATGACGAATTTACTGTACTGTTTCTTCACCGCCGGCAATGAAGCATTAACCCCAGCCTATTTCACCAGCACAGGAAAACAGGAATCATGATGAAGCTTATTGGCATGATGGATTCGCCTTATGTAAGGCGCGTGGCGATTTCCCTTGAACTCTACGGCGTCGAGTTTGCAAGTCACCCGCTGTCCGTATTCAGCAGCTTTGAAGCCTTTTCCAGGATAAACCCTGCGGTCAAAGCGCCGACGCTGGTGCTGGATAACGGAATTCGCCTGATGGATTCGTCGCTGATACTCTCTTATTTTGAAGCCCAGGCCGCCCCGGGGCGCAAGCTGCTGCCGGTCGCGCCGGACGCGCTGGCAAGCGATCTGCAAACGCTGGGCTTTATTCTCGCCGCGGGTGAAAAGGCGGTACAAAATGTCTATGAACACAATCTGCGCCCGGCGGAAAAGCAGCATAATCCGTGGATAGCGCGCATCACGACTCAGCTGCTGGCAGCCTGCACGGAGTGGAACAGGCTACTGGAGGAGCGTCCGGCGGCCGCGGTTCCCGATCAGGTGGCCGTAACAAGTACGGTTATCTGGACCTTTATTCAGTCAACGATCCCTCACGTGGTTCATGCGGGAGACTTTAATCATATCCGGTCCGTTGCCGAATTATTTGAAACCCATAGCGCCTTTAAAAAACATCCCTTTAGCTAAAGCATCAGCTCAATGCGATGAAGCTAAACCCTGAACGTGAATCGCCACGGCAACCGAGAGCGCCCGGCAACCGCGGGCGCGTTATACTGATGGAAGAAATCGCCTGGCGTGAGGGAAAGGGTTAAAAACCGCTACCGGCGTGCAGTGCTGCACGACCAATCTCCACCGGCATCCCTGAACGGCGTTCAAGCGCCTGCTCCGCGTGATTCACATCCACCCCCTCCCCCTTCACAAAGGCCTGAATCGCCGGCGTGATGGGGAGCGGCACCTTCCGGTCCGATTCATACTCCGCGCGGTTACGCGACAACGGTTCGTGAACCTCAACCCAGCGGCTGCCATCCGGCTCGGCGGTATACTTCACCGGCTGGTCGATGATTTGCACGCGCGTCCCGACCGGAACGGTATCAAACAGGTATTTGATGTCGTCGTTACGCAGGCGGATGCAGCCCTGGCTCACGCGCAGGCCAATGCCGAAATTGGCGTTGGTGCCGTGGATCGCGTAGAGCCTGCCGATGTAAATCGCGTACAGGCCCATGGGATTATCCGGCCCTGCGGGCACAAACGCGGGCAGGCTTTCGCCACGGCTGGCGTATTCACGACGGGTATTGGCAGTGGGCGTCCAGGTCGGCGCCTCCTGCTTACGCTCCACGGCGGTGACCCAGTTACGGGGAGTTTCGCGTCCTGCCTGGCCAATGCCAATCGGCAGAACGTCAACCGTTGTGCCATCGGGCGGATAGTAGTAGAGACGCATTTCAGCCACGTTGATCACGATCCCGTTGCGAACCGTGGCGGGCAGGATAAGCTGCTGCGGGACCACCAGCGTGGAGCCCGACTTCGGCAGATACACGTCGACGCCGGGGTTGGCCTCAAGCATATTACTCAGGCCCTGACCGTACTGAGCGGCGAAGGCCTCCAGCGGCTGGGTATTGCGTTGCGGAATGGTGATGGTCAGCGGGCTGCCCACCAGGCGGCTTCCTTCCGGCGGCAACGGATAGCTCACCGCCAGAGCGCTCTGGCTGGTGAGGATCATAATAAGAGAACAAAGCAGTTTCACACGCCGCACAATTTCCCTTCCTTTGTGGCGATAATCGTGAATGAATTATAGCTTCGTTTACTCTTTCATATCAGATTTATCATCCTGCTAAATCTGATAATCGATTGCGGCCTCTTCCGGCTCCATCGCCTGACGTTTAATTTCCTCCAGCGACAGCCCCGCGTTACACAGTTCAATAAAGCGCCAGACGTAATTTCGCTGCAGCTGACCGCGCTTCAGGCCCAGCCAGACGGTATTGGCATCGAACAGATGGCGGGTATCGAGACGCGTAAAGGTATCAGATTCCCGCGCGTCGCCTGACTGCTCCGCCACCAGCCCTACGCCCAGCCCCAGCTCGACGTAGGTTTTGATAACGTCGGAGTCCTGAGCGCTTAATACGATATCCGGCATCAGCCCTTTACGGTTAAAGGCTTCGTCAATACGTGAACGCCCGGTAATCCCCTGGCGATAGGTAATAAGCGGCCAGCGGGCGATGGCATCGAGGGTTAACGGCGTCACCTGGGTCAGCGGGTGATCTTTGGGGACCAGCAGGCTGTGGTGCCAGCGGAACCAGGGGAAAGCCACCAGCGTCGGGTCGTTGCTCAAGCGCTCGCTGGCGATGCCGATATCCGCGCCGCCGTTGTGCAGCAGCGCTTCAATTTCCTGCGGCGTCCCCTGAACTAATTCAAGACGCACGTCGGAAAAGAGTTCGCGGAAGGCTTTGATCACCGGCGGCAGGCTATAGCGCGCCTGGGTGTGGGTGGTGGCGATGGTTAAGACGCCGGACGCATCGTTGGTAAACAGGTCCGCCAGGCGACGAACGTTGCTGGCTTCATTCAGAATACGCTCGGCAATCGACAGCAACGCTTTGCCCGGCTCCGTCATCCCCAGCAGGCGTTTGCCGCGGCGGATAAAAATCTCGATCCCCAGCTCTTCTTCCAGTTCACGAATATGACGGCTGACGCCCGATTGCGATGTATAGAGCATATTGGCGACTTCCGTCAGGTTGTAATCCTGACGGGCCGCTTCACGAATAATTTTGAGTTGCTGGAAGTTCACCCTTTCCTCCGGGCTATCAGACATAACATATGCACTATTGTTAAAGTCTGTTGTCCCTGCTAACAAATAATAAAAACCAGCAACTTATTCCATTCAGGAATATAGCCTAACTGACTAACAATAATTCACGGTTTTCCAGCGACGGACGGCTCACCAGCGACATTAAAATTTCCTTAACCGCCTGCGCCTGCGGCGACAGACTGCCGCGTGCCGACATATTGACCGACAGCGACAGGCTCATTGACGGCGTGCTGATGCGCGCCATCCAGCCATTCGCCGCGCTGCACAGCGAACGGGCGGCGGACTCAGGCAGAACGGTGACGCCCATGCCGCTGGCAATAGCCGCCGTCAGGGTGGTAATGGATTCAATTTCGCCGATAATTTTTGCCGACAGTCGACGCAGAGTGAAGGCTTCGGTGACCCTTGCGCGAACGGCGCTGTAATCACGCGGCAGGAACAGATTCATTTCCGCAACCGCCGTCAAATCCACGCTCTGCCCCGGGCAATCCCGGGTTCCGACCAGGTAGAGATCTTCCTTCAGCAGCGGCTGACTGACGATCCCGGCGACCGGGGAACGTTCATAGAGCACGGCCATATCCAGCTGACCGTCGATAAGCTTATCGTTGAGGATCGTTCCGCTGCTTTCCTGCAGATAGACCATAACTTCCGGCAGCTCGTTACGCACCGTTTGCAGCAGCGGCATGGTAATGGCCGAAGCCGCCGTGCCCGGAGCCAGCCCAATTGACACCTGGCCGCTTAGCGTCTGACCGACGTTGTTAACCGCCAGCTGCGCCTGCTCGCACTGACGCAGGATAGTCCGGGCGTGGGTGTAAAGGATCTTGCCCGCTTCGGTCGGCGTCACGCCGCGCTTGGTGCGGATCAACAGCTGCTGGTCCAGCTCGCCTTCCAGGGTCGCAACCTGCTGGCTCAGCGCCGGTTGTGCGATGTGCAAGACTTCAGCGGCCTGGGTCAGACTGCCGATATCGACGATTTTCACAAAATACTTCAGTCGTCTTAAGTTCATTTTGCCTCCTGTAAGGAACACCAGTACCAACACTGGCCGTTTAGATGCAGAAGGTTTTGCAATTTGCTTGCCAGCTTTTTTGCAGGGACGCAAATGCCGCTGCAGGCCGCGTAATAAGGGATACTGATAGCAAACCGCGATTTTGTTGCCCGGTAAGCGGATTGCGGTATGCCCCATTAGGGGTATAAATGCACCACAACGGTGCATCCGGCGGCGCAATGCCGTAAAAACAGGCACTCTGCTGAAATTGTCGGCAAACGAACAAGTTAAGGTGATTCAGGCTTTGACAAGGGGGATGGTCATCGTTAATATGCGCCCCGTTCACACGATTCCTCTGTAGTTCAGTCGGTAGAACGGCGGACTGTTAATCCGTATGTCACTGGTTCGAGTCCAGTCAGAGGAGCCAAATTTAAGAAGCCTGCTTTCGAGCGGGCTTTTTGCTTTTCATTATTCCCCCGCTAGCTCAAGATAGCTTCCCGCCTGGCAGGCCCTTCATTTGCAGCGCCATAAGAATCCGTGCCAGTTGTTTGAACGCTAACTCATCTCAGTCAAACTGGAAAACTTATTAGCCGCTGTAACTCATATTATATCTCCATACAAAGATGTCCCCATTGGTAGGGTTAAAATATCTGCCTCTGTGTTATTCTCTAACCATTAATTTCAGGGAGATACTCAGGTTAAGGCTCTTTTAGCATGATGCAAAACTCGTCTAAAGATATCCTTTCAGCGTGGCATGATTATGTGAAATTCAGTGGCGCAGAAAAGAGTAAAATACCGGCCAGCAAGGTGCATGAGCACCAACAACTCATGCTCGGTATAAATAATTGTGAAGAAAACCAGAGCGGAGTAGTACTCCGTGTTACGCCTGAAATGCGCAACCACTGGCGCCGGCGTTTCGTTAAATATGACGAAAAGGGTAAAACTACCCATATTGAGCCTGTTAACCTGCTATTTCCGGTACTGCGCTGTATCGAAAATGAGCGAGGTAAGGCCAATGTAAAATACCTTCCGCTGTTCTCTTTCCCCCTCCCAAAATCATTTTTTGAACAGAACGAAAACACCCTGCTAGTTCCCGTTAAAGATGGGCAACTTGTTAGCGCATTCCCCTTCGCTTTTCGTGAAATGTTTGGTGTTCAGCTGGATGAGCTCGGTGAAAACCGTCATATGATGAGTATCGTCAGCGCGCTCACGGGATGTAAATATGACACGTTCCTTGAGGCGTTTAAGGCTCTTCTGAAATGGGTCACTCAGCAATCAAACAGTAAATATCAGGGGCTGGAAACTGCGTTTAATGCCCTGGTGGCTCCGCTGCATAATGAGGATTACAACCTCAAGCGTGATGCGGAAGATTTCACCTGGCTTTGTGATAACGCGGTTGGTGATTTCCCGTTGCTGGAGCAGTATCTCAGCCATATCCATAGTGACGAGAAGGCCCCGCATATTCACGAAGTGGTGACTGGCGGTTTGTTTGAAACGCAATATCCTCTGGGCCATGGGCAGATGGCGGCAATACAGGCGATTAATCAGGATGAGCGCCTGATTGCCGTACAAGGTGCGCCGGGTACGGGTAAAACTACGCTATTCAAGTCACTCATCGCACAACAACTGGTTGCCAGAGCACTGGCAATTGCTGATGGAAAGGACCAGAACTTCGGCATGCTGGTCACGTCCACTGCAATAAAAGCGGTGGAGAATATCATTGACGATCTGCGCAGTGACCCTGCAACTCAGGATCTGGACTGGTTATGGTTTCATAGCGGCTCGAACGAACAGGTTCAGCATGAGCTTACCCGGCTTGAAAAACTGATTGGTCGCTGGCGACAGGAAAGCTATGACCAACAGCAGCAGCACGATTTTTTAGCGGTTTTACTCAAGCATCGCGAGGAGATGAACGCTTGTTACCGGGCGTATCTGAATGAAAAGGCAGTCGCGATACAATCTGTTGTGGATTGTGGTCTGGACACCCGACTAGCAAAAGAGCTACCGGCCCGTTTCATGGAAAAAATGCCCCCACTCGCCGCTCATGCACAGATACTCGGTATTGATGTTTCGCTTCATCACCCCGACGACCTGGATACCTTAGCCTGTCAGTTAGAACAGCGCCTGCAGGAATTTAGGGAGATAAAAGCGCAGCGTCTACAGGCCAGCAGAATTTACCAGACGTTGCAGGCGACATGGCCGCAGCAGCATAGTCTGGAGCAGATACTTAGCTGGATGGATTCACCGCTACGCCCGGCCCTGGAACTGCATTACCGCGACTATCCGCGCAAAGGGATAAAGCGTTATCTGGCTCGTTTTTTCGAGAGGAAATATCCAGCAAGGTTGCAACAGATGAGCCTGGCTGCACCGGAGGACTTTCGCAAATTCAGTCTTTCTTCCCTTCCCCATCGTCAGCTGGCTGCTCTGGCTGATGCTGGGGAAATGCTTTCACAGCAGGTAGACAGCTTAGCGCTACTGGCGCTGCTCCTGCATGCGGAACCCGAAGCTCAACAGGAAGTTGGCCTGTTGGCTCTTAATACTGAAGTAGCAGAATTGCAGGCACAATGGCGTCAGGTCATCCGGGCGCAACAGCTAACGGCACAGTATCAACAGCTTTATCCGGAAGGTAACTGGTGCGACATTTCGCGTAAACGCTTTATCAGGCAACACCGGGAAATGTTCGAAGCCGCTATCGGTTATCTCTGGCAAGAGCAACTGAAGCGGAAAATTGAGCTGGAAGAGGTACTGACTCACTGGCGGGCGTTGATGAGTAAGCGCCTTAGTGCGGGCTATTATCGCTGGCTGGATAAGCTTGATGATTTCTATTGCGCACTGTCTCTTGTATATCCGGTAATGGCGACCACGCTGGTTTCCGCGTGGAAGGTTGCTGGTTATCGTAAGCTCGATGAACTCAAGGGGCATAAACCGTGGCACCTGGCACTGTGCGACGAAGCGGGCATGATTTCGCTTGAATCCCTGGTGCCCCTATTGAGTCGCAGTGAGAAAGCGATGATTGTTGGCGATCCTCTGCAAATTGAACCCATCAGAAACCTGTCAGAAAACCTGCAAACACAGTTGCGTGAGCGTCATTTCGCCAGCAACAATACGTTGTATGAGCGTGTCTCACCTGCAAGCGTCACGGGCTGGCACCGTGCTGCGGGTACGCTTTCCGGCAAGGTAGACGATACGGGTAATGGCATCATTCTCGATGAGCATCGCCGGTGCCAGCAACCTATTGCCGACCTTTTCATCCGACTGGCGAACTATCATGGCGTCAGCGTGGAAACGGCCTCCCCTTCTAGCCGTATTGCCAGCGCGTTTGAGAAATCAGGCGGACATCATTTGATGTTCTACAGCGTAGAAGGTCAGAAAGGCGATATGGTTAACACTAATCTGGATGAAGTTGATGCTATTGAGCTATTGCTGGATAAGCTGGAAGAAGCTGGTTACGATCTGACTGCCGATGTTGGCATCGTCACACCCTATAGCAATCAGAAGTCATTGTTGATTAAACGTCTTGCGCAACGAATGAATCACTGGCAGAAAAACTGCATTGGTACAGTGCACCAGTTTCAGGGCGTTGGCTTTGAGGTCATCATTTATAGTCCGGTAATTTTTCATCCTCTTGATAATCCGAATTTTCAAAACGATGCACCAAACATGCTTAATGTCGTGGTTTCACGCGCAAAACAGCAATTTATCGTCGTAGGTAACCATCATCGATTGCGGCAAGCAGGTGGATACCTGAAAGTCCTTGCGGATAGCGTTGCTGAAAGCTTCCTTCTTGAACAAGGTAGCCAGCATCCGAATTTTGCCAGCCTAAGCCAGACCCCCCGTCTACAGCGTTATTATCGCGACTGTGAACATATTGCCGCATTTAGCGCGCTGGCCAGTCAGTGTGAACAGGAGCTGGTTATCATCGCTCCGTGGATCCGCCGGGGAGGTAAGCATTATCAGAGGCCGGAGCTGGCGCAGTTGGTAGCCACGCAGCGGCGTGGCGTCAGGGTTAAAGTTTATTACGGCTACTATCATCAGCGTATGGATCGTGCGGATGATAATGATGAGACTCTGGTTGCCGAGTACCGCGAACAACTAGGAAAAGAGAATATTATCCGGTTGACGGAAGGGACACATGAAAAGGTAATGATGATCGATGGCCGCTACATTGTTCTCGGGAGTTGGAACTGGCTATCTCATGGTTATCACCATAGCTGCGAGCGCAGTGAACAGTTCACTAATGCGATTCGTCATGAGATCAGTGCAGAACTGGATGATGCGTCGCTGGTGAAGGAGCTTAGGGAGCGGCTGAGGCTGGAGTAAGGTCAGAATTATTTTTACCATTTATTTATTCATTAAAATGATCGGTCGGGAAATGGCAACAAAATCAGAACAATTCAGACTTCAGGTCACGCCCTGGTTTTTCCATTACTGCAACGGTCGGTTGTCTGATGCCCAGCGCCTGCGCCATTTCCACCTGAGTTTTCTGGACTTTTTCACGCAGTTCGGCGAGGTGGATATTGAGCAGGATGTCTGCCGCCATCGCCTGAGCTTCGGCCGCGACTTCGGGTTTTTCGTTCCAGCGTTCTGCCCATCGCGTTACGCCTTCTCTTTAAGTGTGTTCAACCAGCTCGTGAACTCCCGATCGGCAATCGGGAGCATCTCATCGTAAAAACGCTTTTCACTACCGACCTTATTTCCGGCACAAAGCACAATACCTGTCCTGGCCGGGTCAAAAGCGAAAAACGCCCGAATCGGATCGCCCCGGCTTTGAATACGCAGCTCTTTCATGCTGCCGTAGCGGGAGCCTCTAAGCGTATCGGCATACGGTCTGGACAAACCCGGCCCCTTTTCCCGCGGGACCAACAGCGCTGCAAGCATGCTGGCTCGATCGGTATCATCGAGCGAGGCAAACGTATCCGTTGTTTTAATCGTCCACACGGGACCTCCCGAATAATATAGGTTAAATCCTAAGCACCCTGGAGGATTTAGGCCACCGGTAAGAAAGGGAGATGCTTATTTTCCCCTGACGCTTATGGGGCCGCAAAATAAAGCTGAAAATTGCAGACGGTGAGATATTTGATGCTATCGGGATGTATCAACTGAAAGCGTCCTGAAGACAGCGTAAAAGCGAGAATCCGGACACCTCTATAGGGATATACACAGGCAGATAAAAAGAAATCTGATTGGCTAAAGATAAAGATGTCAGACGTTTATCAAGGAATGTTCCCTAAGAAAATTCCAATACAAAGAGTGTGCCTATTGTTTAGAGCTTAATGATAACTCAACCCTATCATTTTTAATTTACAAAAACCTATAAAAAAACAAATTATAAACCTTTAACGCCATTTACAATGAAAATCACAAACAAAACACCCACAAAATGATAACTTTGTAGTGGTTACATCTTTTAGAGCCTCAGCTGCATGCCTCATTGAGACGGGTGATGTTAGATTACTCTCAATTCGCTGAATGGTTTTATTAACGATGAGTTAAAGGTCAACCCAAGGATGAGATCGCGTTCAGATATGAATCTATCAACTAATATTTTATCTAAGGATAAATATTTCACTCTGGGCCTGATTGAACTGCTTGGAGTAGAGTTTATTGACAATTTCTTTTTGATTATAGATTTGGACTCTAACGACCTTTCGGGTTCGGAGTGGATTTATTTTTCAAATAAAAACATTGTTGCCTTCGCATCCAGCGACTTAGCTTTTTATAAGTCCGAGCTATTTGAAAAAATAACCGTACTGGACAAAAAAAGTAATACCAGAAGCATCCTGAATTTCTTTTTAAAGAAAGAAACTTCAGGAAACTATCATACAAAGTACCGGCTAAGCCTGCGTGAAAAGCAGATGTTAAGCATGTTAAGCAGAGGGGAAAGCAACCAGGAGATCGCAGAAGAGTTTGGCGTGAAACTTAAGACTATTTATACGCACCGCCGCAACCTGATGAATAAATTAGGTTGTAAAAACAGGATTACGTTTCAAAAGTTATTTTTCAACAATAAATGTTTTTTTAAGTGAAGCATAGCTTCAGGATTATTCATAAACAGGAGTTTTATCATGAACAAATTAGCACTTATCGTTATTTCAGCACTGTCCCTGAGTTCTGCTGCGGCTCTGGCCGATACCGTTACGGTGAACGGCGGTACGGTGCATTTTAAAGGGGAAGTGGTTAACGCGGCCTGCGCGGTTGATGCCGGTTCTATCGACCAGACCGTTCAGTTAGGCCAGGTTCGTTCTGCAAAGCTGGCGACCGCAGGCAACACCAGCACGGCTGTCGGCTTCAATATCCAGCTGAATGATTGTGATACCACCGTCGCCACCAAAGCCTCCGTCGCGTTTACCGGCACGGCGATTGACAGCGCCAACCCAACGGTACTGGCCCTGCAGAACTCCGCCGCGGGCGGCGCGACTAACGTCGGCGTACAGATCCTTGACCGTACCGGTACCCCGCTGGCGCTGGATGGCGCCGCATTCGGCGCGCAAACCACGCTGAACGATGGCACCAACGTTATCCCGTTCCAGGCTCGCTACTACGCGACTGCCGCAGCCACTGCCGGTACCGCTAACGCTGACGCCACCTTTAAAGTGCAGTACGAGTAATTTTTTCATCAGGCAGGGAAGCGCGTCGGGCCAGGACGGCCCGTTATCCGAATAAGAGTAAGGGTGATAACGATGCAAAGAATGAAGTCTGGTCTGTTGATTTTATTGCTCCCACCGCTGGCGCTGGCAGGAAACCAGTGGGACACCATGCTGCCCGGCGGGAACATGCGCTTTCAGGGGATAGTCATTGCCGAGTCCTGTCGCGTTGAAGCGGGCGACCGGCAGATGACGGTCAAGATGGGGCAAATCAGCAGCAATCGGTTTCATTCGGCCGGGGAGGACACCAATCCCGTTCCCTTCGATATTCACCTGCAGGAGTGCAGTACCGCCGTGAGCCAGCGCGTTGGCGTGGCGTTTCACGGCGTCGCCGATGGTAAAAATCCGGACGTCCTCTCGGTTGGCGAGGGTCCGGGGATCGCGACCGGCATTGGCGTTGCCCTGTTTGATAAAACCGGCAGTCAGATCCCGCTCAATGCGCCCGCAGGGGCATGGACGCAGCTGCACACGGGGCCAACGACGCTGCATTTTGTCGCCAAATATCGTTCCACCGGGAATCAGGTCACCGGAGGAGCGGCAAATGCTCAGGCCTGGTTCTCCCTGACCTACCAGTAATCAGCGCCGGTAACAGGAATTCACCGTGAGAAAGAAAGAGATAAGCATGAAAAATAGACGGGCTACCACGCGCGGGATGCGCGGTTTACTGGCAGGACTCCTGCTGCTCTCCACCGCCGGTTTTACCGCTCAGGCGCAGGCCGGCGTGGCGCTGGGCGCGACCCGCGTGATTTATCCGGCCGGACAGAAACAGGCTCAGCTGGCGGTGACCAATAACGACGACAGCACCTATCTGATCCAGTCATGGGTAGAGAACGCCGATGGCGCGAAAGACGGGAGCTTTGTCATTACCCCGCCGCTGTTCGCCATGCAGGGGAAGAAAGAGAATACTCTGCGCATCCTCGATGCCACCAATGGCCAGCTGCCGCAGGACCGGGAAACGCTGTTCTGGATGAACGTCAAAGCAATCCCATCGATGGATAAATCAAAGCTCAGCGAAAACACGCTACAGCTGGCGATTATCAGCCGTATCAAGCTTTATTACCGCCCGGCCAAACTGGCGCTACCGCCGGATCAGGCCGCGGAAAAGCTGAAGTTCCGCCGCAGCGGAAGCTCACTCACGCTGATTAACCCAACCCCTTATTACCAGACGGTCACCGAGCTCAACGCCGGAACCCGGGTGCTGAAAAATGCGCTGGTCCCGCCGATGGGCGAAGCCAGCGTCAGTTTACCGTCCGATGCAGGTCGCGGGATTACATACCGGACGATTAACGACTACGGCGCACTCACCCCGCGTATGAAAGGCGTCATGCAGTAACTGACCGGGGAGCAGCGCTCTCCCCCTGAACGAAAAAAATAACGATGGCCGGGCGACTTTGGACCGGAGGGACTATGTCACATCTGAAATATGGACTCGACCACTTGGGCTCCCGGCGAATGACTCCAGGATCTGCGCGCGTATTCGCGCAGATCCCCCTTGCCCTTTTACTTTCCTCACCGGCTTTTTACGCGCAGGCGGAGCTCTATTTCAACCCACGCTTTCTGGCGGACGATCCCGCCGCCGTGGCGGATCTGTCCGGTTTTGAAAAGGGCCAGGAGCTGCCGCCGGGTACCTATCGCGCGGATATCTACCTGAATGACGGGTATATGACCACCCGCGATATCACCTTTAATGCCGCTGAAAAGGGCCACGGGCTGGCCCCCTGCCTGACCCGCGGACAGCTGGCCAGCATGGGCGTGAATACCGCGGCCATTGCCGGAATCGACGTGCTGGCGGCGGATGCCTGCGTACCGCTAACCGAGATGATCAAGGACGCCACCACCCGCTTTGATGCCGGGCAGCAGCGGCTGTATCTGACCGTGCCCCAGGCGTTCATGGGCAACCGCGCCCGCGGCTATATTCCGCCTGAGCTCTGGGACCACGGAATTAACGCCGGGCTACTGAACTACAACTTCACCGGCAACAACGTGCACAACGACGTCGGCGGCAGCAGCAACTACGCGTACCTGAACCTGCAGAGCGGGCTGAACCTCGGCGCCTGGCGCCTGCGCGACAACACCACCTGGAGCTACAGCAGCAGCGGCAGTTCGACGACCAATGAAAACAAATGGCAGCATATCAACTCGTGGCTTGAGCGTGATATTACGCTACTGCGTTCGCGCCTCACGCTGGGCGACAGCTACACCAACGGCGACGTCTTTGACGGCATTAACTTCCGCGGCGCGCAGCTAGCTTCCGACGACAATATGCTGCCGGACAGCCAGAAGGGGTTCGCCCCGGTCATTCACGGGATTGCCCGCGGCACGGCTCAGGTATCGGTCAAACAGAACGGCTATGAGATCTACCAGAGCACGGTGCCGCCCGGCCCGTTTACCATCAACGATCTCTACGCCGCGGGCAACGGCGGCGACCTGCAGGTGACCATCAAAGAGGCCGACGGCAGCAGCCAGGTGTTCACCGTCCCCTACTCGTCCGTTCCGGTGCTCCAGCGCGAAGGCTACTCCCGCTATACGGTCACCGCCGGTGAGTACCGCAGCGGCAGCAATCAGCAGGAGAAACCGAAGTTCTTCCAGGGCACCCTGCTGCACGGCCTTCCGGCGGGCTGGACGCTGTACGGCGGCACCCAGCTGGCGGACCGCTACCGCGCCTTTAACCTCGGCGTGGGGAAAAACATGGGGGATCTGGGGGCACTGTCGCTGGATATCACCCAGGCTAACGCCACCCTGCCCGATGACAGCGAGCATCAGGGGCAGTCGGTGCGTTTCCTCTATAACAAGTCGCTGACGGATACCGGCACCAATATTCAGCTGGTGGGCTACCGCTACTCGACGCGCGGCTACTTCAGCTTCGCCGATACCACCTACAGCCGGATGAGCGGCTACAACGTCGAGACCCAGGACGGGGTGATTGAAGTGAAGCCTAAATTCACCGACTACTACAACCTCGCTTACAACAAGCGCGGCAAAGTGCAGCTTAGCGTCACCCAGCAGCTGGGGCGCACCGCCACGCTCTACCTGAGCGGCAGCCACCAGACCTACTGGGGCACCGGCAAGGCCGATCAGCAGCTTCAGGCAGGACTCAACGCCGCCATCGACGATATCAACTGGACGCTCAGCTACAGCCTGACCAAAAACGCCTGGCAGCAGGGGCGCGACCAGATGCTGGCGGTCAACGTCAATATTCCGTTCAGCCACTGGCTGCGTTCCGACAGCAAATCGGCCTGGCGCCACGCCAGCGCCAGCTACAGCATGTCCAACGATCTGAACGGCAGAACCACCAGCCTCGCCGGGCTGTACGGCACGCTGCTGGAGGGCAACAACCTGAGCTACAGCATGCAGACCGGCTACGCCGGCGGCGGTGAGGGCAACAGCGGAGGCACCGGCTACGCGGCGCTGAACTACCGCGGCGGCTACGGCAACGCCAACGTCGGCTACAGCCGCAGCGACGGCATCAAACAGCTGTACTACGGCCTGAGCGGCGGCGTGCTGGCCCACGCCGACGGCGTCACGCTGAGCCAGCCGATGAACGACACGGTGGTGCTGATCAAAGCCCCCGGCGCAGACAACGTCAAAGTGGAAAACCAGACCGGGGTTCAGACCGACTGGCGCGGCTACGCCGTGCTGCCCTACGCCACCGAATACCGGGAAAACCGGGTGGCGCTGGACACCAACAGCCTGGCCGATAACGTCGACCTGGACGATGCGGTGGCCAGCGTGGTGCCGACCCACGGCGCGATTGTCCGCGCGGAGTTTAAGGCCCACGTCGGGCTCAAGCTGCTGATGTCTCTCATCTACAACGGTAAGCCGGTTCCCTTCGGCGCGCTGGTGACTTCTGACGGCAGCCAGGCCAGCAGCATCGTCGCCGATAACGGCCAGGTCTACCTGAGCGGGATGCCCCTGGCGGGCAAAGTGCGGGCGAAATGGGGCGAAGGTCCGAACGCCAGCTGCGAGGCTGACTACAGCCTGCCGCCGGAAAAACAGAACCAGATGCTGATCCCGCTGTCCGCCGAGTGCCGCTAAGGAGACCATGATGAGAAAAACCCTGTATCTGCTGAGCGCCCTCGTATCGCTGGCGGTCAACAATGCCAGCGCGGCGGACAGCACCATCACCATCAGCGGCTACGTTCGGGATAACGCCTGCGCCGTGGCGGGCGAGTCGAAAGATTTTACCGTCGACCTGATGGATAACGCCGCGAAGCAGTTCCATGCGGTTGGGGCGACCACGCCGCTGGTGCCGTTTCGTATCGTGCTGTCGCCCTGCGGCAGCTCGGTTACCGCGGTGAAGGTCGGCTTTGTTGGCGTTGCCGACAGCATCAATACCGACCTGCTACAGCTCGACGGCGGCGCCTCAGCGGCGGCAGGGATGGGCGTGCAGATCCTTGACGCGCAGCAGACGGCGCTGCCGCTCAATGCCGCATCGTCAGCGATCCCCTGGACCACGCTGACCCCCGGCCAGACCAACACGCTGAACTTTTACGCCCGGCTGATGGCCACCCGGGTACCGGTGACCGCCGGACACGTTAATGCAACCGCAACATTCACGCTTGAATTTCAGTAACCGGAGGCGCTGATGAACCCGACCTATTCCGGATGGCTGCTGGCCGCGATGCTGGCGGCGTCCTCCCCGACGCTACAGGCCGCCGACGTCACCATTACCGTTAACGGCAAAGTGGTGGCCAAACCCTGTACCGTTTCCACCGTTAACGCCACCGTCGATCTCGGCGATCTCTATACCTTTAGCCTGGTCTCCGCCGGCGCCGCTTCGCCCTGGCACAGCGTGGCGCTCACCCTGAGCAACTGCCCGGTCGGCACGTCGCGTGTCACCGCCAGCTTCAGCGGTACGGCGGACGCCACCGGCTATTACAAGAACCAGGGTACCGCCGGCAACATCCAGCTTGAGCTGCAGGATGAGGGCGGCACCACGCTGAACACCGGCGCGAGAAAAGAGGTACAGGTCGACGACGCCACCCAGTCCGCCAGCTTCCCGCTACAGGTCAGAGCGCTGACGGTCAACGGCGGTGCGACGCAAGGAACTATTCAGGCGGTGATTAACGTCACCTATACCTACGCCTGAGCCAGGAGAACAGAGTAATGAAAAAGATAATCACCCTGCTGTTAACGCTGCTGCTGGCGGGCTGGTCGCTTAACGCCTGGTCGTTCGCCTGTAAAACCGCCGCCGGGGTGACAATCCCCATCGGCGGCGGATCGGCGAATGTTTACGTGAACCTCGCGCCGGCGGTCAGCGTCGGGCAGAACCTGGTGGTGGATCTCTCGACGCAGATTTTCTGTCATAACGACTTTCCGGATTCCATGATCGACTACGTAACGCTGCAGCGCGGCTCGGCCTACGGCGGGGTGCTGTCGAGCTTTTCCGGCACCGTCAGGTATAACGGCATCAGCTACCCGTTTCCAACCACCAGCGAAACGGCGCGTATGACCTATAGCTCCATTGTTGATAGCCCCTGGCCTACCGTCCTCTATCTGACGCCCGTCAGTAGCGCAGGCGGCGTCGCCATTTCCGCCGGGTCGTTGATCGCGGTCCTGATCCTGCGTCAGACCAACAATAAGGATAACGACGACTTCCAGTTCGTGTGGAACATTTACGCCAACAATAACGTCGTGGTGCCAACCGGCGGCTGCGACGTTTCTGCTCGCGATGTGACGGTGACGCTGCCGGAATATCCCGCATCCGCCGCCATTCCGCTGACGGTTTACTGCGCGCAAAACCAGAATCTCGGCTATTACCTCTCCGGCACCACGGAGAACGCGGGCAACTCGATATTTACCAATACCGCCTCAGCGTCCCCTGCCCAGGGGGTGGGCGTTCAGCTGACGCGCAACGGTAGCGTCGTACCCGCCAACAGTACGGTGTCGTTAGGCAACGTGGGCACCTCGGCGGTCAGCCTCGGATTAACCGCCAACTACGCGCGCACCAGCGGGCAGGTGACCGCGGGTAACGTGCAGTCGATTATCGGAGTGACTTTTGTTTACGAATAATCTCCCGCCCCCCGGCGGCGGGCAGCCGCTCGTCGCTATCCTGTCGCCCTGTTCGCTGGCTGCCGAGGGGCTGAGCGGGATAATAGCGAAGGGAGGAGCCCGACCCGTTGTGCTGCCCCCGGAGACGCCGCCCCTGCCTGCCGGCGTTCGCCGCGTGGTGGTGTTTCTCCCGGAAGGCCCCGCCGGGCTACTGGCAACCCTGAAGCGGGCCGCCGCGCTGCTGGCGCGGTCCCCCACGCCGCTGCCCATGCTGTTCCTGAGCCGCAGCCCGGCAAGCTGGCTGTGGCCCACCCTGGTGCATCAGGTCGCAGACCGGCGTTTGCTTGCCGCCGTACGGGCCGCCGCTTCCGATTTGCCGGTCCCCTGCCTGGCGGCGCTGCTGCGCGACGCCGTGCTCGAAGAATACCCCTCTCTTGAGCAGCTGGCAGAGGATGAAACGCGAGCGCTCGGCAAGCGCCCCGCCGGGATCACCCGGCCGGAGCTGGACGCTATCCTCGGTTTACTCTGCGGCTACCGCGCCAGCGCTCAGGCTCAACGCCGCGGCATCAGCCACAAGACGCTCTACAATCAAAGAACCGCAGGATTAAAAAAAATGGTGGAACACCACCCTGAAATGGCCGCCCGCTTTCCCGGCAGTCAGATAAGAGACCAGAAAAGCGAGAGCATCGCCGCCCTTTCCGCTTTCGAGCGTGAACTTGTGCATGCGATCCACAGCCGCCAGATTTTTCCGGTATTTCAGCCCATTACCGATGAACACCATCAGGTAAAGGGAATGGAGATCCTCTCCCGCTGGAACCGAAACGGCAGCGTGCTGGCTGCCGGCGATTTTTTACCGCAAATACGCTCGGAATATGCCTGGCTGGTGCTCACCGCGTTTGTCCTTCAGGAAGCGGTGCAGAATATTAATCAGCATTCCGGCGAGTGTTATTTCGCCGTGAATATTCCCGCCGCCGTCGCCGGTAACGAGAACCTGCTTCGCATGATGGAAACCGCGCGCCAGCAGCTGCGTCAGCCGCACAAGTCGCAGAGGCTGGTGCTGGAGTTTGCTGAAAATACCGACCTCAACGGTCACGGCAAAATCGCCGAAAATATCGCCCGGCTGCAAAAGCGCGGCTTCCCTATCATGCTTGATGACTGCTTCTCGCAAAGCAGCGTAATGTTTCCGGTGCGCACGATGAGATTCAGCGCTTACAAGCTGGATATGAGCATCGTCAACGATATGCAGCACGATCCGCACGCGCTGGCGCTGATCAGAAGCCTTATCTTCTACTGCCAGCTGACCGGCAGCCGCTGTATTGCCGAAGGCGTAGATAGCCTGGAGAAATTCAACAAACTGCAGGCGCTGGGAGTCGACCGCTTTCAGGGCAACTACCTCTCGGCGCCGGTTGGCAGGGAGAACGTGGCGGAGCTTCTTCAGCCGCTTTCGGGCGAGGCGGAGCATCGCTCCGCCATCGCGGTACCGGTAACGCCCGATGGAAAACATCGGGCATTGGCGACACTTCAGCGCAGCTCCGGCCAGTAGCCACGGTTGGCGACGATCAGTTCATCAAGGATAGCTTTTGCGACCGAAGCGCTGGGTACCGTTTTGGACAGGGTCATCGCCTGCCAGAGCTTCTGATAGCTTCCTTCAACCCAGGCATCGACCACCAGTTTTTCAACCGCCACCTGCTGCTCCATCATCCCCTTTTGAAACAGCGGGATCTTACCCATCGCCAGCGGCTCGGGGCCATTAACGCCCACCAGGCAAGGCACTTCAACCATCGCGGTATCGTCAAAATTCGCGATAGCGCCGTTGTTTTCCACAATCAGCAGCATTCTCTCCTGGGTGTTAAAGGCGATGGCGCAGGCGAGGTCGACGATAAAGGTCGCATGCGCCCCGGCATGGAAATGCGCCTCTTTGGCACTTTGCCGGGCGACGATCTCTCTGGCCATATCAAACACCTCCTTCTCTCTCCCCGCCATCACTTCATTGGCGCGAGTAAAGTCAGGGTCTGAATGGGCAACCTCATAGTCGGCATAAAAATAGTACTTCAGATAAGTATTGGGTAACGTATCGGTATCCAGCGCAAAAACGTCCTTCACCTTTTTGAAGGTCTCAATCCAGCTCGGCGCTTTATGCTGAAAATCCTCTTTCGGACTGCAATAGCCCAGCTCGGCAACGTGGTTTTTTAACGCCGGCATTAAATCGTTGCCGGCCTTATCGGTAATGCTGGTCCACCAGCCGAAATGGTTGAGGCCAAAATAACGGACGTTCATCTCTTTACGCGATTTCAGCCCGAGAATATCGGCGAATAACCCTTCAATAGCCACCGGCATATCGCAGATATTAATAATTTTGGCCGTCGGGCGTAGCCGACGCGTGGCCTCGGCAACGATCGCCGCCGGATTGGAATAGTTGAGCATCCACGCGCCCGGCGAATACGTTTCCATGTAGTCAACCAGCTCAAGGACGCCGGCGATAGAGCGCATACCATAAGCGATACCGCCCGGGCCGCAGGTTTCCTGGCCAATCACGCCATATTTAAGCGGAATTTTCTCGTCTTTCTCGCGCATCTCATAGAGGCCGACGCGAATATGCGCCATCACGAAATCGACGCCCGTAAAGGCTTCCTGCGGGTCGGTGGTGAAGCTAAAAGCAACGTGCGGATAATGTTCAGCCACCAGAATCGCACAGGCTTCGCCAATCACTCGCTGGCGATCGTGATGATTATCATAGAGACGAATTTCGCTTAACGGAAACCTGTCCATATTTTCCAGCAGCATCATAACAATCCCTGGGGTATACGTACTGCCGCCGCCGGCTATGGTCACAACGAATTTATTTTTCATCTTCCACCTCATTATTCATGTACATCTAAATAGCGATTCACGGCATTACGGATTTTATTAACCCCTAAACCATAAATAACCTGAACGTGATTGCCTTTGATAATGACGCTGGTACCGCCGCTGGTCTTCAGAATCTGTTCCTGAATTAATGCGGGGTCCCGCACGTCAACCCGAAGCCGCGTAAAACAGTTCTCGACCGAACAGACATTTTCTTTGCCGCCAAGGCCCAGAATGACCTGCTCGCCGGAAGCCCTGTCAGGCGCGCTTACGCTTGCCGGTTGGTTAGCCCCCTCCCCCTGCTGCTCCTGGCCCGGTGTACGCATTTTGAAACGCAGAATCAGAAACTTACCGATATAAAACATCGTCGCGGTTTCCATTAAACCCAGCGCGACAAACACAGGCCAGCGCGTGAGGTGCACTCCCGCCGGAATGTTGTAAACAATAAAATCGATAATGCCGTTGGTGGCGCAGACCCGCACATCCAGCAGCCACGCCAGCATCTGGAAAAAACCGTCCAGTAATGAATAAACCAGCCATAGCAACGGTGCGGTAAAGATAAATAAGAACTCAAAAGGTTCGGTGATCCCCACCAGGAATGAAGTCACAATCAAAGGAATCAGCGTGATTTTCAACTTTTGCTTATTTTCCGGCCTGGCGGTTGTATAAAAGGCCAGGGCCATTCCGGCGGTACCGAAAATTTTCACCATGCCGTAGGTGAGAAATCGCGCCGAGTCGCTTAACGGCCCGGCGCTATGGGCAATTTCAGCGAGGAAAATCGGTTTTGCCCCCACCACCGTCTGGCCATCAATCAACAGCTGTCCGCCAATGGAGGTAAAGACAAAGGGCGACCAAATCAGGTGGTGTAGCCCGGTTGGGATAAGAAAACGATTGAGAAAACCGTACAGAAAAACGCCGGCGGCGCCGAAGGTTTTCATCACCCCGGTCAGCGCCGATATGCCGTGTTCAACAATCGGCCAGACGTACACCGTGGCGATGGCAAACACGCCGACCAGCGGGATCATCATCATCAGCACCAGCTTGCTGTTGCCGTAGATAGAGAAGGCGCCGCGAAACTCAATGTCGACAAACCGGTTGTGAATAAAGGCGACCGCGCAGCCAAGGATAATGCCAAGAAACACGCCCATATCAATGACCTGGAAGCCAAAAATAAAGGTTTGCCCGCTGCCGTAGAGCTGCGCGTTGCTGCTGCCGGCGGCCAGGCGCTGCGTCAGGGTTAGCCAACTATTATTCGCCGCCAGGTACATAAACCAGGTCATTGCGGCAACAAAAGCCGCTTCCGCTTTTCGGGTTTTTGCCAGCCCGCCGGCCAGCCCGAGGCAAAAGAAGAAGCCAAGATTGTTCATGATGGCCCAGAGCATGCTGGAAACGTATTTCCCCAGCAGATAAAGCGAGCTCTCTTCCGCGACCCAGATTTTATTGGTTGTCATACTAAACAACGCAATCAGCAGACCAATAACCGGCAGATACAAAACCGGCCCAATCATGGCCTTCGAAAAATCCTGTAATTTTTTTACCCCGATCATCCTCACCCCCTGTCCCGCACATCGGCCGTCAGCGCCCGATACATGCGTTTCAGCCTATGCGCCGGCAGACATAATTCAGAGCGGTGAAATCGTCATCTGTGATGAAAGTCATATCTCTCTTGCGGCAACAGATATATAAGTAAAAGCAGATAAATAGATGACAGAGACAAAACAACGCCCCGCAATGACAAAAATATGTTAATTATTAACAAGATAAAATGATAATCCGCTGACAGAACACACCACGAGAAATCTATAAGTGATATATAAAACAATCGCAGACAGGCTAAAAAATCGCATCAATAGCGATGAATTCGAGGTGGGAGATGCGCTACCGAATGAAAAAGCGCTGGCCGGGGAGCTGCAGGTCTCCGTCATGACCCTGCGCAAGGCGCTCACGCTGCTGGAAAGTGAGAAGCTGATCGTCAAACGCCACGGCAGCGGTTCATACGTGGCGCGTAAGAGCAATTATCGCGGCGGGGAACTTGACGGCTTCAACTACCAGATGCACATCGGCGGCGTCACCAACTATCGCAATAAGGTCATTGAGTTCACGATGCTTGATGCGCCTTTGGCTATCGCACAACAGTTGAAAATTGAGCCGGGAGAGAAGGTCTATTACGTCAGACGCATTCGGATGATTGACGACGTACCTATTCTGATTGAGAACAGCTATATACCGGTGGCGATTTTTCCCTGGCTAAGCGTTGGAAATCTGGAAAGATCGAAATTTAACTATTTCAAGAAAGAGTGCAATATCACCATCCTGGAGAGCCACCGCAGCTATACCCCGGTTCTGGCCACCCGGGAGCAAGCAGAGCTCTTACAGGTTCCACAAAACAGCCTGCTGCTACGGGTGCAGTCGATCAGCTATGCCCATAACAATACCATTGTTGATTTATCCGATATTTACCAGAATACCAACAAATACAATGTTAAACATATTACGCGCCGCTAAATACCGCGGGATACGGCTGACGCAGGCCACCGAGAGCCGTCCAGCGTCAGCTGACGATAGACGACAGCTGACGATTCTGCGTCGGCAAACGACTACCAGCCGCAGACGTTAGTCTCTTCGTCGGACTCGTAGCCGCGGACAATATTAATCAGATCTTTTACCGCATCGGCCGCCGTCTGCGGATCCTGCAGCTCAGCCAGAGAAGCAAACTCGCTATCGACCGAGACGCCGTTATTATTGTTGGTCACCGTCAATATAAATCCCTTTCCTCCGGCGTTTTCCACCGACAGCGTGGAAATAAGCTCAGCCACGGCCTGGGTGGCGATATCAGGGACATACAGGGCCATCGGCTTAAGATACACTTTTTCTTTTTTATCTTTATTATTCCCGTTGATCGCCGCTAACGAATAGCCTTTATTTTCACTGTTCATCATATTACCTATCCCTCAATCAGAATGTCAGGGTCAACGTAAAAATCGACGTTAAAAACGGTATCCTCGGTTAACGCCTCGATGCGGTGCCACTTTTCGGGCGGAAAAACGCCAAATTCACCTTCGGCAATGGTCAGGGTTTCCACCGGTTCCGCGCTGGTTTCATCGGCATATCCGAGATAGCGTATCGCCCCTCGCATCACCGACAGGCGCGGATAGACGCCCTGCCGGGTACCGGCATCCAGATGCCGCTTCCAGATTGAGGCCGGCGCCGTCCGCTTCGTCCACAGCGGCGTGCTCCGGGTATGCACATAGTGGGTAGGAATAATGATTCGCTGCATGATTTCGCCTCTCTTAACGCACCACATATACGGTCGAAAATGGGAAAATATGTTGCATATGATATACCCCTTTTAATCATTGCGGGTATTATTTTTTACCGATACGTTTTCCTACCCCTTATTGTACTCATTAGGGATTAGATCTATTCAAAAATAAATATGGGCGATTTTAGATAAACTAAAACCGCCCATATTAAAAGGCAAATTACTTATTTTCAGGTGAACTGAGCGGTCCCGGTTTACCGATTAAATACCCCTGTACCAGGTCACAGCCTAATTTGCGTAAGGACTCCAGCTGCTCTTCTGTTTCGACACCTTCGGCCACGATGCGCATATGCAGACTTTTACCCATGCTGATAATCAGCCGCACGATATCGAGGTCATCTTTCTGATCGGGAATGTTAATCACAAAAGAGCGGTCGATTTTTATCTTATCGAACGGGAAATAGCTTAGCCGCGATAGCGAAGAATAGCCGGTGCCAAAATCATCAATGGAGATCTGCACCCCGAGCTCGCGCAGCTGGCTCAGGATCTCGAGAGAACGGGTATTTTCGTTAAAGACGTCAGACTCGGTAATTTCCAAATCCAGCCGATACGGATCCAGCCCGGTTGTTCTTAAGGTGGTTACCACGGTATCGGTCAGTGAACTGTTCATTAACTGAACCGGCGACACGTTAACCGACACTTTGAGCGGCGACGACCAGCTGGCGGCCGCTTCGCAGGCGGTTCGCAGCACCCACTCGCCCAGCTGATTAATCAGGCCAATCTTTTCCGCTACCGGAATAAATTCGGTCGGCGGGACGCTGCCGCGCAGCGGATGAAACCAACGCACCAGCGCTTCGTAGCCGTAGATTTCACCGTTCATGGTGTCGGCTATCGGCTGGTAATAAACCCTGAACTCACCTTTGTTCAGCGCCTGCATCAGGTCATCTTCAAAGGATTTATTCTCCTGCTGGCGCTGAAGCAGTCCGGGACGGAATACCTGAACGTTGCCGGAACCCTCTTTTTTCGCTTCATACAGCGCCAGGTCGGCGCATTTGTATAAATAGTCGGTACGGCTTTCCCCGTCAGAGATCACAATCCCGATACAGGCGCCAATCTGGATCAGCGAGTCGTAAATCTGATACGGCTGGCTGATCTTTTCCCGGATCACCTTCGCCCGCTCCAGCGCCATCTCTTCGGTTAAATCATGGGAAACCAGGGCAAACTCGTCCCCTCCCAGCCGGTAGAGCGTTTCTGACGTTTTGCGAAAAAAGGAGAGACGGCTGGCCAAATCCTGCAGCAGCTTATCCCCGGCATCGTGACCCTGGGTATCGTTGACGTCCTTGAAATTATCCAGGTCAAACAGCATCACGACCGCCGAGCCGTTATAGGGCCGCACCTGATTGACGACCTCCTGCAGACGTTGCCAGAAAGAGAGACGGTTGGGCATCCCGGTCAGCGAATCATGATAGGCATCGTACTGCAGACGGCGGTTCTGCACCTGAAGCTTTTCTTTTGAGGCCTGCAGGTCGGTCGCCAGTAATTTCATCCGCACGTGGGCGCGACGCAGGGTGTTATTCTGCTTCAGCATCAACAGCCCGAGCGTGATACAGAGAACAATCAGCAGAATGGAAATCGCCGAATAGATGTAATAGAGATTTTGTATTTTATCGTGGGTCAGATTAACCAGATTAAAATCCTGGGCGAGCGAGGTGGACGCGAGTGAGGTCAACGGCCCGTCCAGGGTACTCATCTCCTGCAGCATCAGCTTCAGCTGCGCTGTCGTCATGGTGTCCAGCTGCTTATCCAGCCGGTCCAGAAGATCAATCAGGCTGTTAACTATCGCCTTACGGTGAGGATCTTTGCCGATAAACTTTCCCAAATCACCCTGCTGCAGCAGCGCAATCTGGCTCATCATAATTTCCAGACGCAGGCGCACCTCATCGTGGTCGCTTCCCTTCACCCCCAGCCCCATCGCGCTGAGTCGCGCCTCGAGGCGCATGTACTCGGAGACTATCTGGGAAACGGACCACGAATCAGTATAACGGGTTAATTTTTGCAGCTCACTTTGCCGCTCATGCACCAGATAAGTTATGTAACCGGTCACAATGAAGAGCGACAAAATAATGGCAGTGAGTATTCGATTCAAGATCAAACCCTTACTCAATTATAATCTTCGAAACCTGCCATGCCGAACGGGAATAATAAATCTGATTCTGCAATTCCGGGCTACTGTCGTAAGGATAAACAATAAATAAGGGCCCTTTATCACGAATGCGCATATATTCGCCGTTCATTTTTAAAGCCAAAATTACCGGAAATTTATGAAAGTCGTCCAGGGGGACAATGGTGGTGTAATCGTTGAGCGCCAGCACCCGGGCTGACTTGCCTTTGGCGCCGACTAAATCCATGAGTTTACTGAGGGAAATGCCGTCAAAGCGGACCTTGCCCGAATACCATGGCGTGGTCGTCACCAGCGTTTCCATCCCCAGCTTTTCTAATGCGGCGACATCAAAAACGGCGGTATCGCCCTCATTCGTATTAGCAATCAGGCCGGAAATAGTTAAAACGGGTTTGCCGACAGGCGCTGGCAGTTTTTCTGCAAAAGCGGAAGGCGAAACCATGACACAAAATAAAGCTGCAAAAATTAAACGCATTTAACTCACCCTTCCGAAATTGGAGACTTGTTAATTGTAAACCATTTAAGTCATTTCTTAAAAGGTGTCCCCGTTGGGTTCAAAAATTAAAATTAAAAACAATAAGCGAAGTCCTAAGCTCGCATTCTGAACGGGCTACAAGGGCGTTCATCCCCCGGCGAAGCAAACGCTTTATGCCTTTAAACGCCCAGAGCAGGTAAAAATCTTTTCACATGCCCTTCTGCGCGGTAGTCTCAGGACAGGCGCGAATTCGGAAAGCGTCTCATTCCAATAATTAAAAACTCAGCAACAGACAGGACAGGTATGGACTCAACGTTAATTTCTCAGCGCCCCGGCAAGGAGGCATGTTCACTCAACCGCGCCCGCAGAGCGGCCTGGGGCAGCTTCGCCGGGGCCGTGGTCGACTGGTACGACTTTCTTCTCTATGGCATCACCGCCGCGCTGGTATTTAACCGGGAATTTTTCCCGCAAATCAGCCCGGCGATGGGTACCCTCGCCGCCTTTGCCACCTTCGGCGTCGGCTTCCTCTTCCGCCCGCTGGGCGGCATTATCTTCGGCCATTTCGGCGATCGCCTCGGGCGCAAACGCATGCTGATGCTGACGGTATGGATGATGGGGATCGCCACCGCCTGTATCGGTCTGCTGCCCTCCTTCAACCAGATTGGCTGGTGGGCGCCGGTTCTGCTGGTCCTGCTGCGCGCCGTCCAGGGCTTTGCGGTAGGCGGCGAATGGGGCGGCGCGGCGCTGCTGGCGGTAGAGAGCGCGCCGAAAAATAAGAAGGCGTTCTACAGCAGCGGCGTGCAGGTGGGCTACGGAGTCGGATTGCTGCTCTCTACAGGGCTGGTGTCGCTGATAAGCTCCTGCACCACCGATGAACAGTTCCTCAGCTGGGGCTGGCGTCTGCCGTTCCTGTTTAGCGTCGTGGTGGTGCTGGCGGCGCTCTGGATCCGCAACGGCATGGCGGAATCCGCCGAATTTGAACAGCAGCAGCGCGAACAGCAGCTGCAGCCGAAGAAAAAGCGTCTGCCGGTCGTGGAAGCGCTGTTCCGCCATCCGGGCGCGTTCTTAATGATTATCGGCCTGCGCCTGTGCGAGCTGCTGACGATGTATATCGTTACCGCCTTCGCGCTTAACTATTCCACGCAGAATCTCGGCCTGCCGCGCGAGCTGTTTCTGAATATTGGCCTGCTTGTCGGCGCCATCAGCTGCCTGACGATCCCCTGCTTCGCCTGGCTGGCGGACCGCTTTGGCCGTCGCCGCGTCTATATCACCGGGGCGCTGATCGGCACCCTCAGCGGCTTCCCGTTCTTTATGGCGCTCGAAAGCCAGTCATACTTCTGGATCCTGTTTTTCGCGCTTATGCTGGCAAATATTGCGCACGATATGGTGGTTTGCGTTCAGCAGCCGATGTTTACCGAAATGTTTGGCGCCAGCTATCGCTACAGCGGGGCCGGCGTGGGGTATCAGGTTGCCAGCGTTGTCGGCGGCGGTTTTACGCCGTTTATCGCCGCCGCCCTGGTCACCTTATCCGGCGGCGCCTGGCATAGCGTCGCTATCTACTTGACCGCAGGCTGCCTGCTCTCCGCCCTTACGGCGATGCTGATGAAACCCAGCCGCCATGGCGAATAGCGCCGATAAGGAGAAATCATGATTCAGGAACCCTGCTGGCCGCTGCGCTTTAGCCATCAGCAGCTACCGGTTGGTTACTTTGCCGATCCCACCCTTGCCGAGCAGCCGCTGTTTGCCCGGGCGCTCGACGGTGAGGCGGTGGCTCAGCTCTGGCAGGCCCCGCAGGGGTTTGTGGTGCCGGGAAGCTACCGGAAATTTGCCGAACTCCCGGCGGTGAGCGAGCAGTTCGCCGGCCAGGGATGGCCGGTCTGGCAGCGCCGCTCCGGCGGCGGGCTGGTGCCGCAGGGGCCGGGAATTGTCAATCTCAGCCTGGCCTGGCCGGTCTATCACTCGCTGGGCGAAGCCGCAGAGCCGATTTATCTTTTCCTCTGCGGCCTGTTGCAGCGCACGCTGGCGACCTTTGGCGTGGCCAGCCACTGCCGGGCGGTTAGCGGTTCATTTTGCGATGGTCGCTATAATCTGGCCTGCGGCGAGGGCGAGGAGGTGCGAAAAATAGCCGGCACGGCCCAGTACTGGCGACCGATGGCGGAAGGTCGAGGCCATGTGGTTCTCGCGCACGCGGTGGTATTGCTGGATGCCGACCTGGCGGCGGCTCACCGGGCGGCCAATGATTTCGAAGCCCGGCTTGGCAGCGGGCGGGAATACCGCGCCGATAAAACCGTGACCCTGGCGGAGCTGGTTTCAGAAGGCGCCGATTTGCTGCCCCGCTTTCGCGAGGCGCTGGCGCAGCAGCTGGAAAATATCAGCTGAAGGTCGCCTTCAGATAGCGGCTAAACGTCTCTACCGCCCGCGATACGCGCGGCGTGTAGGGGCGAATGACGTACAGACTTTCCGCAAACGCATCCACCGGCCGCCATCCCGGCAGCAGCTCCTGAACCAGCCCGCGGCCAATCGCTTCCCTGGCGCTAAAATCCGGCAGTAAGGCAACGCCCAGCCCCGCCAGCACCGCGTCGCGCAGGGATTCGCTGTTATTGGTGGCAAACGACCCCTGCACCTTCACGCTCACCCGCTCGTCGTCGCGCTCAAAGGTCCAGTGCGGGCTTTGCGGCCCGCGCGGGTAGGTGAGGCATTGATGCTGACGCAACGCGTCAGGCGAATCGGGGCGGCCAAAGCGGCGAATATAGTCCGCCGAGGCGACCACCAGGGTAGCCGTACGGCACAGCGGCCAGGCCACATGGGTCTCCGGCAGCAGCTCGCGGCGACAGTGGCGAATAGCAAGGTCGAACCCCTCGCTGGCGAGCGACACCAGTCGGTCGGTCACCTCCAGCTGGAGATGAAGCTGCGGATGCTGGTGCAGAAAAGGGGTGATGGCCGGGACCAGCTGCTGACGTGAAAATGCGACCGGCGCGGTCAGGCGCAGCGTACCGCGCAGGGGGCCGCCTTCCTCGTCGCAGGTGCCGGTAAAGATCTCGCGAATCTGCCCAAACGGCTCGTTCAGCTCCGCCACCAGCCGCAGACCATCTTCGCTTAAGGTCACGCTGCGGGTGGTTCGGTGCACCAGCGTCTTACCGGTAACCCGCTCCAGCTCGCTGATTTTCTGGCTGATGGCGGATTTGCTGACCGCCAGCTTTTCCGCGGCGCGGGTATAGCTTTTTTGCTCCTCCAGCACCGTAAGCCAGTACAGGTGGGTCCAGTAAATTTCCGGGCGGATCTCGCGCATAGTAATTGTTCACAGATAAAAACAATGAGTTCAAATATAGCGGTTTTTGCCGGCTTCAGCACGGGTTAGCATCTCTATCACTGAGGTAATCCGACAATAAGGACCATCTGCTATGCCATTACTGACGTTTGATATCATTGAAGGACGCAGCGAAAGCGAGATCAAAACCCTGCTGGATGCGGCACATCGCGCCGTGGTGCAGGCGTTCAAGGTGCCAGAGCGCGATCGCTACCAGATTGTTCACGAAAACAAAGCTCATCATATGATTATTGAAGATACCGGGCTGGGGCTGACGCGAAGCCGGGAGGTGGTGGCGGTGAGGGTATATACCAGCCCGCGCAGCGAAGAACAGAAGCAGCTTTTTTATGCCACCCTGCAGGCTGAGCTCCGGGAGCACTGCGGGCTGAGCGGAGATGATCTGATGGTCTCGGTAATCAGCAACCATAAAGGGGACTGGAGTTTTGGCTGCGGCGTGGCGCAGTACATCACCGGCGAACTTTAGCCCTGGCGGCGATGGGACTGGCGCACGATGGGTTCCCCGGTGCGCCAGGTCGCCGACGGCCCTTCAGTTACATCGATGAGCCGATTCAACGCCTCTTCCACCAGCCGCTCGCGCCGCTGATCGTAGGTAGTAAGCTGCCATTCCGGCGCCGCCGCCTCATCGATATTATCGAAACCGACAATACCCATCGTTAAATCGCGCTCGCGCAGCGCCTGAAGCGCGCCTATCGCCAGAATATCGTTTTCACAGAACAGGGCATCCACTCTTTCGCCTGCGGACGTCGCGTCCAGATAGTCGCTCATCGCCGCATATCCCCGGGTACGTAAATACTGTCCGGCAACCAGCAGAGTATCAAGCCGGCAACCTGCCTGCTCCAGCGCCGCTTCGTATCCTTCCATCCTCATTAAATGGTGCGAGGCGGTATCCGGCCCTTTCATATAGCCAAAAGTGCGATGCCCCTGCGCCAGCAGCAGTTCGGCAAGCTGTTTTCCGGCAATCCAGCCGTCAATATTGACCACCTGGATTTCCGGATGATCGGTATTACGGCCAATCTGCACCAGCGGAACGCGATGAATTTCAGTGGCAATCGCGATGAGTTCCGGCGTCAGGACCGTGGCCATAAACAAGATACCATCAACCTGGAGCTGGTAAGCCAGCGCCATCGCCGTGCGGGTGTTTTCTTCGTCGGTAACGTTAATCACCAGCGCCATGTAGCCGCGATTCTGCAGCTGGCGGGTCACTTCGTTAAGCAGTAGCACCATATTGGGATTGCGCAGCTCGTCTACCGCCACGCCGATAATATGCGTTTTCTTTTGCGTCAGGCTACGCGCCAGTAAATTTGGTCGATATCCCAGAATATTAGCGGCTTTCATCACCTCTTCCCGGGTTTTGGGCTGGATAGAAGCCCCGGGGGTAAATGCCCGGGAAACCGTCCATTTGGAGACGCCAGCCAGTAACGCAACGTCGCTGGCGGTCGCTTTTTGTCGTTTAGGGGCGCTCATACTCGGTTTTAACGTTCCTGATAAAAAACATCCAATAGAACGTAAAATACAGCAAGATAAAATCCGCTCAACAAAAAACGCGCCGCGTTCTCCCGCCCCCCGGAGGGAAAACGCGGCCCGTTGTCACTGACTTAATGTGGCGTTGAGGGCATCAATAGACGTCCGTAGCCCTGCTTCAACGCTCATCGTCAGGTCCTCCATCTCCAGCGACACATAACCGTTATATCCGGTCATGCGCAGCACCGAGAAGAACTCTTTCCACCACTTCAAATCCTGTCCACAGCCAACCGCCACGTAGTTCCAGGTGCGGGTTTTGGTCTGCGTAACCGGCTGGTATTCCAGTAAGCCGTCGACATCCGCCAGCCCGCGTTCAATACGCGCGTCTTTGCCGTGGACGTGATAAATCACCCCTTCAAGCTTACGGGCTGCGGCAATCGGGTCTGCCCCCATGGCGATCAGATGCGACGGATCGAGATTCATGCCGATGATGTCGCCAACCGCCTCACGCAGGCGCAGCAGCGTGCTCGGGTTGTAAACCAGCTGGCTGGGGAATTCCTCGAGGGCAATCTGTTCGATGCCGTGTTCAGCCGCATGGCGGGTAAAAGCCTGCCACCAGGGAATAGCAACCTCGTTCCACTGGTAATCGATCACGCCTGGCATATAGTCCGGCCAGGAAACCGTCGAGGTGATCCAGTTAGGGATTTTATCGTCCGGCCCGCCGCCCGGCAGGCCGCTCATCATGACTATCTTTTTCACTCCCAGCTTCGCCGCCAGCTCGACGGTACGGTAGCTGCTGGCGGTGTGCTTCTCGCCAAGGGCGCCGGGGGCCAGCGGGTTACCCGAACAGTTCAGCGCGACGATCTCCATTCCGCGCTTTTCCAGCTCGCCGCGAAACGCCGCCAGCGCTGCCGGAGAAGCCAGCAGTTCTTCAGTTTTAACATGCGGACAAGGCGACCAGCCGCCTGCGGTCATCTCCACGCCCTCAATGCCGTACTGCTTGACGCGATCGAGCATTTCCGGGAACGCCAGGCCGGCGAGAACATCGGTACAGAGTGCCAGTTTCATATTCTATCCTTCTTAAATGAGTGTCCTTCGAGGATCTGCATAAACGCGTCTTTGCTGTCGGCGCTGGCCAGCAGCGTGGTTTTCACTTCGTCATCAAGCAGGTCTGCCAGATCCGCTATAACATCAATGTGTTCATTGTTTTTTGCCGCCACGGCGACCACAAGGAAGGCCACTTTACCCTCCCCCCAGCCCACGCCATCCGGAAACTGAAGCAGCTGGAAACCGGTTTGCCGCACCAGATCAATACCCTCCTTGCTGCAGTGGGGCATGGCGACCCCCGCCCCGAGCCAGGTAGAGAGCGCCTTTTCGCGCTCCACCATTGATTCAAAAAAACCCTCGCTGACGTAGCCGCTGGCCTGCAGGGAATCCGCGGCAATACGCAGCGCCTTTTTCTTTGAATTCGCCCGACAGCCAATAAAAATATCTTCTGGTTTCAGAGTTAACATGCGCCTCTCCCTTCGTTAATGGGTCAGCGGTAGAGCGCCGGACACTCCGGCAGAGAGACGGCGTGCTTTTCGCCATCCTTCAGCGACGCCAGGCCGGCATCGCATACCATCGCCACGACAAATCCGTCCCACGATGATGGCCCGCTCATCTCCGCCCCCAGGTTTACCCGGTCAACGAAATTCTGCACCTCGCGATCGTAGGCGGTGGCGAAACGTTCCATACAGGTTTTGGGGATAGCGCGGCTATAACCCTGCGCCGAACGGACGGTGGTAAGTGCCTGTTCGGTCAACGCGCTGATGGCATTTTCGCCAATCACTTCACAACGAATGTCGTAGCCGTAATCGCAGTTAACAAACAGCTCATCATCAATACGTACGCCGGATTCAGTTTCAAAAATCACAATCAACGGATCCTGCAGATGCGCGCAGGCTCTGCGCGTTTTCTTCTGCGGTTTATCGACGCGCACCGAAACGATATTTTCGTTAAGCAGATAGCGGATAATATCGATTTCATGGGTCGCCGAATCGTTAATCGCCATCTCCAGGGTGTAGCTCTCCGGCACGGAGGCGTTGCGATGGGCGCAGTGGATGAGCAATATTTCCCCCAGTTCACCGCTATCCAGAGTGGCTTTTAGCTGGTTGTACCCCGGGTCGAAACGGCGCATAAAGCCCAGCTGCAGCATACGTTTGCCGTAGGCTACTTCAGCATCAATAATCGCTTTGGCTTCATTCGCGGTCGGGGTTAGCGGCTTTTCGCAAAACACCGGTTTACCTGCTTTAATGGCCGCCAGAATTTGTTCTTTATGTACCGGGCCAATAGAGCAAATAAAGATCGCATCCACGTCGTCTGATTGAATCATCTCGACTGCATCGTAATAGGGCTGAGCGCCATATTCGCGGGCAATAGCGTCGGTCACATTACGATTGATATCGCAGACGGCGCTGACCCTGGCGTTCTGGATAACCGTCTGGAAACGCTGGAGATGGTCGCGCCCAATCATACCCAAACCAATTAAACCGATATTAACTGTCATATATTCCTCCACGTTGCTAAATCAGAATCTGAATTTTTGTTCAATTTGTTCGAGGGTTAACCCGCGGGTTTCCGGCAGGAACTTCACCAGCAGAATCAGCATTATGACGTTGGTAGCCGCGAAGAAGCCGAAGGTCATTCCACCGCCGTAGCTGTTGAGTAAAATCGGGAAAATAGACTGAATGATGAAGTCAAATATCCATAAACCGAATACCGCAAAACCCATTCCCAGACCGCGCATCCGCAGCGGGTAGATTTCCGCGAGCATCAGCCAGAATACCGGTGCGATCCAACCCTGCATAAAGGTCAGGAACACCAGCATCAGGGCGAGAATGATGTAGCTGGCACCGGTAAAGTTGGCGTGCAAGCCGCTGACGCCATCGACGGTTTCCATATGGAAGAAGAGCTTGAACGAGAGGCCAATCAACACCAGGCTAAGGGTGACGCCGATCTGTCCGGTAAAGAACATTTTCCGTCGGGAATGCCTGCCAATTAACAGCATCCCCAGTAGCGTGGCCAGAATAGAGACGACGCCATTAGCCACGGCGCCGGTCACCGCCGCCGCATCGCCAAGTCCGGTGGCTTTCAGCACCGTCGGCGCGTAGTACATAATGGTATTCACGCCGGTTACGCGCGTTGCCAGCACAATCATCAGGCCGATCAAAATCAGCTGCAGTACCCATTTTCTCTTCAGCTCGTCAACAAATCGGCCATGATTGATGCCAATCTGGCTCACCTGCTGGATATCGCGGATCTCCTGCTCCACCTCTTCGGGCCGACGAATCGTTTTCAGCACCGCAACCGCTTTGTCTATTTGCCCCTTACGCACGAAGAAGCGCGGAGACTCCGGCATTACCAGCATACCAATCCACAGCAGCGCGCCGGGCAGTGCCGGAATGGCCAGCATCAGCCGCCAGTTGTGCGACATGTCGGGATAGAAATTGACAATGGAAGCGTTGACGGAGTAAGCGAGAAACTGCCCGGTGACGATCATCAGTTCGTTGACCGTCACCAGCCGTTCACGCTGCGCGGGTCGCGCCAGTTCTGAAATATAAATCGGCACCGTCACTGACGCACACCCAACCGCCAGGCCAAGAATAAAGCGGGCGATTATCATCGACGACATATCCCAGGCGACGGCGGTACCGAGGGCGCCAAAGATAAAAATCACCGCCACCCACAGAATATTTTTCCGCCGTCCCTGTCGGTCGGACAGCCAGCCGCCGCCGACAGAGCCGATTGCCGCGCCGAATAATAAAAACGATGTCACCAGCCCTTCCTGCAGAGGAGTGAGGCCAAGATCGTTTTTCATGAAAATCAGCGCGCCGGAAATAACCCCGGTGTCGTAGCCAAAGCACAGTCCACCGATGGTTGAGACGAGGGTTATTAATCTGATTTTCTTATCATTATCTGTTTTACGACTTTCAGTTATCACATGATCGGTCATTTTGTTGTCCTGTCAGGGATGAGCGTTCTATCGTTTTGTTTTTATGAATAAAAAGATCACATTGCCGAACCAGATACGGCAGGTTCTGGCATCAGGAATACATTTGCACCTTTTTGCACCCGGGTGCATTATTTAACAACTTGTTATACTCCGCCGGATTAAAAAATCCATAAAAAGTTATTTTGAAATATTCATTTCGTTAAGGGCGTCAACTTTTTGCTCATTGAATGGCCAATTTTGTCGATCGCAGTCACGATCCGCAGAGCTTGTTGCTTTCGGGGGGAGAAAAATGCCTGGTTCAGGCTAATGGCCGGGGAGGAAGGCAATAAAAAGGGGAACCCGTGGGTTAATCCGCGTTCCCCAGAGAGCCGAAAAGCTCATCAGGATCGCCGGGCGCCGGCGATACGCTGTCTGGCTTTTTGTTCAATATTTTCCAGCAGCTCCTGCACGTCGTCTTCATCGATATCGAGAAACTGGCCGTCCAGCAGGGCCGCGTGAATATCATCGCGGGTCACCGACAGGCCCAGCGGTACGGCTTTGGCCTTTACCTCTTCTGCGGCCAGCGGGTGCGGGTAGCGTCGTCCCACCAGGTTGTTGAAGACGATGGCCAGCAGCGCCAGCATCAGGGAATTGAGCAATACCGGCGTCAGAACAAAGTGGTAGCCTTCACTCTGCACCCCCGCCCCGCCGAGGATCGCCGTTAACGCCACCGCCCCACCCGGCGGATGCAGGCAGCGCAGGAAATACATACCGGCGATCGCCAGCCCCGCCGCCACGCCGCAGGCCAGCGCCAGGTTCGGGATCACCATTCCCACTGTCACGCCAATCAGCGCCGAGAGCACGTTGCCGCCGACAATCGACCACGGCTGGGCCAGCGGACTGCTCGGGACGCCAAACAGCAGCACTGCCGATGCGCCCATTGGCGCGATAAACCAGATATTGACCTCGCCTAACAGCCAGTGGCTGAACATGCTGGTCACCGCCAGTCCCGTCCCGGCGCCGAGAGAGGCCAGAACAATATGTTTTCTGGCAACCGGCAGGGCGTGCGGCTTGAGGCGACCGAGGAAAATGCGGATCCGCGAAAAGAGCGATCCGGGTAAAACGCTTAACATCGTGTAGCTCGCTTACGTCATAATAAGAACTTATGTTTCATTTTCTTTTTTTAACCTTATTTTAACAACCATGTCTTTGTCGTGGCTTTTCGTCATTCATTTTGTGAATGTAAAAACGGCGCGCGCTACGTTAAAATCCCCTCACCTCTGGGTATCAGCATTCTATGGATTGAAGGTCAAACACGTTGAATAACAAGATAAAATTAGAGAAAGAGATCGCATGGGCCAGTCAGAATATGCCGCGCACCCTGCGTCAGGTCGCCGCCCTGCCGGATCTCAGCCAGGTGCGTCTCGCCTGCTGTATGCACCTCGATATGAAAATGATCCCCCTGGTGCAGGGAATTCTGGAGAAAGGGGCGAAGGTTTTTCTTACCACCTGTAACCCAACGACGGTGCAGGATGACGTGGTCGCCTGGCTGGTAGAGCGCGGCGCGGAAGCCTGCGCCTGGCGGGATATGAGCGACGCCGACTGGCAGCAATCCTGGGAAAAAGCGATTGCCTGGCAGCCGACGCATCTGTGCGAAATGGGCGCGGATATTACCACCCTACTGCATCAGCGCGGGGAGTTTGGCAACATCGTCGCGGGCCTTGAGGCGACCGGCTCTGGCGTTAGCCGCCTGGGCGATATTCGCCCCGGCTACCCGATTTTTAACTGGGATGATTTGCCGGTTAAGGAAGGTCTGCACAACCGTCATATGGTCGGCCTGACCGCCTGGCACACCTTTTTCCAGACGACCCACCTGACCCTGCATGAGAAAAAAGTGCTGGTCATCGGCTATGGTCTGGTTGGCCAGGGCGTAGCGGCGGCGGCGAAGGCCTTCGGCGGCCAGGTAATGGTAGCGGAAATCGACCCGGCACGAAGATTACAGGCGGCCTACGATGGCTGGCACGTCGTTGAATTACAGGAGGCGATTGCCTCCGCGGATGTGGTGGCCACGGCGACCGGCGGTAAAAAAGTCGTTAACCGCCAGGCGCTGGATAAGTCCAAAGACGGGGTGTTTATTCTCAACGTGGGTCACGTGGCGGAAGAGATTGACTGTGAGTACCTGCGCCAGTTCCGTCATGAAGAGGTCATGCCCTATATCAACGCTTACCGGATGGGCGATAAAACCGTTTATCTGATGGCGAACGGTTCAATGCTCAACCTGACCGCGGGCTTTGGCGATAGCCTGAACGCCTTTGATGTGACCCTGGCGGTAATGGCCAGCGGCATTCAGCATATCGTGACCGACGGCATGACGGCGCCGGCGGACGTTTATCTCCTGCCGCAGAGCGTATGGCAAAAAGCGCTGTAAGCACCTGCGCTGAATAATTTTCCCGGAGGCGGCGCGCTGCGCCTGTCCGGGCTACCGACCTGCAGACTGCTGTTAACCCGTAGCCCGGTCATACAGCAGCGCCACCGGGAAGAAGCCGCACCGATACATTAATCCCGGCACATTCCCCGGGTTGCGGCGCTGCGCGCCTTACCCGGGCTACCGGTCCGCAGACGGCTGTAACCCCGTAGCCCGGCTAAGCGCAGCGCGAGCCGGGGAGAAACCACGCCAATCCGTCACTCCGGCACATTCCCCGCAGGCGGCGCCCTGCGCCTTGCCCGGGCACCGGACCGCAGACAGCGGTGGACTTGTAGCCCGGTCAGCGCAGCGCCACCGGGAATAAAGCAACTCCTACAGCAGGGCCAGCAGAAATATGACTTCGCCCAGCTCAATCGCCGCGCCTAATGTGTCACCGGTTTGCCCGCCCAGGGTACGCTTCAGCGCCTGACCCAGCGCCCAAACCAGCACCAGAGTGATAAGCGCCGCCCGCAGACCGTTGACCCCGAGCAGCAGCGTCGCCAGCGCCAGCGCGATCCCCATGGTAATCAGCATCTGCCGCAGCGTGATTTTGCCGATAAATAAGTTGCCCAGCCCCTCTTCCCGGGCGTAGCGCTGACGATACATCAGCAGCACCGCCATACCGCGGCCGACGGCGCAGGCGGCAGCCAGCGCGGCAAGCGCCGACGTGCCGCGCAGCGCCACTTCGCTGACCACCAGCACTTTGGCAACCAGCACAAAAATCAGCGCCAGCCCGCCGTGAGTGCCCAGCCGACTGTCGCGCATGATTTCCAGCATCCGCTCGCGGCGGCGGGCGGAAAAGATGCCATCGCAGGTATCCGCCAGCCCATCAAGATGGAACCCGCCGGTCAACAGCGCCAGCGCCAGCACGCCGAGCAGCGCGGCGAGCGGGCCGCCGCACCACGGCTGCAGCAGCATCACAACGGCGCCAGCAATCGCCCCCAGCAGCAGCCCCACCAGGGGAAATGTAATGATACTGCGTTGATATTGTTCAATTTCCAGCCCCTGGGATAAACGCGCCGGGACCGGCAGGCGGCTGATAAATGATAATGCGGCAAAAAAAGACTTAATCATTGAGTGATGACTCCTGTCGATAAACCCCGCGGCAGCGGTTATTCACGCCCGCCACCGACCGTGACCTGACTTATCCGCGCGGCTGCCGCGCGGAGAAAGCCTGCCCGCGTTCTTCCAGCCGCCAGTGGGCAAGCCGGGTATCACGGTGGTGTTGAATGCGCGCGGCCATTTGGTTGTCGGAGAGCCGGGAGGTAGCGATGAAGATCGCCGAAACGAAAGAGTTGAGTAAAGATTCGGCGTCACGGCGTTGGCCGCTAAGCGCGTCGCCGGTCATCAGTATCATCGCGGCGGCACCTGTTGCAGGGACAGCATGAGATAAACCCTTCCGATATCAATATGTTTACGGCGGAAGTATACCAAATTCCTGGGTAAAGGTTCAGCGTCGCGCGGGCGGTTTTGCTAAGGAACTGTGAGGTCACGCAAGAGGAAGAAGAGAAACTCCGGCAGCGAGCGCCGCCGGAGCGCATTAACGGGGCTTACTCGGCAGATTTATCTTCGACTTTCGCTTCGCCCATCGCTTTCAGCTTTTTAGAGATATCGCGACGTTCTTTGGAGATCTCGGCGTTTTTGATGATGTAATCGTCAACGCGATCTTCGTAATCGCTCTTCATGCTGGCGATGATGCCCTGAATAGCTTCAACGCTCATGCCCGGCTTGATGTAGTCGCTCAGGTTGTCCAGCAGCAGTACGCGCTTCTGGTTATCACGGATCTTTTTCTCAACGTCCTGAATTTCACGCTGCAGTTTGTTCTTACGACGGTACAGGCGAACAAACTCCAGTACGTCCTGGAAAGAAGGCTTAGTTGTTTCCATTTTTATACCCCTAATATTTGAGATTCGGATTCGCTAAAGCGACTGCTACATAGGGCTAACATAACTGTTAGCAGCCGCTGATGACAATGTTTTTTCCTTTGCCGTTATCATAACCCTAAACGCTGCTGAATCGAAGCAAGCGATGGAAAAACCACGTGAGTCTGGTCTTTATTTACGCAACGCACGGCAGATTAAATGCGACAGCAGTTCGAGCTGGCGCGCCAGCTCGATAGTTAACCAGACATAACCGTGGATGGGCGTTTCGGAGAAATTGTCGTCCTGCTGCTCTTTGATGAGCTGGCGCAGTTCGGCCACGATTTCGTTGAGCTTTTCATTGTTGGCAAGAATCGGCTGCGGATTGCCCTCATACAATGCGTGGGCGATAGTCAGCAATGTTTGCTGGGTCATTTGCTGGGTTTCGCGCAGCGTATGGGCGTTAAGCATCACGAAGTGGCCGGGACGCGACGCCCAGTAGGCGTTGATTTGCAGCTCCAGCATGCACACCAGGTTACGGCTAACGGTCTGGATCGCCTCAAAGATGGCCTTCTGGATATGCGTCTCTTTGCTGGCAGGGGTAATTAATCCGCGCATTTTCACCACGTCGTTAAGCACCTTCTGCATATGCTTTTCCAGACGCGGACGCTCAACGAGGTTCGGCGAGAAGCCCGCCTGATACAGACGGTTGAAGGCGGTGACGTAGCTGGCCATCTGGATACGCCAGTGCAGAAAGGCCCGCTGCGGCCAGATACCGGTAAACAGCATCGCCAGCAGGGAGCCGAAGATAACGTCGCCGCTTCGCCACAGCGCGGTGGTCAGGTCGCCCGGCGGTGCGCCGACCACTACCGCCAGGGTGATGCCGATCAGCAGCGCCTGGTAGGGCTTTTTGCCCAGCGCCAGCCAGCCGCAGAGGAACATCGCCACCGCGCACCACAGCAGCATAATGGGCAGAGAGATAAGCTCCAGCTTGAGCGCCACCAGCCCGAGCGCCGAGCCGAGGATCGTGCCGCCGATACGTTCAAACGCGCGCGGTACGACGTTTCCCCAGAAGGAGATAGGCCCCATCACCACCACCAGGGTGATGAGGGGCCAGGTGCCTTCAGGAACGTTAAGCAGGCGCACTAGCACAAAGGTGAGCACAAAGGCCAATGCTATTCGCACGCCATGGACGATGCGGTAATGGCGATACAGCCGAATTTCAAATGGCTTAAGTGATTTATCCGCGCGCACAACCTACTCCGACACAACGAAAAGGCCAATTGTAACTGCTTTTTCGCCGCAAGCATCACGCGAATGTAATAAACCTTGTCAAACGAAGGGACAATGTTCTACTTCACCGCCGGCTCGACCGCGATATACATATCAATATCCCAGTAGCCATCCTGGTTACCATCGTTAAGATAGACTTCAAAACAGGGCTTCATCGCCATCTGATGGGTTGTGCTTTGCATCAAGCTCTCGAAGAACTGGTACCACGGCGTCGCAAAGTCAAAATTCTCGACTCTGGCCCGGGCAACCGCATAATCGCCGCCGGCGATTTCGGTCATCATCACGCCTTCGCTACCCTCAGGAATCTGGTAGTCGTCCGCCACCGTGACGGCGGTGTCGCAGCGCAGCTTTTCCGCCGGGACTTCGTCCGGGTTGTCGTAGTAAACGGCCACCCACTCCTGCGCCGGCACCTGGCTGTTATCGACCCACATCATCAGCTGTTCAAACCCCTGTTTTACCGTCTGCTCCCAGGGACCGACCAGATGAAAACCAGCAATTTTCTTCTTGCCTACGGATTTAACGTTATAGTCCATGCTGCCTCCACTGTTGATAAAATACTGTATGTATATACACATAAATTAGCAGTACTATCACCCACAGTATGTGCGGCAATTCACAAATCCGCGCGGCAAGAAGATGAAAAAATCGCCGCCATACGGTTATAAACTGAACGGTAGCTCAACGCCGATGCTGGCCCCAACATCGTCGCTGGCGCTGTGGTTAGCGTCGGTGTACCACAGGGAGGTATTCAGGCGTACCGTTGGCATAACATCGCCGCTCCAGCCCAGCTGTACGCCCTTCAGCGTATCGGCGCGCGGGAAGGCTTTATTGATTCGCTGGTTTTTTGGATTGACCTCAGCGTAGACCAGCCGCGCGCTCCAGCGCTGATTCTCTTCGGTTACCAGCTCCACCTTACCGGCATATAAACGCCCGTCGCCGCCCATCGCATCGCCCAGCGGATAGCCCTGCTGGTAGTAGCCGTCTTTATAGATAAAGTGGTTATAGATGTAGTTAGTACGGCCCATGTTCGAGCGGGTATCGTGGGCTTCCAGATACCAGTTAACCGCATTGCTGTTCCACTGGTGATGCCCTTCCACGCCGCCAAGATAGAGGTGCGCCGAGGGTAAATATCCGGCTTCGTCCTCGCCGATCATCTGGCCGTAAATGCTCACCGGCCAGCCGAGGGTGGGCGCCAGCTTCAGCTTGAAATCAAAACCGGCCAGCTGGTTGCCGGGATCGTCGGCCGAGTCGCCGGTGTTATCATTGCCGGTGAGGCCGTCCCAGAAGCTGCTGAATGAGGAAGGCCGCCCTTCGCCGCCCCACTGCATAACGCGCGAGGCTCCCAGCTCCAGCGAGGTGAGCGGTGAAAAAGTCAGGCGACCACCGAAGATTTTGGTATGCGGTACGGCTGCGTACTGGTTCATCTGGCTGGCGGAAAGCTGGTACTGCCAGGGGCCAATCCAGCTTAGCCATGAGGTTTCCGGCGCCCGCTGTTCGGCGCGCTGCAGCAGAAAACCGGTCATGGGACGCGCGGCATCGGAGCGGATCAGGCTACCTTCATAGCCCGGCCCCCACCACTGGGGGATTTGCCCGAACGCCAGCCACTGGTTCCACAGCTTAACCGCGCCGTATGCGCCGTTGGCGTTCACGCTCGAACCGTTACTGATGCGCTTGTCGCCTTCAACATTGCCCTGCAGGTGCAGATCCCACCATTCGCCGCTGTTGTTCAGGGCGAGAGAAAGCGACTGGTCGGCGGGGTAAGACTGGGCGAACCCCTGCGGCGTGCCCGGCTTATCAGTGGAGCTGTAGCCGGTAACGCGCACGTCAGCTTTCAGCGCGCTTAATCGCTGATTTACCCGACCCAGTACCACCCGCTCTGCGGACGTTGTCGGATGGGCATTGGCCAGCGCGCGCTTAATCTCCTCTTCGCTCAGAGGCCAGGTCGACAGGCTCAACGAGAGGGTTCCACGGTCGGATAACCAGGCTAAATCATTGCGGAATTCGTTATCGGCCAGAACGAGGCCGGAGGCAAAACCAGAAGTGCTAAAAACGGTGAAAAGTCCCAGAGAAAGCGCACTACGCGCAAAGTATTTCATCTTCCCAGCTCCATTTATGGCGCACAAGCGCCAGGCTTTTTCCTGAAGGGTGACCGGGTAAGGTAATGGAGTGAAAGTAAACGAAGCGCCAACCGAAGCGGCATAATAATCAAACAGCTACGAGATGCCGCTCCGGGCGGAGCGGCGGAGAAGTTACAGTTTTTGATGCAGATAATCGCTAAAGCGCGACAGCACGCCGCCCTTGCCAACGCTTTCCAGCGTCACCAGCGGCCAGTGGGCCACCACTTTATCACCATCGTAAAGGGAGATTTCGCCAACCCGCTGGTGGGCGGCGATCGGCGCTTCCAGCACTTTGTTATCCAGCACGTATTTGGCCTTAATGCGCGAGACTTCCGACTTCGGCAGCGCTAGCCAGAAGTCCTGATCGGTCCCCAGCTTAATCTGCTCTTTATCGCCATACCAGATACGCTCAACGCCGACCTGCTTGCCGTCCTGCAGGACCTGGACGGTATCGAAGTTTTGCTGGCCCCAGTGCAGCAGCTTCGCCGCCTGCTGTTCACGCCCTTTCGGGCTGTCGGCTCCCATCACCACCGCAATCAGCCGGCGCTGGCCGTCCACCGCGGAGGCAATCAGGTTGAAGCCGGCGCCCGAGGTGTGGCCGGTCTTCAGACCATCGACGTTCATGGTCTTATCCCACAGCAGACCGTTGCGGTTCTGCTGGGTAATGCCGTTCCAGGTCAGGCTCTTCTGGCTGTACATATGGTAGACGTCCGGCTCGCCGTGAATAATCGCCCGCGAGAGCACCGCCAGATCGTAGGCCGAACTGTGCTGACCCGGCGCGTCCAGACCGTGGACGGTTTCAAAATGGGTATCCTGCAAATGCAGTTTTTCCACGTAGCTGTTCATCAGCGCGACGAACTGCGGCTGGCCGCCGGCGACGTAGTCCGCCAGCGCCACGCAGGCATCGTTGCCGGAGTCAACGATCAGCCCGCGGCTTAAATCGCGTACGCTGACCCGATCGCCGGGCTTAAGGAACATCAGCGAAGAACCATTAAAGACCGGGTTACCCTGCGCCCAGGCGTCTTTCCCGACGGTGACGATGTCGTCAAAGGTGATGCGCTGGCTGTCGATAGCGCGATCGACCACGTAGCCGGTCATGAGTTTGGTCAGGCTGGCGGGATTGCGCTGCTGATGCTCGTTACCGGCGGTCAGGATCTGGCCGGTGGTGTAATCCATCAGCACCCAGGAACCGGCCTGAATAGAAGGAGGCGTCACGTTGACGGGAAAATCATTGGCGGCAAATGCGCAGGAAACGCTCGCAGCGAGCAAAGATACAGCAATAAAAAAACGGCCTTTCAACGGCATATCCTCTAAATTGACAGATTCGCCGTCCTTTTTACGGAACTTCTCGTTTCAAATCAGGGTTTAATTGCAAGAAAATATGACATCACCGACGCGGGACAAAGGGGATACCCTTCTGATGGCCCGGCAAATCGTTTACCATGAAGGCTGCTCGCCACCAGGAATAATGAACAGATTATGCAAGATAGCGCCAGCCAGCCCGGATTTTTATTTCACGATTACGAGACCTTCGGCACCAGTCCCTCGCTCGACCGACCGTCGCAGTTTGCCGCCATTCGCACCGATGAAGACCTGAATATCGTCGGCGAACCCGAAGTCTTCTACTGCAGGCTCGCCGATGACTATCTGCCGCAGCCGCAGGCGGTCATGGTCACCGGGATAACGCCGCAGGAGGCGAACGCCAAGGGCGACAACGAAGCCGCTTTCGCCCGCCGCGTTCACGATCTGTTCACGGTGCCGAAAACCTGCATCGTCGGCTATAACAACGTGCGCTTCGATGACGAAGTGACGCGCAACATTCTCTATCGTAATTTTTACGATCCCTACGCCTGGAGCTGGCAGCACGACAACTCCCGCTGGGATCTGCTGGACGTGATGCGCGCCTGCTATGCGCTGCGCCCCGAAGGGATCAACTGGCCGGAAAATGAAGAGGGCTTACCGAGCTTCCGGCTGGAGCATCTGACCGTCGCTAACGGCATCGAACACAGCAACGCCCACGACGCGATGGCCGACGTTTACGCCACCATCGCCATGGCGAAACTGGTGAAAACCCAGCAGCCGCGCCTGTTCGATTATCTTTACGCCCACCGCAACAAGCGTAAGCTGGCGACGCTGATTGACGTGCCGCAAATCAAACCGCTGGTGCATGTTTCCGGCATGTTCGGCGCGGCGCGCGGCAATACCAGCCTGGTCGCCCCGCTGGCGTGGCACCCGGACAACCGTAACGCGGTGATTATGGTCGACCTGGCCGGAGACATCGCCCCCCTGCTGGAGCTCGATGCCGACACCCTGCGCGAGCGGCTGTATACGCCGAAAAGCGAGCTGGGCGATCTGGCTGCGGTGCCGATCAAGCTGGTCCACCTGAATAAATGCCCGGTGCTGGCGCAGCAAAACACCCTGCGTCCGCAGGATGCCGACCGGCTGGGCATCAATATCCAGCGCTGTCTGGAGAACGCCCAGCTGCTGCGGGCCAATCCGCAGGTACGTGAGAAAGCGGTGGCGATTTTTGCCGAAGCGGAGCCGTTTGTGCCGTCCGATAATGTCGATACGCAGCTGTATAACGGCTTTTTCAGCGATGCCGACCGCGCGGCGATGAAAATCGTACTCGAAACCGAGCCGCGCAACCTGCCGGCGCTGGATATTACCTTCGCCGATCAGCGTATCGAGCGCCTGCTGTTCAACTATCGCGCGCGCAACTATCCCGGCACGCTGGATGAAGCCGAGCAGCAGCGCTGGTTAGAGCACCGTCGCCAGGTCTTTACGCCTGAGTTTTTGCAGACCTACGCCGATGAGCTGCAGATGCTGTACCAGCAGTATGCGGACGATAAAGAGAAGCTGGCGCAGCTGAAGGCGCTGTGGCAGTACGCGCAGGATATTGTTTGATTGGCAGAAATTCCCGGGTTGCGGCTAACGCCTTACCCGGGCTACAAACGATGGCAGGACTCGTAGCCCGGGTAAGACGCCTCGCGTCGCACCCGGGAACGTTGCTTAGCCTTTGGCGCGGCTGGCGATAATCGCCTCAGCCACGTTGCGCGGGGCTTCCGCGTAGTGGTGGAACTCCATGCTGTAGGTCGCCCGGCCCTGGGACATTGAACGCAGCGTGGTGGAATAGCCAAACATCTCGGCCAGCGGCACGTCGGCGCGGATAATCTGGCTGCCGAACCGCTCCTCCATCCCCTGCACCATTCCGCGACGGGAAGAGAGATCGCCCATGATATTCCCGGCGTACTCTTCCGGGGTCTCCACTTCCACGTGCATCACCGGTTCAAGAATAACCGGGTCGGCCCTGCGCGCCCCTTCCTTGAAGCCAAATATCGCCGCCATCCGGAAAGCCATCTCCGACGAGTCGACGTCGTGATACGAACCAAACGTCAGGGTCGCCTTGATATCCACCACCGGATAGCCCGCCAGCACGCCGGTGCCCATCGCTTCGCGCAGCCCTTTTTCCACTGAAGGGATGTACTCGCGCGGCACCACGCCGCCTTTGGTCGCGTCCTCAAACACAAAACCGCTTCCCGGCTCCAGCGGTTCAAGGGTCAGCACCACGTGACCGTACTGCCCTTTACCGCCGGACTGGCGGACAAATTTACCTTCCACCTCTTTGACCGTTTTGCGGATCGTCTCGCGATAGGTCACCTGCGGACGCCCGATATTCGCCTCGACGCCAAACTCACGCTTCATGCGGTCGACGATAATCTCCAGATGCAGTTCGCCCATCCCGGAAACGATCGTCTGGCCTGACTCCTCGTCAGTATGCAGACGAAACGACGGATCTTCCGCCGCCAGCCGCTGCAGGGCGATACCCATTTTCTCCTGATCGGCTTTGGTTTTCGGTTCAATCGCCAGCGAAATCACCGGCTCCGGAAACTCCATCCGTTCGAGGGTAATCACCGCATCCGGGTCGCACAGCGTGTCGCCGGTGGTGACATCCTTCAGGCCGACGCAGGCGGCAATGTCCCCGGCGTGCAGTTCGTCCACCTCATGGCGATCGTTGGCCTGCATCAGCACGATGCGTCCGATGCGCTCTTTCTTACCTTTCACCGGATTCCACACCGCATCGCCTTTTTTCAACGTCCCGGAATAGACGCGGATAAAGGTCAGCTGTCCGACGTAGGGGTCGGTCATCAGCTTGAAGGCCAGCGCCGAGAACGGTTCGTCGTCGCCCGGATGACGTTCAGCGGGCCGCCCTTTCTCATCCACGCCCTGAATCGCCGGAATATCCAGCGGCGACGGCATCAGCTCAACCACCGCATCAAGCATCCGCTGCACGCCTTTGTTTTTAAACGCGCTGCCGCACAGCACCGCCTGGATTTCCCCCTTCACCGTGCGCTGGCGCAGACCGGCGACGATCTCCGCCTCGTCCAGCTCACCGGTTTCGAGATATTTGTCCATCAGTTCGTCGCTGGCTTCCGCCGCCGCCGAGACCATTTTCTCCCGCCACAGACGGGCGGTTTCCACGAGGTCGGCAGGCACCGGCGCATAGCTGAAGGTCATCCCCTGGGTGGCGTCATCCCACAAAATGGCGCGCATTTTGATGAGATCCACCACCCCGGTGAAGTGCTCTTCGGCGCCAACCGGGATCGCAATCGGCACCGGATTGGCCTTCAGGCGATCGATCATCATCTGCACCACGCGGAAAAAATCCGCGCCGGGGCGGTCCATCTTGTTGACGAAGGCCAGCCGCGGAACGTGGTATTTATTCGCCTGCCGCCAGACGGTTTCCGACTGCGGCTGCACGCCGCCGACGGAGTCGTAAACCATCACCGCGCCGTCCAGGACGCGCATGGAGCGTTCCACTTCGATGGTGAAATCCACGTGCCCGGGGGTATCGATGATATTAATCCGGTGCGGCTCGAAGCTGCGGTCCATGCCGGGCCAGAAGCAGCTCACCGCCGCGGAGGTAATGGTGATCCCGCGCTCCTGCTCCTGCGCCATCCAGTCGGTGGTTGCCGCGCCATCGTGTACTTCCCCCAGCTTGTGGCTCATCCCGGTATAAAACAGGATGCGCTCGGTGGTGGTGGTTTTGCCGGCATCGATATGCGCGGAGATACCGATGTTGCGATAACGTTCGAGGGGGATGGGTCGGGGCATGATGCGTCCTTAGTCATTGTGACTGTTAACAGGCGGCCGGAATTGGCCGCCGTTCATATAACGGCATCTATCATAGTACAACTGTACGAGTATATTCGAACTATTTTTGCTATCGTTACTATTGGTGAAGCTGCGACGACCCGCGTGGCTTTAGAAAAGCAGTTTCGGTATATTACCGGCCAGCCGCCGATACGGGCCGCTGCTCACGGAGCTGCGCCGCCGCCGACACAGGAATATTATGATCGCCAATCACCCCGAACGTGAACAAATTCGCCTCGAAAATGTCCTTTTCGCTCTCGGCAACCCGCTGCGGCTTGAGATTATCCGTATCCTTGCCGACGGCAGCGAGCAGAGCTGTAACGCCCTGCGTCATGAAGATGTGGCGAAGTCGACCATGACCCACCACTGGCGCGTCCTGCGCGACAGCGGTGTGATCTGGCAGCGGCCTCAGGGGCGGGAGAATTTGATTTCGCTGCGCCGGGAAGATTTAGACGCGCGCTTTCCCGGCCTGCTGGATACGCTGCTTAAGGTCATGCAGCACGATAACTAAAGGCCTGCGCGCCGGCCCCTACTCCTCACCGGCCAGCCGCCGATACTGGGCAAAGCGGGCGCGCGCATCCTCCTCGGTTCTGCTAAAAAGCGCATCCGCGAGATGCGGCGTCGTTTTGTGCAGCGAGGCGTAGCGCACTTCGCCAAGCAAAAAGTCGCGGAAGCTCTCCTCCGGCTCTTCGGAATCGAGCATAAACGGCGTCTTGCCCTCCGCTTCCCGCTGCGGATGATAGCGCCACAGGTGCCAGTATCCCGCTTCAACCGCCCGTTTCGCCTCGCGCTGGCTGCAGCGCATACCGGCTTTCAGCCCGTGGTTAATGCAGGCGGCGTAGGCAATCACCAGCGACGGTCCCGGCCAGGCTTCAGCCTCGGCGATCGCGCGCAGCGTCTGATCTTTATCGGCGCCCATGGCGACCTGGGCCACGTACACATTGCCGTAGCTCATCGCCATCATGCCAAGATCTTTTTTCCGCGTGCGTTTGCCCTGCGCGGCAAACTTCGCGATGGCCGCCACCGGGGTCGATTTAGACGACTGCCCGCCGGTATTGGAGTAAACCTCGGTATCAAACACCAGAATATTCACGTCTTCCCCGCTCGCCAGCACGTGATCGAGACCGCCGAAGCCGATATCGTAGGCCCAGCCGTCGCCGCCGAAAATCCACTGCGACCGGCGCACAAAATAGTCGCGGTTCTGCCATAGCTGCTCCAGCAGCGGCACGCCCTCTTTTTCCGCCGCCAGCCGTTCGCTGAGCCGGTCCGCGCGCTCGCGGGTACCCTCGCCTTCATCCTGCTTCGCCAGCCACTGGCGCATCGCGTCGAGGAGTTCGTCGCTGACCGGCAGCGCCAGCGCGGCGGTCATATCATCGGCGATTTGTTGACGCACCGCCTGGCCGCCGAGCATCATGCCGAGGCCAAACTCCGCGTTATCCTCAAACAGCGAGTTCGCCCATGCCGGGCCGTGGCCGCGGTGGTTGGTGGTATAGGGAATCGACGGCGCGCTGGCTCCCCAGATTGAAGAGCAGCCGGTGGCGTTAGCGATCAGCATCCGGTCGCCAAACAGCTGGGTTATCAGGCGGGCATAAGGCGTTTCGCCGCATCCCGCGCAGGCGCCGGAAAACTGCAGCAGCGGGGTTTCAAACTGGCTGCCTTTGACCGTCGTCTTCCGGAACGGATTGCTCTTCGGCGTCAGCGCCAGCGCATAGTCCCAGACCGGCGCCATCTGGCGCTGGCTATCAAGAGACTGCATTTTTAACGCCTTGCCGCGCGAAGGACAGATATCCACACAGTTGCCGCAGCCGGAGCAATCCAGCGGCGAAATAGCCAGATGGTAGTGGTACGCCTTCGCTCCCTGAGCGGGTTTGCTCAACAGCCCGGCCGGCGCAGCGTCCTGCTCTTCGCCGTTGAGCAGCGCCGGGCGGATCGCCGCGTGGGGGCAGATAAAGGCGCACTGGTTACACTGCGTGCAGCCCTCCGGCTGCCAGACCGGCACTTCCAGCGCGATCCCGCGTTTCTCCCAGGCGGCAGTGCCCGAGGGAAAGGTGCCGTCTTCCATGCCGACAAACGCGCTTACCGGCAGCTGGTCGCCGCACTGGCGGTTCATCGGCTGCAGAATATCGCGGATGAAATCCGGCATCATGGCTGAAGCCTGCGCCACGGGCTCATCCAGCGTCGCCCAGTGCGCCGGAATGGTCACCTGATGCAGCGAAGCCATGCCCAGCTCGATCGCCCGCTGGTTCATCTCGATCACCGCCGCCCCTTTGCTGCCGTAGCTTTTTTCAACCGCCTGCTTGAGGTAATCCGCCGCGGTCTGCGGGTCGATAATTGCCGCCAGCTTAAAGAATGCCGCCTGCATCAGCATATTAAAGCGCCCGCCCAGCCCGAGCTCGCGGGCGATATCCACGGCGTTCAGGGTATAAAAATGGATATTTTCCCGCGCCAGATAGCGTTTAAAGCCGACCGGCAGATGCTGCTCCAGCTCCGCATCGGACCAGCTGCAGTTGAGTAAAAAGGTCCCGCCCGGCTTTAACCCATCCAGCAGGTCATAGCGCTCCACGTAGGACTGCTGCGAACAGGAGATAAAATCGGCCCGATGGATCAGGTAGGGCGAATTGATCGGCCGGTCGCCGAAGCGCAAATGCGAAACGGTAATGCCGCCGGATTTTTTCGAGTCATAGGAAAAGTAGGCCTGCGCGTAGAGCGGCGTTTTGTCGCCGATGATTTTGATCGCGCTTTTATTGGCCCCGACGGTGCCGTCCGAACCCATGCCCCAAAATTTACAGGCGGTGATGCCATCATGCGAGACCGCCAGCGTCTGCTGGCGCGGGGGCAACGAGGTAAAGGTGACATCATCGACAATACCGAGGGTAAAGCCGTCCATCGGCAGCGGTTTATTGAGGTTGTCAAAGACCGCCGCGATATCGTTGGGCAGAACGTCCTTACCGCCAAGCGCGTAGCGGCCGCCGACAATCAGCGGCGCATCGTCGTGGTGGTAGAAGGCGTTTTTCACATCCAGGCACAGCGGTTCAGCCTGAGCGCCGGGCTCTTTGGTGCGGTCAAGCACGGCAATCCGCTGCACGGTTTTCGGCAGGTGGGCGAAGAAGTGGGCCAGCGAAAAAGGGCGAAACAGATGCACGCTGAGCAGCCCGACCTTCTCTCCCGCCGCGTTCAGCGTATCCACCACTTCCTGAACGGTGTCGCAGACCGACCCCATGGCGATAATCACCCGTTCGGCATCCGCCGCGCCGGTGTAGTTAAACAGATGGTACTCCCGGCCGGTGAGCGCGCTGATTTGCGCCATATAGCTTTCGACAATGTCGGGCAGCGCCTGATAAAAACGGTTACCCGCCTCTCTTTCCTGGAAGTAGATATCCGGGTTTTGCGCCGTTCCGCGGATGACCGGATGATCCGGATGCAGCGCGTTACGGCGGAAGCTGTCGAGCGCGGGCCGGTCCAGCAGCGTCGCCAGCTGGTCATATTCCAGCACCTCGATTTTTTGAATTTCGTGCGAGGTGCGGAAACCATCGAAGAAGTTAACAAACGGGATACGTCCCTTAATCGCCGCCAGATGCGCCACCGCCGACAAATCCATCACCTGCTGCACGTTGTTCTCCGCCAGCATCGCGCAGCCGGTCTGGCGAACCGCCATCACGTCCTGGTGATCGCCAAAAATATTCAGCGAATTGGTCGCCAGCGCCCGGGCGCTGACGTGAAAGACGCCCGGCAGCAGTTCACCGGCGATTTTGTACATGTTGGGGATCATCAGCAGCAGCCCCTGGGAGGCCGTATAGGTGGTGGTGAGCGCCCCGGCCTGCAGCGCGCCGTGTACCGCGCCTGCCGCGCCGGCTTCCGACTGCATCTCCATTAAGCGCACCGGCTGGCCAAAAAGGTTCTTTTTCCCCTGCGCCGCCCACTCGTCGACGTTTTCCGCCATCGGCGTGGAAGGGGTAATGGGGTAAATCGCCGCGACCTCGGTAAAGGCATAAGAGATCCAGGCCGCCGCGGCGTTGCCATCCATTGTTTTCATTTTTCCGGACATTGTTCAATCCTCGAAGGTGAGAGGCATCTTCGCCGCCTCAAATAAGCGGCAAACCCAGTTGTTGCCTCAAGCACAGCCTGTGCCAGCTCGCGGATGACCGAAGAGTTAGCGCGAATTCAACGCGTTATGAAGATAAAGGCAACGCAGCGCGCCGAGAGATTGCGTGGAACAAGACACAGGGGACGACAAGCTGTTGAACAGACGACAAACCGCCACAATGGCCCCGGCAGGCGGAATTGTTCTGTTTCCCACATTTGGTCGCCTTATTGTGCCGTTTTGTTTTACGCCCTGCGCGGCAATGAATTAATAAATGCATAAAAATCAAACAAATAAACAAACAGGCACGGCTGGTATGTTCCCTGCACTTCTCTGCTGGCAAACACTCAACAACAGGAGAAGTCACCATGACCATGCGTCAATGCGCTATTTACGGTAAAGGCGGTATCGGCAAATCCACCACCACGCAGAACCTCGTCGCCGCGCTGGCGGAGATGGGTAAGAAAGTAATGATCGTCGGCTGCGATCCGAAGGCGGACTCCACCCGCCTGATCCTGCACGCTAAAGCACAGAACACCATTATGGAGATGGCCGCGGAAGTCGGCTCGGTCGAGGATCTCGAGCTCGAAGACGTGCTGCAAATTGGCTACGGCGACGTGCGCTGCGCGGAATCCGGCGGCCCGGAGCCAGGCGTCGGCTGCGCGGGGCGCGGCGTGATCACGGCGATCAACTTTCTTGAAGAAGAAGGCGCCTACGAGGACGATCTCGATTTTGTCTTCTATGACGTGCTCGGCGACGTGGTCTGCGGCGGCTTCGCCATGCCTATCCGCGAAAACAAAGCCCAGGAGATCTACATCGTCTGCTCCGGCGAAATGATGGCGATGTACGCCGCCAACAATATCTCCAAAGGGATCGTTAAATACGCTAAATCCGGCAAGGTGCGCCTCGGCGGCCTGATCTGTAACTCACGCCAGACCGACCGTGAAGACGAACTGATCATGGCCCTGGCGGAAAAGCTCGGGACCCAGATGATCCACTTTGTCCCCCGCGACAATATCGTGCAGCGCGCGGAGATCCGCCGAATGACGGTTATCGAGTACGACCCCGCCTGCCAGCAGGCCAACGAATACCGCACCCTGGCGCAGAAGATCGTCAACAACACCATGAAAGTGGTGCCGACACCCTGCACCATGGATGAGCTGGAGTCGCTGCTGATGGAGTTCGGCATCATGGAAGAAGAAGACACCAGCATCATTGGTAAAACCGCCGCCGAAGAAAGCGCGGCCTGAGCACAGGACAATAATGATGACCAACGCAACGGGCGAACGTAATCTGTCGCTGATCCAGGAAGTCCTGGAGGTGTTCCCGGAAACCGCGCGAAAAGAGCGCAGAAAGCACATGATGGTCAGCGATCCGCAAATGGAGAGCGTCGGCAAGTGCATTATCTCTAACCGCAAATCACAACCCGGCGTGATGACCGTGCGCGGCTGCGCCTACGCCGGCTCGAAAGGGGTGGTATTCGGGCCAATCAAGGATATGGCCCACATCTCGCACGGGCCGGTCGGCTGCGGCCAGTATTCCCGCGCCGGACGACGCAACTACTACACCGGGGTCAGCGGCGTCGATAGCTTCGGCACGCTGAACTTCACCTCTGATTTTCAGGAGCGCGACATCGTCTTCGGCGGCGATAAAAAGCTCAGCAAGCTGATTGAAGAGATGGAGCTGCTGTTCCCGCTCACCAAAGGGATCACCATACAGTCGGAATGCCCGGTGGGGCTGATCGGCGATGATATCAGCGCGGTGGCCAACGCCAGCAGCAAAGCGCTGGATAAACCGGTGATCCCGGTACGCTGCGAAGGCTTTCGCGGCGTGTCGCAGTCGCTGGGGCACCATATCGCCAACGACGTGGTGCGCGACTGGATCCTCAACAATCGCGAAGGACAGCCGTTTGAAACCACCCCTTACGATGTGGCGATCATCGGCGACTACAACATCGGCGGCGACGCCTGGGCCTCGCGCATCCTGCTGGAAGAGATGGGGCTACGGGTGGTCGCGCAGTGGTCCGGCGACGGCACGCTGGTGGAGATGGAGAACACCCCATTCGTCAAGCTGAACCTGGTTCACTGCTATCGTTCGATGAACTATATCGCCCGCCATATGGAGGAAAAACATCAGATTCCGTGGATGGAGTACAACTTCTTCGGGCCGACCAAAATCGCCGAATCGCTGCGCAAAATCGCCGATCAGTTTGACGATACTATTCGCGCGAACGCCGAAGCGGTGATCGCCCGGTATGAGGGGCAGATGGCGGCGATTATCGCCAAATATCGCCCGCGCCTGGAGGGGCGTAAGGTGCTGCTCTATATGGGTGGCCTGCGGCCACGCCACGTCATCGGCGCCTACGAGGATCTCGGCATGGAGATCATCGCCGCCGGGTACGAGTTTGCCCATAACGATGACTACGACCGCACCCTGCCGGATCTCAAAGAGGGCACGCTGCTGTTCGATGACGCCAGCAGCTATGAGCTGGAAGCGTTCGTTAAGGCGCTGAAGCCCGACCTTATCGGCTCCGGCATCAAGGAAAAATATATCTTCCAGAAAATGGGCGTGCCGTTCCGCCAGATGCACTCGTGGGACTATTCCGGCCCGTACCACGGCTACGATGGTTTCGCCATTTTCGCCCGCGATATGGATATGACCCTGAACAACCCGGCGTGGAACGAACTCACCGCGCCGTGGCTGAAGTCTGCGTGATTGCCCACTCACTGTCCCGTCTGTTCACCGATTTGTGGCGCGGGAGGAGAACACCATGAGCCAAACGATTGATAAAATTAATAGCTGCTATCCGCTATTCGAACAGGATGAATACCAGGAGCTATTCCGCAATAAGCGGCAGCTGGAGGAAGCGCACGATGCCCAGCGCGTGCAGGAGGTCTTTACCTGGACCACCACCGCCGAGTATGAAGCGCTGAATTTCCAGCGCGAGGCGCTGACCGTTGACCCGGCGAAAGCCTGCCAGCCGCTTGGCGCGGTGCTTTGCTCGCTGGGATTTGCCAATACCCTGCCGTACGTCCACGGCTCCCAAGGGTGCGTGGCCTACTTTCGCACCTATTTTAACCGCCATTTCAAAGAGCCGATCGCCTGCGTCTCCGACTCGATGACCGAAGACGCGGCGGTCTTCGGCGGCAACAACAACATGAATCTGGGTCTGCAGAACGCCAGCGCGCTGTACAAGCCGGAGATCATCGCGGTTTCCACCACCTGCATGGCGGAAGTCATCGGCGATGACCTGCAGGCGTTTATCGCCAACGCCAAAAAAGATGGCTTCGTCGATAGCAGCATCGCCGTGCCCCATGCCCATACGCCAAGCTTTATCGGCAGCCACGTCACCGGCTGGGACAACATGTTTGAAGGCTTCGCCAAAACCTTCACCGCGGACTACCAGGGGCAGCCGGGCAAACTGCAGAAGCTCAATCTGGTGACCGGCTTTGAAACCTATCTCGGCAACTTCCGCGTATTAAAACGGATGATGGAACAGATGGCGGTGCCGTGCAGCCTGCTCTCCGATCCGTCAGAAGTTCTCGACACGCCCGCCGACGGCCATTATCGGATGTATTCCGGCGGCACCACGCAGCAGGAGATGAAAGAGGCTCCTGACGCCATCGATACGCTGCTTCTGCAGCCGTGGCAGCTGCTGAAGAGCAAAAAAGTGGTGCAGGAGATGTGGAACCAGCCCGCCACCGAGGTCGCGATTCCGCTGGGGCTGGCCGCTACCGATGAACTGCTGATGACCGTCAGCCAGCTTAGCGGCAAGCCGATCGCCGACGCCCTCACCCTTGAGCGCGGCCGGCTGGTTGACATGATGCTCGATTCCCACACCTGGCTGCACGGCAAGAAATTTGGCCTGTACGGCGACCCGGACTTCGTGATGGGCCTCACCCGCTTCCTGCTGGAGCTGGGCTGCGAGCCGACGGTGATCCTGAGCCATAACGCCAACAAACGCTGGCAAAAAGCGATGAAGAAAATGCTTGATGCCTCGCCGTACGGGCGCGACAGCGAAGTGTTTATCAACTGCGATTTGTGGCACTTCCGTTCGCTGATGTTCACCCGTCAGCCGGACTTTATGATCGGCAACTCCTACGGCAAGTTTATCCAGCGCGATACCCTGGCGAAGGGCAAAGCCTTTGAAGTACCGCTTATCCGCCTCGGCTTTCCGCTGTTCGACCGCCACCATCTACACCGCCAGACAACCTGGGGTTATGAAGGGGCGATGAACATTGTGACGACGCTGGTAAACGCCGTGCTGGAGAAACTGGATAGCGATACCAGCCAGCTGGGCAAAACCGATTACAGTTTCGATCTCGTCCGTTAACCATCAGGCGCCCCGCGTCATGCGGGGCCAGGAGGGAGTATGCCCATCGTGATTTTCCGTGAGCGCGGCGCGGACCTGTACGCCTATATCGCGAAACAGGATCTGGAGGCGCGAGTGCTCCAGATTGAGCATAACGACGCTGAACGCTGGGGCGGCGCGATTTCGCTGGAAGGGGGACGCCGCTACTACGTCAATCCGCAGCCGGGGCGCCCCGCCTTTCCGATAAGCCTGCGCGCGACGCGCGGCGCGTTGATATAAGGAGCTGGAGATGTCCGACAACGATACCCTTTTCTGGCGCATGCTGGCGCTGTTTCAGTCCCTGCCGGACCTGCAGCCGGCGCAAATTGTCGACTGGCTGGCGCAGGAGTGCGGCGAGACGCTGACCCCGGCGCGGCTGGCGACCCTGACCCAGCCGCAGCTGGCCGCCAGCTTTCCCTCCGCGACGGCGGTGATGTCCCCCGCTCGCTGGTCGCGGGTGATGGCGAGCCTGCAGGGCGCGCTGCCCGCCCATTTACGCATCGTTCACCCTGCCCAGCGAACGCCGCAGCTGCTGGCGGCGTTTTGCTCCCAGGATGGCCTGATGATTAACGGCCATTTCGGTCAGGGGCGGCTGTTTTTTATCTACGCGTTCGATGAGCAAGGCGGCTGGCTGCACGATCTGCGCCGCTATCCCTCCGCGCCCACCCAGCAGGAAGCCAGCGAAGTGCGCGCCCGGCTGATTGAAGACTGCCAGCTGCTGTTTTGTCAGGAGATCGGCGGGCCCGCCGCCGCCCGGCTGATCCGCCACCGGATCCACCCGATGAAAGCGCAGCCCGGGACGACGATTCATGCGCAGTGCGAGGCGATCAATACGCTGCTGGCCGGCCGTTTGCCGCCGTGGCTGGCGAAGCGGCTTAACCGGGATAACCCTCTGGAAGAACGCGTTTTTTAATCCCTGTTTTGTGCTTGTTGCCCGCTGACCCCGCGGGCTTTTTTTTGCGTATGGACGCGTTCCCCACGTTACGGTCAGGGGAATATTCCGTTCACGGTTGTTCCGGGCTTCTTGATGCGCCTAACCCCCTCGCTGCCAGCCTTCCAGCAACAAATAGCCATGCCAGTGCGATAGGACATAAAGCATTACTTACCGCCATCCCTTGTCCGATTGTTGGCTTTGTCGCAAAGCCAACAACCCTTTTTCTTTAAATATCAAGGCGCCGCTTATGGAGCGCGAATTGCATCTTCCCCCTCATCCCCCACCGTCAACGAGGTCACTATGAAGGGAAATGAAATTCTGGCGCTGCTGGATGAACCGGCCTGTGAACACAACCATAAACAAAAATCCGGCTGCAGCGCGCCCAAACCCGGCGCCACCGCCGGCGGCTGCGCGTTCGACGGCGCGCAGATAACCCTGCTGCCCATTGCCGACGTGGCGCATCTGGTCCATGGCCCCATCGGCTGCGCCGGAAGCTCCTGGGATAACCGCGGCAGCGCCAGCTCCGGCCCCACCCTGAATCGGCTCGGGTTCACCACCGATCTCAACGAACAGGACGTGATTATGGGCCGCGGCGAACGTCGCCTGTTTCACGCCGTGCGCCATATCGTCACCCGTTATCACCCGGCGGCGGTCTTTATCTACAACACCTGCGTACCGGCCATGGAGGGCGATGACCTGGAAGCGGTATGCCAGGCCGCGCAGACCGCCACCGGCGTACCGGTTATCGCCATTGACGCCGCCGGTTTTTACGGCAGTAAAAATCTCGGTAACCGGCTGGCCGGCGAAGTCATGGTGAAACGGGTAATCGGTCAGCGCGAGCCCGCGCCCTGGCCGGAGAGCACGCCCTTTGCCCCGGAGCAGCGTCACGATATTGGCCTGATTGGCGAATTCAATATTGCCGGCGAGTTCTGGCATATTCAGCCGCTGCTCGACGAGCTGGGGATCCGCGTGCTCGGCAGCCTCTCCGGCGATGGCCGTTTCGCCGAGATCCAGACCATGCATCGGGCGCAGGCCAATATGCTGGTCTGCTCGCGGGCGCTAATTAACGTCGCCAGAGCCCTGGAGCAGCGCTACGGCACGCCGTGGTTCGAAGGCAGCTTCTACGGGATCCGCGCCACCTCCGACGCCCTGCGCCAGCTGGCGGCGCTGCTGGGCGATGACGACCTTAGCCAGCGCACCGAAGCGCTGATTGCGCGGGAGGAACAGACGGCGGAACTGGCGCTACAACCGTGGCGCGAACGGCTGCGCGGCCGCAAAGCGCTGCTCTATACCGGCGGGGTGAAATCCTGGTCGGTGGTCTCGGCGCTTCAGGATTTGGGCATGACCGTGGTGGCAACCGGCACGCGTAAATCCACCGAAGAGGATAAACAGCGGATCCGCGAGCTGATGGGCGAAGAGGCGGTAATGCTGGAAGAAGGCAACGCCCGCACGCTGCTGGATGTGGTCTATCGCTATCAGGCCGACCTGATGATTGCCGGCGGACGCAATATGTACACCGCCTATAAAGCCAGGCTGCCGTTTCTCGATATCAATCAGGAGCGCGAACACGCCTTCGCCGGCTACAAGGGGATTGTCACCCTCGCCCGCCAGCTGTGTCAGACCATCGACAGTCCCATCTGGCCGCAAACCCATGCCCGCGCCCCGTGGCACTAAGGAGTACACCATGGCAGACATTTTCCGCACCGATAAACCGCTGGCGGTCAGCCCGATCAAGACCGGCCAGCCGCTCGGCGCAATCCTCGCCAGCCTCGGGATTGAACACAGTATCCCTCTGGTCCACGGCGCGCAGGGATGCAGCGCCTTCGCCAAAGTCTTTTTTATTCAACACTTCCACGACCCGGTTCCCCTGCAGTCGACGGCGATGGACCCCACCTCGACGATTATGGGCGCGGACGGCAATATTTTCACCGCCCTGGATACCCTCTGCCAGCGCAACGCGCCGCAGGCTATCGTGCTGCTCAGCACCGGGCTGTCTGAGGCTCAGGGCAGCGACATTTCCCGCGTGGTTCGCCAGTTTCGCGAAGAGTATCCCCGGCACAAGAGCGTGGCGATATTAACCGTTAACACGCCGGATTTTTATGGTTCCATGGAAAACGGCTTCAGCGCGGTGCTCGAGAGCGTCATTGAGCAGTGGGTTGCGCCGACGCCGCGCCCCGCTCAGCGCAATCGCCGGGTCAACCTGCTGGTCAGCCACCTCTGCTCGCCGGGCGATATCGAGTGGCTGCGCCGATGCGTCGAAGCCTTTGGTCTGCAGCCGATAATCCTGCCGGACCTTGCGCAATCGATGGATGGGCACCTGGCGCAAGGCGATTTCTCGCCGCTGACCCAGGGCGGGACGCCGCTGCGCCAGATAGAACAGATGGGACAAAGCCTGTGCAGCTTCGCCATTGGCGTCTCCCTCCACCGCGCGTCATCGCTGCTGGCCCCGCGCTGCCGGGGCGAGGTTATCGCCCTGCCGCACCTGATGACCCTCGATCGCTGCGACGCCTTTATTCATCAACTGGCGAAAATTTCCGGACGCGCCGTTCCCGCGTGGCTGGAGCGCCAGCGCGGTCAGCTGCAGGATGCGATGATCGACTGTCATATGTGGCTTCAGGGCCAGCGCATGGCGATAGCGGCGGAAGGCGATCTGCTGGCGGCGTGGTGTGATTTCGCCAACAGCCAGGGGATGCAGCCCGGCCCGCTGGTGGCTCCTACCGGCCATCCCAGCCTGCGCCAGCTGCCGGTGGAACGCGTGGTGCCGGGAGATCTGGAGGATCTGCAAACGCTGCTGTGCGCCCAACCCGCCGACCTGCTGGTGGCCAACTCCCACGCCTGCGACCTGGCGGAGCAGTTTGCGCTGCCGCTGGTGCGCGCGGGTTTTCCGATCTTTGACAAGCTCGGTGAATTCCGCCGGGTGCGTCAGGGATACAGCGGAATGCGCGATACGCTGTTCGAGCTGGCAAACCTGATGCGCGAGCGCCATCACCACCTCGCCCGCTACCGATCGCCGCTTCGCCAGAACACCGAATCTTCACTCTCCACAGGAGGCGCCTATGCCGCCGATTAACCGTCAGTTTGATATGGTCCACTCCGATGAGTGGTCTATGAAGGTCGCCTTCGCCAGTTCCGACTATCGTCATGTCGATCAGCATTTTGGCGCCACGCCGCGGCTGGTGGTATACGGCGTCAAGGCGGATCGGGTCACCCTGATCCGGGTGGTTGATTTCTCCGTTGAGAACGGCCACCAGACGGAGAAGATCGCCAGGCGGGTCCACGCCCTTGAGGATTGCGTCACGCTGTTCTGCGTGGCGATTGGCGACGCGGTTTTTCGTCAGCTGCTGCAGGTCGGCGTCCGCGCCGAACGCGTTCCCGCCGACACTACCATCGTCGGCTTACTGCAGGAGATCCAGCTTTACTGGTACGACAAAGGGCAGCGCAAAAATGCGCGCCAGCGCGACCCGGAGCGCTTTACCCGTCTGCTGCAGGAACAGGAGTGGCATGAGGAACCGGACCCGCGCCGCTAGCCGTGTCGTTTGTGTGACAAAGCCCACAAAACACCCCGACACTGTCGGGCGCATCTTGTCAGGGCAAAATATAACAAATTGAAAATATTGCATTTTATTCTCTGGTATCGCATTTGCTAGTTCGTTAACGCCACCGCACTCCTGCGGTGAACCGCGCCCCGGCGTTTTCCGTCATCATCCCTGGAGCTGACAGCATGTGGAATTACTCCGAGAAAGTGAAAGACCATTTTTTTAATCCCCGCAACGCGCGCGTGGTGGACAACGCCAACGCGGTAGGCGATGTGGGGTCATTAAGCTGCGGCGACGCGCTGCGCCTGATGCTGCGCGTTGACCCGCAAAGCGAAATTATCCAGGAAGCGGGCTTCCAGACCTTCGGCTGCGGCAGCGCCATCGCCTCCTCCTCCGCGCTGACGGAGCTGATTATCGGCCATACCCTGGCCGAAGCCGGGCAGATAACCAATCAGCAGATTGCCGATTATCTCGACGGGCTACCGCCGGAGAAAATGCACTGCTCGGTGATGGGCCAGGAGGCCCTGCGCGCGGCCATCGCCAACTTTCGCGGCGAAAGCCTGGAGGAAGAGCATGAGGAGGGCAAGCTGATCTGCAAATGCTTCGGCGTCGATGAAGGACACATTCGCCGCGCGGTGCAGAACAACGGCCTGACCACCCTTGAAGAGGTGATCAACTACACCAAAGCGGGCGGCGGCTGCACCGCCTGCCACGAAAAAATCGAGCTGGCGCTGGCGGAGATCCTCGCGCAGCCGCCGCAGACGCCGCCCGCCGCGGCCAGCGGCAAAGATCCGCACTGGCAGAGCGTCGTCGAGACCATCGCTGAACTGCGCCCGCATATTCAGGCCGACGGCGGCGATATGTCGCTGCTCAGCGTCGCCAACCACCAGGTGACCGTCAGCCTCTCCGGCAGCTGTAGCGGCTGCATGATGACCGATATGACCCTGGCCTGGCTGCAGCAAAAACTGATGGAACGTACCGGCTGTTATATGGAAGTGGTGGCGGCCTGAGCCGCGGTTAACTGACCCTAGGGGGACAAGATGAAACAGGTTTATCTCGATAACAACGCCACCACCCGTCTGGACCCAATGGTTCTGGAAGCGATGATGCCCTTTTTGACCGACTTTTACGGCAACCCCTCGTCGATACACGATTTTGGCATACCGGCCCAGGCGGCTCTGGAGCGCGCGCATCAACAGGCTGCGGCGCTGCTGGGCGCGGAGTATCCCAGCGAGATCATCTTTACCTCCTGCGCCACCGAAGCTACCGCCACCGCCATCGCCTCGGCCATCGCCCTGCTGCCGGAGCGGCGCGAAATTATCACCAGCGCGGTCGAACATCCGGCGACGCTGGCGGCCTGCGAGCACCTGGAGCGCCAGGGCTACCAGATCCATCGCATCGCGGTGGATAGCGAGGGAGCGCTGGACATGGCGCAGTTCCGCGCCGCGCTCAGCCCGCGCGTCGCGCTGGTCAGCGCCATGTGGGCGAATAACGAAACCGGGGTGCTTTTCCCGATCGCCGAAATGGCGGAGCTGGCCCATGAACAAGGGGCGCTGTTTCACTGCGATGCGGTACAGGTGGTGGGCAAAATGCCGATTGCCGTGGGCGAGACCCGCATCGACATGCTCTCCTGCTCGGCGCATAAGTTTCACGGACCAAAAGGCGTAGGCTGTCTCTATCTGCGCCGGGGAACGCGCTTTCGCCCGCTGCTGCGCGGCGGTCATCAGGAGTACGGTCGGCGCGCCGGGACGGAAAATATCTGCGGAATCGTCGGCATGGGCGCGGCCTGCGAGCTGGCGAATATTCATCTGCCGGGAATGGCGCATATCGGCCAGCTGCGCGACAGGCTGGAGCATCGCCTGCTGGCCAGCGTGCCGTCGGTCATGGTGATGGGCGGTAGCCAGCCGCGGGTGCCCGGCACGGCGAATCTGGCCTTTGAGTTTATTGAGGGTGAGGCCATTCTGCTGCTGCTCAACCAGGCCGGGATCGCCGCCTCCAGCGGCAGCGCCTGCACGTCAGGCTCGCTGGAACCCTCCCACGTGATGCGGGCGATGAATATCCCCTATACCGCCGCCCACGGCACCATCCGCTTTTCCCTCTCGCGCTACACCCGGGAGAAAGAGATCGATTACGTCGTCACCGCGCTGCCGCCGATTATCGACCGGCTGCGCGCGCTGTCGCCCTACTGGCACAACGGCAAGCCGCGCCCGGCGGACGCCGTCTTCACGCCGGTTTACGGCTAAGGCGGAGGTGGCTGATGGGACGCGTGCTGATTAACGATACCACCCTGCGCGACGGCGAACAGAGCCCCGGCGTCGCCTTTCGCACCAGCGAAAAGGTCGCCATTGCCGAGGCGCTTTATGCCGCAGGGATTACGGCGATGGAGGTCGGCACCCCGGCGATGGGGGACGAGGAGATCGCGCGGATCCAGCTGGTGCGTCGTCAGCTGCCCGACGCGACGCTGATGACCTGGTGCCGGATGAACGCGCTGGAAATCCGCCAGAGCGCCGATCTGGGCGTTGACTGGGTGGATATTTCGATTCCGGCTTCAGATAAGCTGCGGCAGTACAAACTGCGCGAGCCGCTAACGGTGCTGCTGGAGCGGCTGGCGATGTTTATCCGCCTTGCGCATACGCTCGGTCTGCAGGTATGCATCGGCTGCGAGGACGCCTCGCGCGCCGGGGGCCAGGCCCTGCGCGCTATCGCCGAGGTCGCGCAGCAGTGCGGCGCCGCCCGCCTGCGCTATGCCGATACGGTCGGCCTGCTCGACCCCCTCTCCACCGCGGCGCAAATCTCGGCCCTGCGCGAAGTCTGGGCCGGGGAAATCGAAATGCACGCCCACAACGACCTGGGTATGGCCACCGCCAATACGCTGGCGGCGGTAAGCGCCGGGGCCACCAGCGTGAATACGACGATCCTCGGCCTCGGCGAGCGGGCGGGCAACGCGGCGCTGGAAACCGTCGCGCTGGGCCTGGAGCGCTGCCTCGGCGTTAAGACCGGCGTGCATTTTCCAGCGCTGCCCGCGCTCTGTCAGAGGGTCGCCGAAGCCGCCCAGCGCGCCATCGACCCGCAGCAGCCGCTGGTCGGCGAGCTGGTGTTTACCCATGAATCAGGGGTCCACGTGGCGGCGCTGCTGCGCGACAGCGAGAGCTATCAGTCGATCGCCCCTTCCCTGATGGGCCGCAGCTACCGGCTGGTGCTGGGTAAACACTCCGGGCGTCAGGCGGTCAACGGCGTATTTGACCAGATGGGCTATCACCTTAACGCCGCGCAAATTAACCAGCTGCTGCCCGCCATCCGCCGCTTCGCCGAGAACTGGAAGCGCAGCCCGAAAGATTATGAGCTGGTGGCTATCTACGACGAGCTGTGCGGTGAATCCGCCCTGCGGGCGAGGGGGTAATGATGGAGTGGTTTTATCAAATTCCCGGCGTGGACGAACTTCGCTCCGCCGAATCCTTTTTCCAGTTTTTCGCCGTCCCCTATCAGCCCGAGCTGCTTGGCCGCTGCTGCCTGCCGGTGCTGGCAACCTTTCACCGCAAACTGCGCGCCGAGGTGCCGCTGCAAAACCGGCTGGAGGAAAACGCCCGCGCTCACTGGCTGCTGGCGCGACGACTGCTTGCGGAGAGCTATCAGCAACAGTTTCAGGAGAGCGGAACATGAGACCGAAATTCACCTTTAGCGAAGAGGTCCGCGTCGTACGCGCGATTCGTAACGACGGCACCGTGGCGGGCTTCGCCCCCGGCGCGCTGCTGGTCAGGCGCGGCAGCACCGGCTTTGTGCGCGACTGGGGCGTTTTTTTGCAGGATCAGATTATCTACCAGATCCACTTTCCGGAAACCGATCGGATCATCGGCTGCCGCGAACAGGAGCTGATCCCCATCACCCAGCCGTGGCTGGCCGGAAACTTGCAATATGGTGATAACGTCGCCTGCCGGATGGCGCTCGCGGTCAACGGCGAAGTCGTCGTGGCCGTTGGCCAGCGGGGACGCATCGAGGCGACCGATCGCGGAGAGACCGGCGACAGCTACACCGTGGACTTTAGCGGCCGCTGGTTCAGGGTTCCGGCGCAGGCCATCACCCTTATAGAGGAGAGAGAAGAATGAACGCATGGCAACGTTTTGCCCGGCAGCGGCTGGCGCGCAGCCGCTGGAATAGCGACCCGACGGCCCTGGAGCCGGCCGATACGCAGGCTTTTGAACAGGCCTGGCAACGTCAGTGCCATATGGAGCAGGCGATCGTCGCGCGGGTCCCGGAAAGCGATATTCCGGCGGCGCTGCTGGAGAATATCGCCGCCTCCCTTGCCGTCTGGCTCGACGAGGGGGAATTTACGCCGCCGGAGCGCGCAGCCATCGTGCTGCATCACGCCCGACTGGAGGTCGGCTTTACCGATATCGCCCGCCAGGCGCCGCAGCCGGATCTCTCCACGGTGCAGGCGTGGTACCTGCGCCACCAGACGCAGTTTATGCGCCCGGAGCAGCGTCTGACCCGCCACCTGCTGCTGACGGTCGATGGCGACCGCGAAGCCGTACACCAGCGGATCCTCGGCCTGTATCGGCAAATCAACGTCTCCCGGGACGCGTTTGCTCCGCTGGCTCGCCGCCATTCCCACTGCCCAAGCGCCCTGGAAGAGGGCCGTCTGGGCTGGATTAGCCGCGGGCTACTCTATCCCCAGCTTGAGACGGCGCTGTTTTCACTGGCGGAAAACGCCCTGAGCCTCCCCGTCGCCAGCGAGCTGGGGTGGCATCTTTTATGGTGTGAAGCAATTCGTCCCGCCGCGCCCATGGAGCCGCAGCAGGCGCTGGAGAGCGCGCGCGATTATCTTTGGCAGCAGAGCCAGCAGCGCCATCAGCGCCAGTGGCTGGAACAAACGATTTCCCGTCAGCCGGGCCTGTGCGGGTAGCCTCGCGGCTACCCGTTAACGCCTACAGCACCACGCGTTTAATCTCCTCAAGCCAGCTCGCCAGACGCGCTTCGGTCTGGTCGAACTGGTTATCCTGATCCAGCACCAGCCCAATAAAGCGTTCGCCCTCCAGCGCCGCAGAGGCGCTGAATTCATAGCCCTCATTTGGCCAGCTGCCGATTATCTGCGCGCCGCGCGCGCGCAGAGCGTCGTACAGCGGACGCATCCCGCTAACGAAGTTGTCCGGGTAGCCTTTCTGGTCGCCGAGGCCGAACAGCGCCACGGTTTTCCCGCTCAGGCTGGCGTCGTCGAGGCCGCTGATGAATTCGCTCCATGATTCGCCTTCGCATCCGGCCTCAAGCCCCGGCAGCTGGCCGTCGCCGAGCGTCGGCGTGCCCAGCAGCAGCACCGGATAGGCCATAAAGTCGTCCAGCGTCGTGCGGTTAATGTTGACCGGGGCATCCGCCAGCTCGCCCAGCTGTTTGTGGATCATTTTCGCGATTTTGCGGGTTTTACCGGTATCGGTGCCAAAGAAAATACCAATGTTCGCCATATTGCGCTCCTGTCGGAAAGGGGGTTGAAAACACGCGTTCTCGCAGAGGTATTGCGAAGGCTGTGCCAGGTTTCTTTGCACTATCGCGGCTCACCCCTGCCCCAAAACGATCGCTTCCGCGCCCTCCCGCCGCCCGCAGCTGGGCCGGCGGGCCGCTTAAAATGAAAAAAGCGCTGGGTTTTCCCCTACCGGATCAATGTTTCTGCTTATCACGCCGATAAGGGCGCACGCTTTGCATGGTTATCGAAATTCGACAAACGCCGCGGCGTTCTCGTCACGGTGTCGGACAAATTGTCATAACTGCGACACAGGAGTTTGCGATGACCCTGAATATGATGCTCGATAACGCCGTACCCGAGGCGATTGCCGGTGCGCTGACTCAACAACATCCGGGGCTATTTTTTACGATGGTCGAACAGGCATCGGTAGCCATTTCCCTCACCGACGCCCGGGCGAATATTATCTACGCCAACCCGGCGTTTTGCCGCCAGAGCGGATATTCGCTGGCGCAATTGCTCAATCAAAACCCGCGCCTGCTGGCCAGCAGCCAGACGCCGCGAGAAATCTACCAGCAGATGTGGCAAACCCTGCTTCAGCGCCAGCCGTGGCGCGGCCAGCTGATTAATCAGCGCCGCGACGGCGGCCTGTATCTGGTGGATATCGACATCACGCCGGTGCTGAATCCCCAGGGCGAGCTGGAGCATTATCTGGCGATGCAGCGGGATATCAGCGTCAGCTATACCCTGGAACAGCGGCTGCGCAATCATATGACGCTGATGGAGGCGGTGCTCAACAACATCCCCGCCGCCGTGGTCGTGGTGGATGAGCAGGATCGGGTGGTGATGGATAATCTCGCCTACAAAACGTACTGCGCGGACTGCGGCGGAAAAGAGCTGCTGGTCGAGCTCCAGATTTCACCGCGCAAAATGGGGCCCGGCGCGGAGCAAATCCTGCCGGTGGTGGTTCGCGGCGCGGTGCGCTGGCTGTCGGTGACCTGCTGGGCGCTGCCCGGCGTAAGCGAAGAAGCCAGCCGCTATTTTGTCGACAGCGCCCCGGCGCGCACGCTGGTGGTGATCGCCGACTGCACCCAGCAGCGCCAGCAGCAGGAGCAGGGCCGTCTCGACCGTCTGAAGCAGCAGATGACCGCCGGAAAGCTGCTGGCCGCCATTCGCGAGTCGCTGGACGCGGCGCTGATTCAGCTTAATTGCCCGATCAATATGCTAGCGGCGGCCCGTCGGCTGAACGGCGAAGGCAGCGGCAACGTGGCGCTGGACGCGGCGTGGCGTGAAGGCGAAGAGGCCATGGCGCGACTGCAGCGCTGCCGCCCTTCTCTCGAGCTGGAAAGCAGCGCCGTCTGGCCGCTTCAGCCCTTCTTTGACGACCTGTACGCCCTCTACCGCACCCGCTTTGACGACCGCGCGCGGCTGCGGGTTGACATGGCATCGCCGCATCTCGTCGGCTTCGGCCAGCGTACCCAGATGCTGGCCTGCTTAAGTTTATGGCTCGATCGGACGCTGGCCCTCGCCGCTGAGCTGCCCTCGGTACCGCTGGAGATCGAGCTTTATGCCGAAGAGGACGAGGGCTGGCTCTCGCTGTATCTCAACGACAATGTACCGCTGCTGCAGGTGCGCTACGCCCACTCACCCGATGCCTTAAACTCTCCCGGCAAAGGGATGGAGCTGCGGCTGATCCAAACGCTGGTCGCCTACCACCGCGGCGCGATTGAACTGGCTTCTCGACCCCAGGGAGGCACCAGCCTCGTTCTGCGATTCCCGCTCTTTGATACCCTGACCGGAGGTGAGCAATGATCCATAAATCCGATTCGGACACCACCGTCAGGCGCTTCGATCTCTCCCAGCAGTTTACCGCCATGCAGCGGATAAGCGTGGTGCTGAGCCGCGCCACCGAAGCGAGCAAAACCCTGCAGGAGGTGCTGAGCGTTTTACATAACGATGCGTTTATGCAGCACGGGATGATTTGCCTGTACGACAGCCAGCAGGAGATCCTGAGCATCGAGGCGCTGCAGCAAACGGAAAACCAGACGCTGCCCGGCAGTACGCAAATTCGCTACCGGCCGGGGGAAGGATTGGTCGGTACCGTGCTGGCGCAGGGCCAGTCGCTGGTGCTGCCGCGCGTCGCCGATGACCAGCGCTTTCTCGATCGTCTGAGCCTGTACGACTACGACCTGCCGTTTATCGCCGTTCCGCTGATGGGCCCTCATTCCCGGCCCATCGGCGTACTGGCGGCGCAGCCGATGGCTCGTCAGGAAGAGCGGCTACCCGCCTGCACGCGCTTTCTCGAAACCGTCGCCAATCTGGTGGCCCAGACGATTCGCCTGATGATTCTGCCGACCTCCGCCCCGCAGCCGCCGCAGCAGAGCCCCCGAGTTGAGCGCCCGCGCGCCTGTACCCCTTCGCGCGGTTTCGGCCTGGAGAATATGGTCGGCAAAAGCCCGGCGATGCGGCAGATTATGGACATTATCCGTCAGGTCTCCCGCTGGGATACCACGGTGCTGGTGCGCGGCGAGAGCGGCACCGGGAAAGAGCTGATCGCCAACGCCATTCATCATAATTCCCCGCGCGCCGCCGCCGCATTCGTCAAATTTAACTGCGCGGCGCTGCCGGACAATCTGCTGGAGAGCGAGCTGTTCGGCCATGAGAAAGGCGCGTTTACCGGCGCGGTGCGCCAGCGGAAAGGCCGCTTTGAGCTGGCGGACGGCGGCACCCTATTCCTGGATGAAATCGGTGAAAGCAGCGCCTCGTTTCAGGCCAAGCTGCTGCGAATTCTGCAAGAAGGAGAGATGGAGCGCGTCGGCGGCGATGAAACTCTGCGCGTCAACGTACGCATCATCGCGGCGACCAACCGCCATCTGGAAGAGGAGGTGCGGCTGGGGCATTTCCGTGAAGACCTTTACTACCGCCTGAACGTAATGCCTATCGCGCTGCCGCCGCTGCGCGAGCGCCAGGAGGATATCGCCGAACTGGCGCATTTTCTGGTACGTAAAATCGCCCACAGCCAGGGGCGAACGCTGCGCATCAGCGATGGGGCAATTCGCCTGCTGATGGAGTACAGCTGGCCGGGAAACGTCCGCGAACTGGAAAACTGTCTCGAACGTTCGGCGGTGATGTCGGAAAGCGGCCTGATCGACCGGGACGTGATTCTGTTCAACCATCGCGATAACCCGCCGAAAGCGCTGCCCAACGGCGGCCAGACGGAAGACGGCTGGCTCGACAACAGCCTCGACGAGCGCCAGCGGCTGATTGCCGCCCTGGAGAAAGCGGGCTGGGTGCAGGCCAAAGCGGCGCGGCTGCTCGGGATGACGCCGCGTCAGGTGGCGTATCGCATTCAGATCATGGATATCACCATGCCGCGACTGTGAAGCGTTATGTGAGATTCAGGACATTGTCGCCAGCGCGGCGGAATTACGACAATTTTACCTGGCCGGCCGTCAGTTAAAGCGTTTATTTTTCATAGCGTTGTAAAAAATCCCTCTGGTATAGCATTTGCAGCAGGAAGGTATCGCCCAACCACGAAGGTATGACCATGACTTCCTGCTCCTCTTTTTCTGGCGGCCCAGCCTGCCGCCCGGCGGATGACAGCGCCCTGACGCCGCTTGTGGCCGATAAAGCTGCCGCGCACCCCTGCTACTCTCGTAATGGGCATCACCGTTTTGCGCGGATGCATCTGCCCGTCGCGCCCGCCTGCAATTTGCAGTGCAATTACTGTAATCGCAAATTCGATTGCAGCAATGAGTCCCGCCCCGGCGTATCGTCAACGCTGCTCACGCCTGAACAGGCGGTCGTCAAAGTGCGTCAGATCGCACAGGCGATCCCGCAGCTTTCGGTGGTCGGCATCGCCGGCCCCGGCGATCCGCTCGCCAATATTGCCCGCACCTTCCGTACCCTGGAGCTGATCCGTGAACAGCTGCCGGACCTGAAGTTATGCCTGTCGACCAACGGGCTGATGTTGCCCGACGCGGTGGACCGCCTGCTGGACGTCGGGGTTGACCACGTCACGGTCACCATTAATACCCTCGACGCGGAGATTGCCGCGCAAATCTACGCCTGGCTATGGCTGGACGGCGAGCGCTACAGCGGACGCGAAGCGGGAGAGATTCTGATTGCTCGTCAGCTGGAGGGCGTGCGCAGGCTGACCGCCCAGGGCGTGCTGGTGAAAATAAATTCGGTGCTGATCCCCGGGATCAACGATAGCGGCATGGCCGACGTGAGCCGCGCGCTGCGGGCCAGCGGCGCGTTTATCCATAATATTATGCCGCTGATCGCCAGGCCGGAGCACGGCACGGTGTTTGGCCTCAACGGCCAGCCGGAGCCGGACGCAGAGACGCTCGCCGCCACCCGCAGCCGGTGCGGAGAAGTGATGCCGCAGATGACCCACTGCCACCAGTGCCGCGCCGACGCCATCGGGATGCTTGGCGAAGACCGCAGCCAGCAGTTTACCCAGCTTCCGGCCCCGGAGAGCCTCCCGGCCTGGCTGCCAATCCTCCACCAGCGCGCGCAGCTGCACGCCAGCATTGCCACCCGCGGCGAATCTGAAGCCGATGACGCCTGCCTGGTCGCCGTGGCGTCAAGCCGCGGGGACGTGATTGATTGCCACTTTGGCCACACCGACCGGTTCTCTATCTACAGCCTCTCGGCCGCCGGCATGGTGCTGGTCAACGAACGGTTTACGCCCAAATATTGTCAGGGGCGCGAAGAGTGCGAGCCGCAGGATAACGCAGCCCGGTTCGCGGCGATCCTCGAACTGCTGGCGGACGTTAAAGCCGTATTCTGCGTGCGTATCGGCCATACGCCGTGGCAAATGCTGGAACAGGAAGGCATTGAACCGTGCGTTGACGGCGCGTGGCGGCCGGTCTCCGAAGTGCTGCCCGCGTGGTGGCAGCAGCGCCGGGGGAGCTGGCCTGCCGCGCTACCGCATAAGGGGGTCGCCTGATGCCGCCGCTCGACTGGCTGCGGCGCTTATGGCTGCTGTACCACGCGGGGAAAGGCAGCTTTCCGCTGCGCATGGGGCTTAGCGCGCGCGACTGGCAGGCGCTGCGGCGACGCCTGGGCGAGGCGGAGACGCCGCTGGACGGCGAGGCGCTAACCCGCCGCCGCCTGATGAGCGAACTCAACGCTACCCGCGAGGAGGAGCGCCAGCAGCTGGGCGCGTGGCTGGCGGGCTGGATGCAGCAGGAGGCCGGGCCGATGGCGCAGATTATCGCCGAGGTTTCGCTGGCGTTTAACCATCTCTGGCAGGATCTTGGTCTGGCGTCGCGCGCCGAACTGCGCCTGCTGATGATCGACTGCTTTCCGCAGCTGGTGGCGATGAACGAACACAATATGCGCTGGAAAAAGTTCTTTTACCGTCAGCGCTGTTTGCTCCAGCAGGGGGAAGTTATCTGCCGGTCGCCAAGCTGCGACGAGTGCCGGGAGCGCAGCGCCTGCTTTGAGTAGCGGTTACCCGAGCTCCTGCCCGGCCTGCGGAACGCCAGAAACAAAAAAGCCGGAGGTCTCCCTCCGGCTTTTCACATCACCAAACGCGATCAGGCAACGTCTTCGTACTGCGGTACCGGGTTGCGGAAGCTTTTGGTCACGCAGGCCAGGTAGACCAGACCAATACCGCCCCAGATCAGGCCGAGAACCATGGAGCTCTCTTCCAGATTGATCCACAGTGCGCCAACGGTCAGCGCGCCGCACACCGGCAGAACCAGATAGTTGAAGTGGTCTTTCAGCGTTTTGTTGCGCTTTTCACGGATCCAGAACTGGGAGATCACCGACAGGTTAACGAAGGTGAACGCCACCAGCGCGCCGAAGTTAATCAGCGCCGTCGCCGTGACGAGGTCGAATTTAATCGCCAGCAGCGCGATCGCGCCAACCAACAGTACGTTCCACGCCGGAGTCCGCCATTTCGGATGCACGTAGCCGAAGAAGCGCGTCGGGAACACGCCGTCGCGGCCCATCACGTACATCAGACGGGAAACGCCCGCGTGCGCGGCCATGCCGGACGCCAGTACGGTGACGCTGGAGAAAATCAGCACGCCCCACTGGAAGGTTTTGCCCGCCACGTACAGCATGATTTCAGGCTGCGATGCGTCCGGATCCTTAAAGCGCGAGATATCCGGGAAGTACAGCTGCAGGAAGTAGGAAGCACCGATAAAGATCAGGCCGCCAATCAGCGCGGTCAGGAAGATAGCCTTCGGGATCACGCGCTCTGCGTCTTTGGTCTCTTCAGACAGCGAAGAGATACCGTCGAAGCCGAGGAACGAGAAGCACAGGATGGTCGCGCCGGTAATCATCGGCACCACGTGCGCGCCTTCAGACCAGAACGGCCGGGTGCTGGTCAGCGTGCCCGCGCCTTCGCCGTGCATAACGCCGTAGATAATCAGGCCAACAATCACCGCCACGATGCCCATCTGCAGGATAACGATCAGGGTGTTGAAGTTCGCCACGGTCTTGATGCTGCGCAGATTGGAAATGGTCATAAAGGCCACCAGCGCGACAACGAAGATCCACGATGGAATAGAAGGCACCAGCGCTTCAAAGTAAATTTTCGCCAGCAGAATGTTGATCATCGGCATGAACAGGTAGTCCAGCAGCGATGACCAGCCAACCATAAAGCCAACGGCCGGGCTAATGGATTTCTGCGCGTAGGTATAAGCGGAACCCGCCGACGGGAAACGGCGAACCAGTTTACCGTAGCTCAGCGCCGTGAAAAGAATGGCGATCAGCGCGAAGGCGTAAGCCGTCGCAACGTGACCATCAGTCAATCCAGAGACGATACCAAACGTATCGAACAGCGTCATCGGCTGCATATAGGCCAGGCCCATCATGACAACCGGAATCAACGTAAGCGTTTTACGTAATTCCACGCGAGAGGTTTTTGGAGTAGCGTTATGCGACATAGTTATCCCCTTTTACGGTGAACGCCAGCGCGTAAGCAAAAAATTGCCCCATTTCTTTGTATTCCTCAGCGACAACCACTGTCGGTTTTTAGTAAATATCTATCCGGTACGAAGCCCGGCCTCTTGGTATTGAATGATGTGTCTTTCAACCAAAAAAATAACCGACACTTTAAAAAAGCGTCGGCCAGTTTCTGATTTTCAGGACGCGTATTTTGCAACAACTACTGGCACGATGACAAGATGTTACAAGGCTTAATAGTTACGGCGATTCTCTAACAGATTAATATTCATACGATTTTAGTATTATAGACCTGATGGATAGCACTATTTGCTAATATCTCCTTTCGCCACCACTCGCCCGCCTGGCCGCAAATATCTTCATTCCAGCCTATCCACGCGCGATTGACCGGTTCAGGCACCGTCGTTTTTAATATTTGTAGCTCGCCGCGAGCGATGAAAGGCTGTACCTGAAATAGCGGCAAATAGCCCCATCCCAGTCCGGCGCACAGCAGCGTCAGCCGGGCGGAAAGATCGAATACCGCCAGGCTATCCTGAGCGTCAATCTGCGGCCACGCGCTGTCGGCCACAATCGCCCGATGACGGCGCAACGTCCGCCAGCCCAGCGGGCCGGCAATCTGCGCAAGCGGATGCCGGGGCGCAACAACAAACGCCTGCGCCACTTCTCCCAGCAGAACAGAGCCGCAGCCGCTGAGCGCCGGCGGGTCGCCCAGCACGCCGAGCAGAAGATCCGCCCGCCCTTCCATCAGCATCTGCCAGTTTGCGCCCGGGGTATCGCGGCGGAATTCAAGGCGGGTGGCGTGATGCTGGTGATAAAACGCCGCGATCGCGGGAGCCAGCAGCGGGAACGGAAAGGTGGCGTCGACGTTGAGTATCAGCGCATTTTCCCAGCCCTGCTGCAGCCTGACGGCCTGCTTTTCCAGTTCTCGGGCGGTGTGCAGCACGTCGCGCCCCTTTTCCAGCAGCATCTGCCCGGTACGGGTAAAGCGCGCCCGGTGGCCGCTGCGGTCAAGCAGTTGAATATTGAGATCGCTTTCCAGCTTATGAATGGTGTAGCTCAGCGCCGACGGCGTTTTATAGAGCTTCGCCGAGGCGGCGGCAAAACTGCCCTCTTTGTCGAGGGCATCAAGAATGACGAGCACATCCAGCAGTGGTTTCATCGCTACCCCCTTACGGTACGCGATTCACCGCTGGCGCATTACTCCATCGGCATGACCAGCGGGTCGGGGTACTGGTACTCAAACCCCAGTTCGTTGCAAATACGGCTGCCATCTACGATCTTACCGCTACCGTTCTCCGGGTTATCAGAGAATACGGGGACGGGAAGCCCAAGCTCGCGGGCCATCTGCGGATAAAAGACGCCGCGCGCGGGATGCTTAGGCGCACATATATTATAGATGCGCCCGCCTTTCGGAGCCTGCAGTAACAGTTCGATCGCGGCAATCACATCCTGAAGATGCACCAGATTGACGCCGTGCTGGCCGTCCGGCGCGGATTTTCCGGCAAAAAAGCGTCCCGGGTGACGGGACGGCCCCACCAGCCCGGCGAGGCGCAGAATGTCCACCGAGGTGCCGGGAAGGTTATGCAGCCAGTCCTCCAGCTCTTTCAGCACCCGCCCGCTGGCGGTTTGCGGGTTGCGGGGCGAGTTCTCTTTCAGCGTGCCGCTGGCGTTGCCGTAAACCGACGTTGAGCTGGTGAATATGATGCGCGGCACGTGATGCGCCAGCGCGGTATCGACGATCTCCTGTACCGCCTGAAGATAAAAGTCCTCTCCCGGTCCGGTTCGCCGCGCCGGTAAGGTAATGACCAGCGCGTCAACGTTCATTAAGGCATCCAGATCTTCGGTGTCGCAGACCAGCTGCGGCTCCAGACGCAGCGGATAGCCGTCGATGCCGCACATCCGCGCCGCCTCGACGCCATCCTGCGTGGTCTTACTGCCGGTCACCTGCCATCCCCGCGACATCAACGACAGCGCAAGCGGCATACCCAGCCATCCTAAACCTACAATTGCGACCTTTTTCATCCCCTTGCTCCTGAATTTTCGCTGTGCTGACTTAAGGCTACGCCAGCCGGCGGCAGCTGACAATTTCTTAGGTCAATATGAAATCAATTAATGATAGAAAAAAGCCCTTGCTTTATGCGAGTGAAGTGGTTTAGGTTAAAAGGCATCAAATGCATAGTCATTCACAGAGAATTTTATGAACAGCGTTCAATTTAAAAACCACCATCATCACCATCATCCTGACTAGTCTTTCAGGCGATGTGTGCTGGAAGACGTTTGGATCTTCCAGTGGTGCATGAACGCAAAGAGAGCCCCCGGAAGATTCACTTCCGGGGGCTTTTTTTTTGGACCGAATTCGGACAGATTCAGACAGGGTTACAGAGGAAAATAAGAATGTTAGACAACAGCCGTTTACGCATAGCTATTCAGAAATCAGGGCGTTTAAGCGAAGATTCACGCGAATTACTCAGCCGCTGCGGCATCAAAGTGAATCTGCACACCCAGCGCCTGATCGCGCTGGCGGAAAATATGCCCATCGATATTCTGCGCGTGCGTGATGACGATATTCCGGGCCTTATCATGGACGGCGTGGTCGATTTGGGGATTATCGGCGAAAACGTGCTGGAGGAAGAGCTGCTGAGCCGCCGCGCTCAGGGCGAAGACCCGCGCTACTTCACCCTGCGCCGTCTCGACTTCGGCGGCTGCCGCCTGTCGCTGGCGACCCCGGCGGATGAACCCTGGGACGGCCCGGCAGCGCTGGACGGCAAACGCATCGCCACCTCCTACCCGCACCTGCTGAAGCGCTACCTTGACCAGAAAGGGATCTCGTTCAAATCCTGCCTGCTGAACGGCTCGGTTGAAGTGGCCCCGCGCGCCGGTCTGGCCGACGCGATTTGCGACCTGGTATCAACCGGCGCGACTCTCGAAGCAAACGGCCTGCGCGAAGTGGAAGTGATGTTCCGCTCCAAAGCCTGCCTGATCCAGCGCGACGGCGAGATGGCCGATAGCAAACAGCAGTTGATCGACCGCCTGCTGACCCGTATTCAGGGGGTGATTCAGGCCCGCGAATCAAAATACATCATGATGCACGCGCCGACCGAGCGCCTGGAAGAAGTGGTCGCCCTGCTGCCCGGCGCCGAGCGCCCGACCATTCTGCCGCTGGCCGGCGACAAGCAGCGCGTGGCGATGCACATGGTGAGCAGCGAAACCCTGTTCTGGGAAACCATGGAAAAACTGAAAGCGCTGGGCGCCAGCTCCATTCTGGTCCTGCCGATTGAGAAGATGATGGAGTAAACCGGCGGGTCGGTCACGGGATAAACAGGGGAAACAACCATGAGCTTCAACACAATTATCGACTGGAACGGCTGTAGCGCAGAACAACAGCAACAGCTCTTAACGCGCCCGGCCATTTCCGCCTCCGAGAGCATCAGCAAGACGGTGTCGGAGATCCTGAATAACGTTAAAGACAACGGCGATGCGGCCCTGCGCGAATACGGCGCGAAGTTCGATAAAACCGACGTCAAGGCGCTGAAGGTCAGCGACGAAGAGATTGCCGCCGCCGGCGCGCGCCTGAGCGACGAGCTCAAGCAGGCGATGGCCGTGGCGGTCAAAAATATCGAAACCTTCCACAACGCGCAGCGGCTGCAGGCCGTCGATGTGGAAACCCTGCCGGGCGTACGCTGCCAGCAGGTGACCCGCCCTATCGCCTCCGTCGGCTTATATATTCCCGGCGGCTCGGCGCCGCTGTTCTCCACGGTGCTGATGCTCGCCACGCCGGCGCGCATCGCGGGCTGCCAGCAGGTGGTGCTATGCTCGCCGCCGCCGATTGCCGATGAAATCCTCTATGCCGCCCAGCTGTGCGGCGTGCGCAATATCTTTAACGTCGGCGGCGCGCAGGCGATTGCCGCCCTGGCGTTCGGCACCGAATCGGTGGCGAAGGTCGATAAAATCTTTGGCCCGGGCAACGCCTTCGTGACCGAAGCCAAGCGCCAGGTCAGCCAGCGTCTTGACGGTGCGGCTATCGATATGCCCGCCGGGCCGTCGGAAGTGCTGGTGATCGCCGACAGCGGCGCCACTCCGGATTTCGTCGCCTCTGACCTGCTTTCCCAGGCGGAGCACGGCCCGGATTCGCAGGTGATTCTGCTGACGCCGGATAGCGAGATGGCCACCCGCGTCGCGCAAGCCGTTGAGCGCCAGCTGGCCGCGCTGTCCCGTGCGGAAACGGCCCGCGGGGCGCTCTCCGCCAGCCGCATCATCGTGGCTCGCGATATCGCCCAGTGCGTGGAGATTTCCAACCAGTACGGTCCGGAGCACCTGATTATTCAGACCCGCAACGCCCGCGAACTGGTCGACGGCATTACCAGCGCCGGTTCGGTATTTCTCGGCGACTGGTCGCCGGAGTCCGCCGGCGATTACGCCTCCGGCACCAACCACGTGCTGCCGACCTACGGCTACACCGCCACCTGCTCCAGCCTCGGCCTGGCGGATTTTCAGAAACGCATGACCGTGCAGGAGCTGTCGCGCGACGGGTTTGCCGCCCTCGCCTCAACGATTGAGATTCTGGCCGCCGCCGAGCGTCTGGACGCCCACAAAAACGCCGTTACGCTGCGCGTCGCAGCCCTTAAGGAGCAAGCATGAGCATCGAAGATTTAGCCCGCGCCAACGTCCGCGCGCTGACGCCGTATCAATCTGCTCGCCGTCTGGGCGGTAAAGGCGACGTCTGGCTGAACGCCAACGAATTCCCGACCGCGGTCGCGTTTCAGCTGACCGAGCAGACGATGAACCGCTATCCGGAACCGCAGCCGAAAGCGGTCATTGAACGCTACGCGCAGTATGCGGGCGTCAAGCCGGAGCAGGTGTTGGTCAGCCGCGGCGCCGATGAAGGCATTGAACTGCTGATCCGCGCCTTCTGCGAGCCGGGCCAGGATGCGGTGCTCTACTGCCCGCCGACCTACGGCATGTACAGCGTCAGCGCCGAAACCATCGGCGTGACCTGCCGTACGGTGCCCACCCTCGCCGACTGGCAGCTGGATCTGCCGGGCATCGCGGCCAATCTTGACGGCGTGAAAGTGGTGTTCGTCTGCAGCCCGAATAACCCGACCGGGCAGATTATCAACCCGAAAGATTTTCGCACCCTGCTGGAGATGGCGCGCGGTAAAGCTATCGTGGTCGCGGATGAAGCCTATATTGAGTTCTGCCCGCAGGCCACGCTGGCAACCTGGCTCAACGAGTATCCGCACCTGGTGATTCTGCGTACCCTCTCCAAGGCCTTCGCCCTGGCCGGACTGCGCTGCGGCTTTACCCTCGCCAACGCCGAGGTGATTAACGTGCTGATGAAGGTTATCGCACCTTATCCGCTCTCGACGCCGGTCGCCGACATCGCCGCCCAGGCGCTCAGCGCGGAAGGCATTGCCGCCATGCGGGCGCGCGTGGCGCAGATCCTCGGCGAACGCGATTATCTGGTCAGCCAGCTGCGCAGCATTGCCTGCGTTGAAGAGGTGTTCGATTCCGAGAGCAACTACGTTCTGGCGCGGATCACCGCCTCCAGCGCGGTATTTAAATCTTTGTGGGATCAGGGCATTATCTTACGTGACCAGAATAAACAACCTTCATTAAGCGGCTGTTTGCGTATCACTATCGGTACCCGTGCAGAGAGCCAGCGCGTCATTGACGCTTTGACTGCGGAGAATGTATGACCCAGAAGTTTCTCTTTATTGACCGTGACGGTACGCTGATTTCCGAGCCACCGGTTGATTTTCAGGTAGACCGCTTCGATAAGCTGGCGTTTGAGCCGCAGGTGATCCCGGCCCTGCTAAAGCTGCAGCAGGAAGGGTACAGGCTGGTGATGATCACCAATCAGGACGGGCTGGGAACCGCCAGCCTGCCGCAGGACGAGTTCGACGGCCCGCACAACCTGATGATGCAGATATTCTCCTCACAGGGCGTCAACTTTGACGAGGTGCTGATTTGCCCGCATCTCCCGGCGGATAACTGCGACTGCCGCAAGCCGAAAACCAAACTGGTGCTGCCGTGGCTGGAGCAAGGGGTGATGGACACCGCCAACAGCTACGTGATTGGCGACCGCGCGACCGATATCCAGCTGGCGGATAACATGGGCATTACCGGCCTGCGCTATGACCGCGAAAAGCTGGACTGGCCGACCATTTGCGAACAGCTAACCCGCCACGACCGCTACGCCCACGTTGAGCGCATCACCAAAGAGACCCAGGTGGATGTGAAAGTGTGGCTGGACCGCGAAGGCGGCAGCAAAATCTCCACCGGCGTCGGCTTTTTCGATCATATGCTTGACCAAATCGCCACCCACGGCGGCTTCCGCCTGGAGATTAACGTCGGCGGCGATCTTTATATCGACGATCACCACACCGTGGAAGATACCGGGCTCGCGCTGGGCGAAGCGCTGAAGCTGGCCCTCGGCGACAAGCGCGGTATCGGCCGTTTCGGCTTTGTGCTGCCGATGGACGAATGCCTGGCCCGCTGCGCGTTGGATATCTCCGGCCGTCCGCACCTCGAATACAAAGCAGACTTTACCTATCAGCGCGTTGGCGATCTGAGCACCGAGATGGTGGAACACTTCTTCCGCTCGCTCTCCTATACCATGGCGGTCACTCTGCACCTGAAAACCAAGGGCAAAAACGACCACCACCGCGTAGAGAGCCTGTTTAAGGCCTTCGGCCGCACGCTACGCCAGGCGATTCGCGTCCAGGGCGACACGCTGCCGTCTTCGAAAGGGGTACTCTGATGAACGTGGTGATCCTCGATACCGGCTGCGCCAACCTCAATTCGGTGAAATCCGCGGTGAGCCGCCACGGCTACGAGCCGCAGGTCAGCCGCGACCCGGATGTGGTGCTGCGCGCCGATAAACTGTTTCTGCCGGGGGTGGGCACGGCTCAGGCGGCGATGGACCAGCTGCGCGAGCGCGATTTGATCGAGCTGATTAAAGCCTGTACCCAGCCGGTGCTGGGCATTTGCCTCGGCATGCAGCTGCTGGGAAAACGCAGCGAGGAGAATAACGGCGTTGACCTGTTGGGCATTATCGACCAGGAGGTGCCGAAAATGACCGACCACGGCCTGCCGCTGCCGCATATGGGCTGGAACCGGGTATACGCCAAAGCGGGCGATCGTCTGTTTCGCGGCATTGAAGACGGGGCGTATTTTTACTTCGTCCACAGCTACGCGATGCCGGTCAACGTCAATACCATCGCCCAGTGCAGCTACGGCGAGGCCTTCACCGCCGCGGTGCAGAAAGATAACTTCTTTGGCGTCCAGTTCCACCCTGAACGCTCCGGCAGCGCCGGGGCGCAGCTGCTGAAAAACTTCCTGGAGATGTGATGATTATTCCTGCTTTAGATTTAATTGACGGCACGGTCGTCCGTCTCCATCAGGGCGATTACGCTCAGCAGCGCGACTACGGTAACGACCCGCTGCCGCGCCTGCAATCCTATGCCGCCCAGGGGGCCGAAGTGCTGCACCTGGTCGACCTGACCGGGGCGAAAGATCCGGCAAAGCGCCAGATCCCGCTGCTGAAAACGCTGGTTGCCGGCGTGAACGTGCCGGTGCAGGTTGGCGGCGGCGTGCGGACGGAAGAAGACGTGGCCGCCCTGCTTGATGCAGGCGTGGCGCGCGTGGTGGTGGGTTCGACGGCGGTGAAGTCGCCGGAAGTGGTGAAAGGCTGGTTTACGCGTTTTGGCCCGCAGCATCTGGTGCTGGCGCTTGACGTGCGGATTGACGCGGAAGGCAGCAAGCAGGTGGCGGTCAGCGGCTGGCAGGAGAACTCCGGCGTAACCCTGGAGGAGCTGGTGGAGAGCTATCAGTCCGTCGGCCTACAGCACGTGCTGTGTACCGATATTTCCCGCGACGGGACGCTGGCCGGGTCTAACGTCTCGCTGTATGAAGAAGTCTGCGCCCGCTATCCACAGGTCGCGTTTCAGTCTTCCGGCGGCATTGGCGATCTGCATGATATCGCCGCGCTGCGCGGAACCGGAGTGCGCGGAGTGATTGTCGGCCGAGCGCTGCTGGAAGGTAAATTTAACGTAACGGAGGCCATTCAATGCTGGCAAAACGGATAATCCCCTGTCTCGACGTTCGCGACGGCCAGGTAGTGAAAGGCGTGCAATTCCGTAATCACGAAATCATCGGTGATATCGTCCCGCTGGCAAAACGCTATGCCGACGAAGGCGCGGATGAGCTGGTGTTCTACGATATCACCGCCTCCAGCGACGGCCGCGTGGTGGACAAAAGCTGGGTGTCGCGGGTCGCGGAAGTGATCGACATTCCGTTCTGCGTCGCCGGCGGCATTAAGTCGCTGGACGATGCGGCGCAAATCCTCTCCTTCGGCGCGGATAAAATCTCCATCAACTCCCCTGCCCTGGCGGATCCGACGCTGATTACCCGCCTGGCCGACCGTTTCGGCGTGCAGTGTATTGTGGTGGGCATCGATACCTGGTTTGACGCCGCGAGCGGTAAGTATCACGTCAATCAGTATACCGGCGATGAGAGCCGGACGCGGGTGACGCAGTGGGAAACCCTGGACTGGGTGCAGGAAGTGCAAAAGCGCGGGGCCGGCGAAATCGTCCTCAATATGATGAACCAGGACGGCGTGCGTAACGGCTACGATCTGGCGCAGTTAAGCAAGGTCCGCGCCGTGTGCCACGTGCCGCTGATTGCATCCGGCGGCGCGGGCACCATGGAGCACTTCCTGGAAGCCTTCCGCGACGCTAACGTCGACGGCGCGCTGGCCGCCTCGGTGTTCCACAAGCAAATTATTAATATTGGTGAACTGAAAACGTACCTGGCAGCACAGGGCGTGGAGATTAGGGTATGTTAAGTGAACAGCTGGATTGGCAAAAAACCGACGGTCTGATGCCGGTCATCGTGCAGCACGCCGTTTCTGGTGAAGTGCTGATGCTGGGCTATATGAATCAGGATGCGCTGGCGAAAACCGAAGAGACCGGCAAGGTGACCTTTTATTCGCGGACCAAACAGCGTCTGTGGACCAAGGGGGAAACGTCGGGCAATTTCCTCAACGTGGTGAGCATCACCCCGGATTGCGATAACGATACCCTGCTGGCGCTGGTTAATCCGATTGGCCCAACCTGCCATAAAGGCACCTCAAGCTGCTTTGGCGAAACCGGCCATCAGTGGCTGTTCTTATATCAGCTGGAGCAGCTGCTGGCGGAACGCAAACACGCCGATCCGGAGAGCTCCTATACCGCGAAGCTGTACGCCAGCGGCACCAAACGTATTGCGCAGAAGGTGGGGGAAGAAGGCGTTGAGACCGCGCTGGCCGCGACGGTGCATGACCAGTTCGAACTGAAGAATGAAGCGTCGGATTTGATGTATCACCTGCTGGTGCTGCTGCAGGATCAGGGGCTGAATTTGACGGATGTGGTGGAAAACCTGCGGAGCAGGCATAAGTAAGTCATCAAAGGGAGGCGGCATGACGCCTCCCTTGCAATATCAACATCGCCAGCGCGCTGTTGATATCACCGGTTTATCGACGTCACGACTTTTTTCGGGCGGTTATTTCTTTAACTAGCCTCAATGGTTTCGTCATTTTCCATGATAAAGATGAAACCAAATCTGTATAGCGCTGAGTCAGCTCATGGTACGCATTTTCAATGCTGAGCAATTTCTGTTGCTGAGTTTGATATTCTTCTTCTAAACGCGTATTCCGCTGTTCAAGCTCGTGGATAATGGTGGTTTTATCGTTAACCTGCGCCTTCAGAACATCAATTTCACTTCGCTGAGATACCGTCGACTGTTTAAGAGAAGTCATTTCTTCCTGCAGCGTTGAGTTCATCATTTGTGCATGTTCAAGCTCGCGTAACGCTCTGTCTTTCAGAGAAAAAATATACTCTTCCGCTGTCTGATTAACGATCCGGCCATACGCAGCTTTGATAAAGTCATCATAAAAGTCATCACGATCGATTTCTAAAGATAAGATGAACGACTTTACTTCGTTAAACAACGGGTTAAACGTACCGCCAGAAATCGTATTGAGATGCCACTCAAGAAAAACAACGGCGTAATTATTAAAATCACGACTTCTGGACGCCAGTAAATCACGATCTTGCATAAACAAACGTAGCGAAGTTAATGCCTCCAGCGCGCAGTGCCACGAATCTTCTCTGGTGGAGGAAAGCGACTCAGCGCGGTGGATAGTATGAGAGATTAAGATCTCATCAACCAGAGAGATGTGATTTGCTAACAGCATGAAACAACTCACAAAGTACAGGTCGTTTGTGGTTCTCAGCGGTTGAAACTCCAGGCCCATAGCCAGGATAGCCTCGCGTCTGAAAAGCTTATCCCATGGCCACCATATAAAGGCTCTGAAAAAATCGTCAGCAATTTCCCGTGAAGAGAAGACCTCTTTTTCAGGCAGTAAATCCTCCCGCGCCGACAAAGGCATGGGAGAACGGGTATTGGTTTGCAAATCGACTGACTGGCACCGGCAGATAACAACATCCGTTTGCAGGGCCGTAGCCCGGTCGGACATTCTCTTTAACATCTCTTTATCGGCGTAATCGTCATCGTCGAGGAAAATGATGTATTCGCCGGTCGCTACACGTAGGCCGATATTTCGCGATTCGCCGCCACCAACGTTGCTCGGGTTGGTGATAACCCGGACTCGCGAATCTTCACTGGCTATTTTAGTGACAATATCCAGAGTATTATCCGTTGAGCTATCGTTAACAAGGATAATCTCAATCTCTTTTAAAGACTGGGCTAACACCGTAGTAAGCGTCTCAGCAATATACTCCGCGGCGTTATGGACAGGGATAATAACGGATACAATAACGTTACTTGATTCATCAGACATTCAATCACCTTCAAAATAAGTGGCACGCAATCATTAAACTCATCATGCGTTTGCTGAGCAGTTACATAGCTTAAAATGCAACCGCTTCGGAGGTGTTTGATTTACATGAAGCTGTAATCTCTTGCGTTACATCATCCCTGAACCACATCATGATAAGTCTTTAAGGTCTTGCTAATGATCATACCGCTAGAAAACTTATCCTGAACGCGTTGCCGTCCTTTAATACCCATCTCTACTCGTGCTTTGGGATTGGCTAACAAGAATTCAAGCTTATCGGCCAGCTCCTGCGGAGAGTTACTTTTCACGATAATGCCGTTATCGTTATTAATGATCAGGCTATCGCAGCCGCCAACATCGTAGGCAATGCAGGCCCGGCCAACCGAGGAAGCCTCAAGCAGAATACGCGGCACGCCTTCGGAATAGATCGAAGGTAATGCCACAATGTTCGACTCCTCGATCAAGTCGCAGACGTTAGAGCTGTGACCCAACCAGTTAATCAGGCCTTCTTTATGCCATTGCTGGATCACCGCAAGGGATATAGCATCCTTATCGTTTTCAACGAGTATCCCGGCGACGTTTAGCGTAAAATGAATATTTCTTGCTTCGAGGATTTTCTTGGCTTCAATTAAATCCCCGAGCCCTTTACTCCAGAGCATTCTGCTGGCAAACAGCACAACCGGAACGTCACGCTCCTGCTCCAGAGAATATTTATAGATCTCCGGATTGATACCCGCGCCATCGATGACAATAGTCTGCTGATAGTCAATCCCGACAAAACCCGCCAGTTTTTTACGATCTTTATCGTGCTCAAACATAAATATACTGCGCTTATTACTGGCAATATATTTGTAGGCCATGATGGTGATATTGCGCAATAGCTTAAGCAAACCCGTATCACCTGAAAATACACGACCCAGACCAACAAAACTCACGATGACGGGACGGTTGTTTGTCCTGGACAGGAGCCCACCGATCAGACAGGGTTTAATAGTGATACAGTGTAAAAGGTCGGGATTAATTTCTTTAATGAGCTTTCGGGAGGCAAAAAAGGCCCGAAAGAAAGTTAATGCATTAAATGATTGAGCATCAAGTGGGACATTATGACACTTAAAACCGAATGTTTTAAATTTATTCAGCACTTTACCGTCGACAAAATGACTGATGATGTGAATCTCATAACCAGCATCTCGGGCGGCGATCGCACGATCAATCCAGTGCAAATCAAAATACCAATCCGAGTTTATGAAATAACACAGTTTTTTCATTGCTATATCCACTTAATGATTCTTACCGCTGATTCCTTTTACACCATGGATAATTCCACGACGCAAGTATTTAAAATATAACAATTTATTGCGTTGCCATGGCAATATTGATACATATTTAATCAACCGTAAAAGGATTGAGAGACGGCTAAAAATGGCAACTCGCGGAAAAATTCTCTTCGCCAAAATAAGATTTCGACAAAGATAATAAACCTTCCATTCGGGAACAATACATTTCCCCTGGATACTCACATCGTGGGTAAAGATGACCTCGGGAGAATAGCGAATAGCTTCGCCATCTAATGTCAGCTGATAGCCAAAATAGAGATCGTCAAAATATAAAAATAATTCGTCGTGAATACTGTGGAGACGCTTTTGTAGCACATCTCGCTGAATAATCATACCGACAAAGGAAACCGTCTGTACCGCACACGCCCGGGAAACCGACGGAAGAAACTCCGCAGGATTTCTGATGTAGCGTAATGTGTCCATAAACGACGACGGAACTTTGGCAAAAGGCATGTTCATCGGACAGGGTTGCCCCTGAAGATCCTTGACCAAAGCGGTGAACACCCGACAGTTAGCCTTTTCTAGCTGGGCAAATTTTTCCAGCGCATCGCTCTCGGGCCAGGCGTCATCATCGTAAAAGAAAACCCAGTCGCTATCGACGTTGTCGCATAAATATTGACTCCCGGCCTTAAAGCCACCCGCGCCACCGCTGTTGGATGGCAGATTAAGAACAATCACTCGCGGGTCGCTAAGGGTGGCTAACCAGGCCTGGGTTCCATCCGTGGACCCGTTATTGACAACAACGATCGCTGTAAAATTTAATTTCACCGTGTTGGCAATAGTCAGCTTTAACTTCTCTAAACGATTATACGTGACTATTAATGCGGAGCAATTCATCGCACAGAAACCGTAAATACTGGCATAGACTCATTACTGCTAAGGGAGGACAAGTACTTATCGGCTGTATTTAATGCTTCAGCGATAGTGACATCCATATCCAGATATCGATAGGTTCCAAGGCGGCCAACAAACGTCATATTCTTTTCATTTTCCGCGAGGGACAAATATTTATCGAGTAAAGCCATCTCCCCCATCTGACGAATCGGATAATAAGGGATATCCTTTTCGCCACATTCGCGGCTGTATTCCTTGTAACAGACCGATCCCTCATGGGATTCCCAGGGCGAAAAGTACTTATGTTCAGTGATACGGGTATAAGGAACATCCAGCGAGCAGTAATTCATTACCGCGCAGCCCTGATAATCGCCCTGCCAGGTGAATTTTTCAAAATCCAGAGTACGATAGCCCAGGCGACCATATTGATAGGAATAAAAAGCATCCAGCGGCCCGCTATAGAACACGTGATCGTACTGTTCTCTCTCTTCAGCGTTAAACGATTGCTGAAGTTCGATGGTAATATTTTCATGATTGGCGATTGACTCAATCATTTTCGTATAACCCAGTTTCGGCATGCCCTGAAATCTGTGGTTAAAGTAATTATCATCGTAGTTAAAACGAACCGGCAGACGCTTAAGAATCGACGCCGGAAGCTGCGAGGGCTCCATCCCCCACTGCTTGATGGTATAGCCCTTGAAGAACGCCTCATAGAGCTCTTTGCCGATAAAACGCAGAGCCTGTTCTTCAAAGGTCTTCGGTTCCAGGATCGAACTGTCCCCTTTTTCGGCAATCAGCGCCCGGGCCTCATCTGGCGAACAGGTCTTCGCAAAAAACTGGTTGATGGTATGCAGGTTGATCGGCAGAGAGAACACCTGGCCATTAACCGTTGCTTTGACACGGTTCACATACGGCATCATTTCAGCGTGCTGAGTCACATAGTTCCACACTGTTTCATTATCGGTGTGAAAGATATGCGGGCCATAAACGTGAACCATAACGTCAGTTTGCGGATCGCGCGCATCATAGGAGTTACCGCCTATGTGGTCACGCTGGTCAATAATTCTGATGTGATGACCTTGTTCAGCGAGCTGGCGTGCGATAACCACACCGGAAAAACCCGCTCCGACGATGAGAATATTTTTACTGTTCATAATATAACTCCAGCAGCCTTAACCAAGAATTGAGCGTCTAACTTTATAGTAGTATTTTGTTATCGTGTTTCGCCTCGGTGAACCGACAGGAGCATATTTATTAAGGAAAGGCATCAACGCTTTTTTGATCTTAGTCTGAAGCAGAACTGGCGTTTGCCCTGCAGTTTGCGCAGGACTTGATGAATTTACCGGAGATAACTGACGGAAATAGGTCTCTTTTTCCCATGGCGTATTGATGACGTTTTCCAGGAAATCGTCATAAAAGTCAACCTTGTCCGTATTCCACGGTTTATTCTCCCCGGCATAGTGAATCATATTCGGGTTCTTTCTGGCTTTTAAAAAGCGCATATATGTTGCGAACTGGAGATTGGGGAAAAAGTCATCCGTATTGCCATTACCGTGATAGACATTCCACTCCAGCGGTAAAAACTCAACCCGGCCATAGAAGACTTTGTTCATGATGTCCTGGTCGAGGAACCAGTACTTCTTCTCTTTGAGCGTCTTAATCAGCGCTGAGAAGGTATCTTCCTGCACCATCTGGGCAACGTTAAAAACGATAATTCCCGCCTGGAAATACTCATCCGGATTGGTCATTTTAAGCGTTTTTTGCAGATACTCGCCGGCGGGCATCACGCCATCTGCCGACTCCGACATCGCACCAAACTTGACGAAGCCTTCCATCACGATATCTTTAACGGCGGCAACAAGGTTTGTGCCGAGGTCGACATTAAGCAAAGTCGCAAGATCGGCCTTCACCACAGTATCGGAATCGATAAAAATGACCTTCTCATATTCACGGAAAAGCTGCGGAATAAACAAGCGAGCATAGGTTGATGCGCTAAAGTGCGCGCGGGTATGTACGCCATTCAATTCAGTAAAGGCATTCACATCAAAAAATCGAAGTGAAAAGTTTGTATGGGCCGAGACCAGTTTTAGTAAGCGCTGCTTGTTAAGGTTACTCACCTTATTTTCCAGCACAACAATATCATAATGGGTGTTTTTATCAGAATGACGAACAATGGAGTTGATTAAGGCTCCACCGCTGATGGCATAGTTGTCATCAAAACTGATGACTATCGGCGCAGCGTGAGGAAAAACCGGTTCCAGCTTGCCGTTGAATGTCTCATTCGTCACGAAAGTGCGCTGAAGTTCTTTAACTTTCAGGGCCCGGTCTTGCTGCTGCTTAATAATATAAATGTTAAAAAGACGCTCAGCAATATGTCCAATAACACGCTTTTCTTGCGCGTTATAATTATTCATAGAGATGCGGCTTTCAAGATTAGCCAAAATCGCGAAGAGCCATTCTGAATAATCCACGAACATATCTTTGTGCATCACAAACATGTTCGTGTAATAGCCATCTGTGGCATTGTTAAACTGCTGAATAGCCGCTTTATAGTCCGGATAAAGCTCTTCGACAACCTCCAGGGCAGCCAGATAGTCCTTTATATGTAAAAACTCACCTTTCTCATAATGATCGAGGTTATTTTTACTGCCGGCAGAGGTCACAGACCACTTCTTTGGTAACAGCAGGTCAAACCCTGAAATACAATCCTGGATTGCCGTGTCGGTTAAACCAAACTGCTTTTCATACTCTGCATCAATAACGGGTGAATTAACGACGCCCCAATTATCTTCGGGAAAGCTCTGCTCTGAGGAAAAGTTCAGATGTCGGCGATAATGCATAAAGCCGACATAATCAGAAAGAGATTCATTTTTCCAAACCCAATAATGTGCTGTTAACTCACAGTAAAAAGGGTTTTTAAACGAAATATTATCACCTGTATCATCGCCAATACAGCCGATATCATTATAGGAGTTGGCTTTACCTACATGCAATGGTTTGATAATCGATGCATTAAGGAATGCGCTCGGCTTATGATGACAGGTATAGATCTTAATACTATTCATTTAATTACCAGATTTAGGCCATTGCTTGTTTATAAAGTTCGATGATTCTTTCAGCAGAACCGATTTCCCGCAGACGGTGATTTTCGATCCAGACAACCCGATCGCATATCTTTTCCACATCACTCATGTTGTGGCTAACAAACAATATTGTCACGCCACGATTTTTGAACTCTTTAATCGTCTTGATACATTTGGCCTGAAAAGAAATATCGCCGACGGCAAGCACTTCATCGATAATCAAAATATCAGGCTCAACTTGACTGATAACAGAAAAACCAAGCTTCGCTAGCATACCGCTAGAATAGACGCGGATCGGCTCATCGATAAATTCTCCTAATTCGGAAAATTCAATGATGCGCTCCATTCGCTGCTGCACCTCTTTACGGCGTAACCCAAGAAGTGTGGCATTAAGAAAAATGTTCTCGCGCCCCGTCAATTCTGGATGAAAGCCGCCGCCCAGCTCAAGCATTGAAGCGACTCGCCCACGCGTGGTGACCGATCCTTTTGTGGGTTTTATCACGCCGGCAACCAGCCCCAAAGATGTGCTTTTACCTGCGCCATTTCGCCCGATGAGCGCAACGGCCTCTCCTTTACCGACCGTAAAAGAAACATCCTGAATAGCAAGATATTTGCGGCCCTTCAGTAATTGAAATGCTCTTTTGGGATGAAATATTAAATCTTTAATACCTGAGCCAATATGATGGTAAAGTGGATACTCTTTTGTCACATTATTAAAATCAATTACTGGTTCCATCACAAGATCTCTGCAAAGCGATATTTTAATTTATTAAAAATACTCAGACCGATAACCGTCAGCACTATACCCGTCAAATATAATACTGAAATATGCTCATAGTTTAAAACCCCATCCATAAATAAGTTGCGCCAGCTTAAAATCATACTCGCCAGAGGGTTATAGTCAATAACCCAGCTATATTTTGCCGGAATCATATCGGATGCGTATAAAATGGGCGTACAGTAGAACATTAACATAATACCGAGAGTCACAAATCTTTCCAGATCTCTAAAAAATAGATTCAACGTTGAAAAGATTATGGATATGCCAAAGGTGAATATCACCTGCCCGATAGCAATGAGCGGTATTCCCCACAGCCACGAAAGCGAAGGACGCATACCGTATACAAAAAGAAAAGCGACGATGACAGGAATGGTACACAAGAAGTGTAACCCTTCCATCATGACATTACTGAGCGGGATAACTGAGCGCGGAAATACAGTTTTTTTAATAATTTGCGCATTAGCAATAAATGAAAAAAGTGAATTTGTTGCTGAGCTTGCAAACCACTGCCAGGGAAACAGCCCCGTTATTAGAAAAAGGGTATAATTAGGTATCTGAACACGCATGATCAGTTTGAAAATAAAATAGTAGATCATCGCAAAAAGCAAAGGATTGGCAATTGACCATAAATAACCAAACACGCTACTTTTATACCGTACCTTTAGATCTTTATTAGTGATAACAACAAGCAGGTCAAATAAATACCCTAGATTATACTTCATTTTTATACTCATAAATTATTCTACGAAATTTTAAGCATTTTGTTATGCACTTTAGATTTCGCGTTGTAGCTGACTAAACCCCCGTCAGCTGCGATAGCTCTAACGCCCGAACTTATAGATTGCCGGTAGATACCGTGACTTGAGCATACGAGCTGAAAACCTAAGCACATAGATTAAAGCAAGATTTTCCCGAGTTTTGTCTCCGCTTTAATGCATTGGCAGCAGCCGACCATTGTAGATCTTGCATACCGAACTGGGACAAGTGAGATGCTGACCTGGAGATGACCAGTTAATGTGCTGTTTCATGGCAAACAGTAAAAACTGCTATTTTACAGTCAGATACCCCCTCCCCTTAATGTTATGAGATAGTTTTAAATCACGCTACCGCCCTTGGCTGTCGCAACCAAACTGCGTAATGATTCATCTATCTTGTCTGTCAACATCTCCAGCGCCGGTTATCACAACCACAGCGCACTGGCTCAACGCCGTCCTGAGGTTAAACAGCGGCTGTCGAAAAAGTGGCCGCCCGTGACACCGGGTGTTGCTCGCTTGAAAACGATAAAGATTCAAGCAGGGGCACACTCTCGCTGTTTGCTTTCGCCTCATCCATCAGGAATTTCTCAATTCGCTCTTCCGACAAGCCTGTTTTTCATGCGTCACAGGGCTCTGTCTCCGTTATCTACCCATTCATCTTCTGATGAATCAGCGCAAACTGTGCTCCAATATTGATTGAAATGACGCCAACAATCAGTTTAGTGTCATATTTAATGCTGCGCACAGGATAGCTGATTAAGCTGACAACACAATGGTCATGCAAATGAGCAGCAGCATTATAGCGCTGGTCTATAGGAATAAAAATGAAAATACGTTGCCAATCAATTCATATTGCAAATGATTCAGGGGGTAAACATAATTTAAACAAAATACAGCAATGAAAATAAGCGTTTGATTTAAAAAGGAAAACCTTAAAAAGCCGCCTTCAATGTGAAATAATTGTAAACTCAAACATAAAATCAATTTTAATCTGCGTTAATTCTCCGGGGCATAAACCGTTCAGGCAGAACAGGGAATCCTGAGTACGCGATCAAACCATACGCAATCATTATCTTGCTAATCATAAAGCACGGATAATGAATTTCATTGAAACTACAGAACGCCAGTACATTCTCGATACTATCCGGACGCCAGCGCTTCCCCAGCGAACACATGAACATAATCAGCAACGGTAAAGCAGGTGATCCACGCGGCAAGCCAGTGTAAAATCAACGAATAGATAGCGGGACACAGTCACCCCAGAGGATGAATATGAAATTTTTAGTAACTGGAGCCGCAGGATTCATCGGCTTTCATACCTGCAAGCGCCTTCTGGAGGCGGGTCATGAGGTTGTCGGCCTCGACAACATGAACGACTATTATGACGTCAATCTTAAGCAGGCCCGTCTGGATTTACTGCAATCTCCACTGTTCAGTTTTCACAAAATCGATCTCGCGGATCGTGAAGGTATTGCCCGGCTTTTTGCTAACGAGAAATTTAACCGAGTGATCCATCTCGCCGCGCAGGCAGGAGTTCGCTACTCCCTGGAAAACCCGTTCGCTTATGCTGACGCTAACCTGATTGGTTATCTGAACATTCTTGAAGGCTGCAGACACAACGACGTTGAGCATTTGCTCTATGCCTCATCCAGTTCGGTCTATGGCCTGAACCGTAAAATGCCGTTCTCTACGGAGGATTCAGTTGATCATCCGGTTTCGCTGTATGCCGCCACCAAGAAAGCGAATGAACTGATGGCGCATACCTACTCGCATCTTTATGGCATTCCAACCACCGGACTGAGATTCTTCACCGTCTACGGCCCGTGGGGCCGTCCGGATATGGCGCTGTTCAAGTTTACGAAAGCCATGCTGGAAGGTAAGAGTATTGATGTCTACAACTACGGCAAGATGAAGCGCGACTTCACCTACATTGACGATATCGTTGAGGCGGTTGTAAGGATGCAGGACATTATCCCGCAGCCTAATCCGGAATGGACCGTTGAAACGGGTTCACCAGCGGATAGCTCGGCGCCATACCGGGTGTATAACATCGGGAATAGCTCACCGGTTGAGCTCATGGATTACATCACTGCTCTGGAAGAGGCTCTGGGGATGGTGGCGGAGAAAAATATGATGCCGATACAACCTGGCGATGTGCTGGAAACCAGCGCAGATACCAGGCCGCTGTATGATGCGGTGGGATTCAGGCCACAAACGACGGTTAGCCAGGGGGTGAAGAACTTCGTTGACTGGTATAAAGCTTATTACAAGGCGTAGTCATATCAGGTATTGTGGATTTAGCCGCAGCAGAACGCTACTGCGGCTTTTTTATATCTGAAATGGTCATTGGATAAACTTATCCATCCTGCTGAGAGTTGAGAGACGTAATTTATTTATGGCCTGCCGCTGAAAACCACACAAAACCCAAACGTAGATTTAACACGAAGCAAACAAAACCTTCATCAAACTCTCATCTAAGCCACTTCCATTACCTTCACTGAAGAGCATTACCTTATAAAGCAAACAATCCCCAGCGCATCAGTCTGCCAGCAAAGTCGGCCACAGCGCTATTGTTCAACGTAACGGTAATGAAAAAGTTTTTTCCACTTTTCTCAAAAAAAAACCACAAACACCATATAGGAATTTTCTTAAATTCAGGCTATGTTAAGCAGGCAAAGGCATGCTTTTGCAGAGATATTAGTTCGCAGGCAAATGGATTTATAACATTCCTTTCATTCTGGTACGCATTATGGCAAACATAATTTTCTTAGCAGTTGCTGCCATCCTGTTGATTGTTTCAGTCTATTTTCTGATTTCTTATATCAAAGATCAGAAAAAGACCAAGCTGACTTTTAACAAACGAAAGTGGTGAAAAGAAAACTTAATATAATTATAATACAGGCATAGGAAATAATAATATAAGAATGAAACACTGCCAGCGGTGGGGATACGCATAGTCTTTACAGCTGGCATTGGATATCTTTTTAAAATAAAAATGTCATATTAAACTGATACTATATCCTTAGCATCAGCACGCTCTTCTCATGGGCATGAATGGCTTGCGTTTGCTATGCCTGCGCCCTTGCCTTGAAAGATCCCGCAACTTCCCGTGTCAATATCAATCAGCGCCTCATCGCAACGCAGTGCGGCTGAGAACCCGGGATCCAGAAACAACAAAAGCCTGCAAGCAGGCTCTGTTTTACCTTCCGGCGCTTATCTCCAGCGTCTACATCACAGTGACGGTAGCTCTTCACAAGGTGAATTTAACATATCCGACCTCAATGGTTGGGACAAGATGATCGATTGAAGAATTTAAGCGAGGTCACGTTTTTTAGGGAGTTGGGTCGGGGAAGAGGAGCAATACGATTCGTCAGGCGAATAGTGCCCCCTTCAGAAGAGAGGAAAATTCTGGCCGACAGCGCATCTCCCGGCCAGAGGGGGGATTTAGTCACTACCGAACAAATCGCGGGTATACACTTTGTCAGCGACATCCGACAGCTCTTCAGCCATTCGGTTTGAGACAATCACGTCAGCTTCTTGTTTGAACGCGTCGAAATCGCGAACCACGCGGGAATTAAAGAACTCATCTTCCTGCATAACCGGTTCGTAGATAATGACCGGGATGCCTTTGGCCTTGATACGCTTCATGATGCCCTGAATTGAGGAAGCGCGGAAGTTATCGGAGCCACTCTTCATGATCAGGCGATAGATACCAACGACTTTAGGCTTGCGCGCCAGGATAGAGTCAGCGATAAAATCTTTACGCGTGCGGTTAGCATCGACGATGGCACCGATGATGTTATTCGGTACAGATTCGTAGTTTGCCAGCAGCTGCTTGGTATCTTTCGGCAGGCAGTAGCCGCCATAGCCAAAGGATGGATTGTTATAGTGATTACCGATTCGCGGATCGAGACACACGCCTTCGATGATCTGTTTACTGTTCAGACCCTGGCTTTCAGCATAGCTGTCCAGTTCATTAAAGTAGGCTACGCGCAGCGCCAGGTAGGTATTGGCGAATAACTTAATCGCCTCAGCTTCGGTAGAGTCAGTAAACAGCGTCGGGATATCCTGCTTAATCGCGCCTTCTTTCAGCAGATTAGCAAAACGCTCCGCGCGTTCTGAACGTTCGCCAATGACGATACGAGACGGGTGCAGGTTGTCGTAAAGCGCGCGGCCTTCACGCAGAAACTCAGGAGAGAAAATGACGTTATCAATGCCCAGGCGCTCTTTAATATCACGCGTAAAGCCAACGGGAATGGTGGATTTAATAATCATTACCGCGTCTGGGTTAATCTCGGTGACATCACGAATAACGGCTTCAACGGTCGAAGTATTGAAGTAGTTGGTTTTCGGATCGTAGTCAGTCGGTGTAGCGATAATGACATAGTCTGCATCACGATAGGCATCATGCTTGTCAGTTGTCGCGCGAAAATTCAACGGTTTTTCCGCCAGATATTCCTGGATCTCCTTATCGACAATCGGAGAAATCTTTTGGTTAATCATATCAACTTTGGATTGAATGATATCCAGCGCCACCACTTCGTGGTTTTGCGCAATCAGGATGCCATTCGATAAACCAACATAACCGGTACCGGAAATAGTAATTTTCATTCGATCACACTTTAATCAGTTAACTGGACGGCGGCGGATGGCCGCAAATTAAGCAAAACTGTTGATGTTTCTACTCTCAGGAACAATGTAAGTCAAGCAAGACACCAAAGGTCTCTGAAATACTGTATAGGCCTATAAAGGGCCTATACAGTAAATGAAGCTATATTTTATGCTTATTTATATACTTCAGCTGTCTTTAATGTATGAGCCTGCAAATCCTTATCAGATAAAGAGAGCGTACAGTCTGCAATCTCCGGCCACTGGATATTAATCTCCGGATCGTTCCAGATAATGCTCCGCTCAGACTGCGGCGCATAATAGTTCGTGGCCTTGTACACAAACTGCACCGTTTCGCTCAACGCCATGAAGCCATGGGCAAACCCTTCCGGAATCCACAGCTGACGCTTGTTTTCCGCGCTCAGTACCGCCCCCACCCATTTACCAAACGTTGGCGATGAACGGCGGATATCGACCGCCACATCAAACACCTCGCCTTCAATGCAGCGAACCAGTTTGCCCTGGGCATGCGGGTCAAGCTGATAGTGCAGTCCGCGCAGCACGCCTTTCTGCGACTGAGAGTGGTTATCCTGAACAAACTCCACTTTCCGCCCTACTGCTTCATCAAATACTTTACTGCTGAAGCTCTCAAAGAAAAAACCGCGCGCATCGCCGAAAACACGAGGCTCAAAAATCAGCACTTCAGGGATATCTGTCTTAATAATATTCATAATATTTCTGCCCGTTTACTTGCCCAGAACTTCTGTTACCACGCGCGCCACGCCCTGGCGCCAGTCCGGCAGCGTCACGCCAAATACACGCTGGAATTTCTCATTCGACAGCCGTGAGTTCAGCGGACGTTTTGCCGGCGTTGGGTAGGCCGTGGTGGGGATACCGCTTACTGCTTTGATTGCCAGCTCTGCGCCGTGCGACCGCGCCACCTCAAAAACAAATTCCGCGTACTCCGCCCAGCTGGTTTCCCCGCTGGCCACCAGATGATAGGTCCCGGCTACAGCACGGTTGCGCTGTTCTTCACGAATGGCGATTGCCGTACAGTCCGCCAGCAGCTCTGCGCCGGTTGGCGCACCGTGCTGATCGTTAATAATCGACAGCGCCTCTTTCTCACCTGCCAGACGCAGCATCGTTTTAGCGAAGTTTGCCCCGCGGGTGGCATATACCCAACTGGTACGGAAAATAAGATGGCGCGGATTCGCCTGCTCCAGCGCGATTTCCCCGGCTCGTTTGGTTTCGCCGTACACGTTCAGCGGGCCGGTCGCCTCATCTTCCAGACGATAGTGGCTTCCCTGGCCGTCAAACACATAGTCCGTTGAGTAGTGCACCATCAACGCCCCCAGCTTCGCTGACTCTACTGCCAGCACCGCCACGCCCCGGTCGTTCAGCAGATCGGAAAGCTCGCGCTCGCTTTCCGCTTTGTCCACCGCCGTATGGGCAGCCGCGTTCACCACTACATCCGGTTTTACCGTACGGACCGTCTGCGCGATCCCTTCCAGGTTGGTAAGATCACCGCATAGCGTTTTATCAAAAAAGTCCACGGCAACCACTTCGCCCAGCGTGGACAGCGCACGCTGCAGCTCCCAGCCCACCTGGCCATTTTTGCCAATCAGTAAAATTTTCATACGTTAATATCCCAATGATGACCGGCAGCCATTAATGCTCATTCAGCAGACGTTTCAGGTAAGCACCGTACTCGGTTTTCTTCAACCGTTCGGCCTGTACCGCCACCCCTTCCGCGCTCAGCCACTGCTTGCGATAAGCAATTTCTTCCAGACAGGCTACTTTCATCCCCTGACGCTTCTCGATGGTATGGATAAACTGAGAGGCCTCAATCAGGCTGTCGTGGGTTCCCGTATCCAGCCAGGCAAAACCACGGCCCAGCAGTTCAACCTGCAGGTCACCCCGATCCAGATACATCTGGTTCAGCGTGGTGATCTCAAGCTCCCCACGCGCGGAGGGTTTAACTTCCTTCGCCATTGCCACCACATCGGTGTCATAAAAATAGAGTCCGGTCACCGCCCAGTCAGATTTCGGCTTCAGCGGCTTCTCTTCAATCGACAGCGCTTTAAAGTTCTCATCAAACTCCACCACACCGAAACGTTCCGGATCGAGAACCTGGTAGCCGAATACCGTAGCTCCGGATGTTTTGCTGGCCGCCGCATCCAGTTTCCGTCCAAAGCTCTGACCAAAGTAGATATTATCGCCCAGAACTAATGCACAGGCATCATTACCGATAAACTTCTCGCCGATGATAAAGGCCTGCGCCAGACCGTCCGGCGACGGCTGAATCGCGTAGCTGAAATTCACGCCAAACTGAGAACCGTCACCCAGCAGACGCTGAAATGCGGGCATATCCTCCGGCGTAGTGATAATCAGGATATCCTTGATTCCCGCCAGCATCAGAACAGAAACCGGGTAGTAAATCATCGGTTTGTCATAAATGGGCAGTAGCTGCTTGGAAACACCCTGGGTGATCGGATATAAACGCGTGCCGGAGCCGCCGGCCAGTACAATACCTTTCATGCTTCTTTCCTTTTTAGTTGTTCAGGCCAAGACGTTCACCGGCATAGGAGCCATCCAGCACGCGCTGCCACCAGGTCGTGTTGTTCAGGTACCAGTGAACCGTTTTTTCAATTCCGCTTTCAAATGTCTCTTCGGGCACCCAGCCCAGATCGCGCTGAATTTTCGCCGCATCAATGGCATAACGCAGGTCATGACCCGGACGGTCTTTCACAAACGTAATCAGATCGGCAAACTGGCTGATATTGCCCGGCTTCTGTTCAACCACTTTATCGAGAATGGCGCAAATGGTGCGCACGACATCAATGTTTTTACGCTCGTTATGGCCGCCGATGTTATACGTTTCACCACTACGGCCTTCCGTCGCCACTTTGTATAGCGCCCGGGCGTGATCTTCTACGTACAGCCAGTCGCGGATCTGTTCTCCGTTGCCGTAGACGGGCAGCGGTTTGCCAGCGAGGGCATTGAGGATGGTCAGCGGAATAAGTTTTTCCGGGAAGTGATACGGGCCGTAGTTGTTGGAGCAGTTGGTCACCACCACCGGCAGGCCATAGGTGCGGTTCCAGGCGCGGACAAGATGGTCGCTGCCGGCCTTGGAGGCAGAGTACGGGCTGCTTGGCGCGTACGGAGTCTCTTCGGTGAACAGATCATCGGTACCGTGCAGGTCGCCGTAGACTTCATCGGTCGAAATATGGTGGAAGCGGAAAGCCTGCTTCTGGGCCGTATCGAGAGCTGACCAGTACTGGCGGGCAGCTTCCAGCAGGGTGAAAGTTCCAATCAGGTTGGTCTGAATAAAGGCAGCAGGTCCGTCGATAGAGCGGTCCACGTGACTCTCTGCGGCCAGGTGCATCACAATATCCGGACGGAAATCGCTGAACTGCTCTGCCACAGATTTGGCATCAGTGATATCTGTCTGAGAAAACGAGTAGCGTTCATTACCAGCAACCGGCGTCAGGGACTCAAGATTACCGGCGTAGGTGAGACAATCTATTACGCGTACTTCGTCGGAGGTGTTTTCAATGATATGACGAACGACTGCAGAACCAATAAAACCTGCACCGCCAGTGACAAGGATCTTCATATTTAACTTACCTTTTATTACCAGAACCTAAAAAAAATTCGAAATATATCCATCAGGATATCAATATCATATTAAATGATTTCCTTTAGAAAAATATTTGCAAATTACGTTTTTAAAAAAATAGGATAAGTGAGTACTAATTACAGGAGAGAAATTCTATTTGTTGAAAATTTATGCCCGGGTTAATACCCCGGGCAAATGACACTAAAAACTTTACTCCATCCACTCAGTGTGGAACACACCTTCTTTATCGGTACGCTTATAAGTATGCGCCCCGAAATAGTCACGCTGCGCCTGAATCAGGTTAGCAGGCAAGACTGCGGAACGATAGCTATCGTAGTAGGCGATGGCCGCAGAGAAAGTAGGAACCGGAATACCATTCTGAACAGCATATGCAACAACATCGCGCAGGGCTTGCTGATAATCATCGGCGATCTGCTTGAAGTATGGAGCCAGCAGCAGGTTGGCAATGTCGGCATTCTGCTCATAGGCATCAGTAATCTTTTGCAGGAACTGAGCACGAATGATACAGCCGGCACGGAAGATTTTCGCAATCTCACCGTAGTTCAGATCCCAGTGGTATTCATCAGAAGCCGCGCGCAGTTGGGAGAAACCTTGAGCGTAAGAGACGATTTTGCCCAGATACAGAGCGCGGCGAACTTTCTCAACGAACTCCGCTTTATCGCCTGCACTCTTAGCCTGCGGTCCGGTAAGAACCTTCGAAGCAGCCACACGTTGATCTTTCAGAGAAGAGATATAGCGAGCGAATACAGATTCAGTGATGAGTGACAGCGGTTCACCGAGGTCAAGAGAGCTTTGGCTGGTCCATTTACCGGTACCTTTGTTTGCCGCCTCATCGAGGATCACGTCGACCAGGTATTTACCCTCTTCATCTTTTTTGGTGAAGATGTCTTTAGTGATGTCAATGAGATAGCTGCTAAGCTCACCTTCATTCCATTCGGTAAAGGTTTGCGCCAGCTCTTCATTAGAAAGCGCCAGACCGCCTTTCAGTAAAGCGTAGGCTTCTGCAATAAGCTGCATATCACCGTATTCAATACCGTTGTGAACCATTTTAACATAATGACCAGCGCCATCGGCACCGATATAGGTTACGCACGGCTCACCGTCTTCAGCGACAGCAGCAATCTGCTTGAGAATTGGAGCAACCAGTTCATAAGCTTCTTTCTGACCGCCAGGCATGATCGAAGGACCTTTGAGAGCCCCTTCTTCACCGCCGGACACGCCGGTTCCGATGAAGTTAAAACCTTCAGCAGAAAGCTCACGATTTCGACGAATCGTATCCTGGAAGAAAGTGTTACCACCATCGATAATGATGTCACCCTTGTCCAGGTAAGGCTTCAGAGAGTTGATGGCACTATCAGTGCCTGCGCCCGCCTTCACCATTAACAGGATACGGCGTGGCGTTTCGAGCGACTCAACAAACTCTTGCACTGTATAATGTGGGACCAGTTTCTTGCCCGGGTTCTCGGCAATCACTTCTTCGGTCTTTTCACGGGAGCGGTTGAAAACGGAGACGGTATAACCACGGCTCTCGATGTTGAGCGCGAGGTTACGCCCCATCACTGCCATACCGACCACCCCAATTTGCTGTTTAGACATGAACTTAACTCCAAGCTGAAGTATAAAATAACTGCAAACACTGAACATTGCAGACTATCGATGATATCTGTAAAAAGCCGGAAAAAATGATAACTCACTTATCACTCAGGTTGTAGAGGATTTCATTAGTTTCTTCCACATCAATTTACAATCCTAACAAAAAATAAACAAACCCAAAAGTCCGACAATAGGAATATAATCACACACTGTTAAAATTTAAAAAATGAAAGCCCTATAATTTTAAAGAAATATATCTAACCCCAACAGAAAATTTCCAATGATCACTCACTTGGTACAATAACATAAGCTAAGGAAATAGAAAAATCCGTTATGGCTTCAATCAAGTCAACATTAGAAAAAAAGGTACCGGCACTATCTTTGATAAGAGAGACACCCTCTGCTGTGCGGCAAACAGAAATATTAATATTCTTACACATACCTGGAATAATAACAGTGCTTAATATAAAGCAACAATCCTCAGGTAATGGGTAAGGGAGATTACTAATTTCAACACTGTCCTTGACACTATTTTTGTGTACATGATGAAGAGTAATTGAGATGTTAACGACATTTCCACACTTAATATAAAAAGCATCAATTGATTCAGCATGAACATTTACATCAGGCTTAAACACACCATTTAAATAATCAAATTTCAAAGAATTTTTTGCGAATTTAATAGGAGTACTTAAGAAAAAGTCATCATACATACCGTATTTTTCATGAATGTTTTCACCATCAAATGATGTTATATTCATGTATGGATAAGCACTTGCACCAGTAAGATTCAAGCTATTAATAGAAATACCTTTTGTAACCGTAAAGCTTGACTTATCGTGAGTTTCTGTGATCTGATTGCCGCTGGATAGAATAATGGATTTAACATCTAAGCCTTCAGCAACGGTATAACCAATACCATAACCGCTTTCTCTATAGAGGTCCGCGCAGTCTATACCAAATGCATTTTTTTTCAGAATGGTTTTTCTATTATCGTACAACCCACTACGTTCAATATAAGCATCATTAATGTAGCACCCAAGTATTTTAGGTGCAAAAATAGAGACAGGGGTACGGTGGCAACCTAAAGTTTTGAGTCTGTTAATAACAACACCCGAAATAGGCCTTCCATACCTCGAAATATAGAGGCGAGCTCTACCAGCTATGCCATAATAAGTTGGCATGATAGCACCATGTGTACTCTCGCTATTACTTAATCGACCTCCGTTAAAGCTTTTTTTGCTATTAGCTGATTTAAAGAAATATTTATCAAAAAAAGCATCAAGTTTAACAAGTCTTGTTGAGAACATACCATCTATCTGTGCGTATTGGATTTCCTCAGTATAACAAAAGTCGACCCAACCAACTAAATTAACATCATGAGCAGGATAAGGTGGCAAAAAATTAGAATCTTGATAAGTTGAATTCCTGTTCGTCCACCATCCTCCGATAATATCGCCAGACATACAACCTGAGTAGGTCATTACACCTTCATGACAACGTTCCATTCCAAGTTTCAATCCAGAAATACCACACCCAATAAACTTCAATGACTCATAAGTTGCTTCCGATATGCATAGACATATACGGCCTATAAAATAGTTACTCATAGTGAAGTTTGAGAAATGGTACCGAGATGTTCTGCTGTAGTCTTCTCCTGATGAAATTGCAATACCAACTAGCTGCTCTGTATTAATTGGTGATTCATTTATATTCCATGGACCAATTATCATATCATGCTCAATATTAGTTGCTACCAGAGATATATCTCCGGTAATTAATAAGCAAGCATTCATCGTTACTGTCTCTTCTGCAGAGAAAATTATATCGCCTTCTTTAACAAAGAGTGATGATATCGAACCATCATCCGCAGGAAGTTTTATTTTATGTAACGGCTTACCAATATAATAAACACCACTGAACTTAACTTCACCAAATCCATTTTTTATTGCATAGTCGATAGCATCCTGAAACGCTCTAGTGCTATCGATGTTTTTATTAGCTCTAACAGCCCCAAAGTCTTCAGGATCAACGTATCCTTTATTCTTAACAATTTCATCTATGTCAGTATTTGGTGTAATATCTTTTTCTTGTGACGCGGCGTTGGTCTTATTAAGACTTAACATTCCTATTGCAGAAATCAATAGTTTAAATAGATGACGTCTCTGCATTTAGACTCCTACTCAAATTCACATAAAAAAACACATGTACTATATCAGTACTTAGAACTTGATTGTGCCCATAAAAAAATAATACAATTGGTTTTCTCGTTTTTTTGTGGTAGTTTGTTTATGTATTCATAAATTGAGGAGTAAGTAGAATGTTATTATTTAATCCTGTACTAGCTCATATAAAAGTAATCAAGGAGTAAACAATAAATGCCTTTATTTTTTGGTAATTTATATCTGCTGCTATTTTTCGGTATTTCTATATTTACCCTTTTCGTATCATATTTTGCGATACAATATAACTCACGAAAAATTGATTTGGTAGGTTTATTAATCGCTTACATTACTATGGTATTATTTTATGGGTTAAGAGAACCAGGAACGACAGATATAAAAATGTATCTTGAAAATTTTGATGCTCTTAATAACTTTGCTGACTTTAACTGGGGCTTCGGTTTTTATATCCTAATGAAAACCATAAAAGCCATATCAGCAGAACATGCATTTTTTATATTTGCAAGCTCTTTTATCTTTGCAACTATTTTATTATTTTTTACGTGCATTGTGTTGAAAGCGAAACCCTATAAATCATTGTTCATGATATCATTGCTATATGGATGGTACATGCTTGATTTAGCAACAAATACTTATCGTCAGGGAATAGCCCTCCTGTTTATTATGTTTTCGCTGTTATACATAGCAAGGAAAGATTATTTAAAATTTTCTATTCTCTCTGTAGTTGCTGTAAGCATTCATTGGGGAGCATTAATTCCTATAGTTATATGTGTTATATCTCTATTTTTGTCTAAAAGCATTAAGGCCACTAAATATCTAAGTTTATTTGCAATAATTCTTTTTAGCATATCCTTTATTATAAATCTTGATATTGCAAAGAATATTGCGATATAGCACACTGAGTTCGTCACTCGATCAAATATTTGTAGGTGTAAATATTGCAAGTAAAATGTCGAGTTATCTTAATTCTGAAGTTGACGGTTCAGCATTTTATGATATATCAATATTAAGAAAAATAAAATTCACAATAGAAGCATTTCTACCATTATTGATAAATACCATTTTCCTTTTCAAACTAGATAAAAAAGTCTGCGAAGAAAAAAAGGTGGGGTTAAATCCCTTATATTACGTTGCCAGTAATTATATATCTCTACTGAACATTTATGCAGTATCTATTATCTCCATGGCATGGTTTTTTAGAAATTTCTATTGGTTACCAATTGCATCAAATTTATGCTTAATTATGTTACTCTTTACATTCAAAAAAAGCAGTACAAACAACTTTTATACTCTCTTTTATATCATAGGTATTATACTCTTGAGTATATTAACAATATGGACGTCTGAGCTATTAAAAATGTCCTATCCCATCTAAAACTTTAAGCCGCATGCAAATGTTGTGCGGCTTTTATCTATAACACTTAGTTAAAAATTAAAAAATCAACTGCATTTAATATCTAGTGCTTTTAGATAACGATTAACGACAATTCTGTGTGCGAGGAATTATAATGTGTCATTAATCACCATTCCAGACCTCATTAAGTACTCTACAAGATTTTTTTAGCGACTATGTTCTAGGATGCTTTCCAATAATATAAGTTGAAACGAGTACGACAGCAAATTGGAATTTAAACTTTACTATATTAGCAAGCAACTTGCGTATAAAAGGCTTATATCCATAGTAGGCACTGTACCATCGAGTGGTTATTGCAACGTCATATAATCTTTCACGTATTCTGAAGTCCGTCTGATTTTGAGTGACACGAGATAAAGAATGAGTAATGTCACCCGCACATGTAGCCGAAATTGCATAATGTGACGAAGCAAGTTTTCTTAATCTAAAGAAAAATGAAGTATCAATACCATACAGACAGTATCTTTCATCAAAAATTTCAGAATAATGTTTCTGTAAATTAAGCGCTAGAGATTCGCTTATTACCAAACCTGATGAAATAGACATTGTATAGTTTACATCCACTACGCCATCTATTATTACAGGGTGCATATCTATGCAAGGATAATATATCAAACCGTCGTCTTTGCTCTTTATCCTTGGCAAGCAGAGATCTTCAGTAATCTCCTTAAGATGATTAAAATAAGACTCTTCAGGACATGAGTCATCATCAAATATTATATAATAATGAGATTTTGTGGATAAAATAAACTCATTATAAATCTTACTTAATGGTTTATTATCTAAATATTCTTTGTAATTAAACTCTAAAAAATCATTTTTTAACTCTTTTATCAAAGGGCTATTAAGCGATAGCGCACAAGGCCCATTATTGACAACAAATAATGATGATACATTCTTCAGTATAAATTTTTCATTTAATATCTTAAGTGTATTAGATTTATGAAAATCCTTATCATACAAAACAACAAGGATAGAAAACTTAGGTTTTTGAATTTCCGATGCGTACATCATTGATTCCCTTTCAGTTAGACTTGATATTATTGGCTGGCTTACTTTTAAATTCTTTAATTTTCGCAAATTCAGTTAAGAATATCAATGAAACATATATTCCACATCCTAAAAGAGAAATTAGCACTAATTTAATAAATGATTCAATACTATTGAAGTAAGGTAAAAATTCACAACATAGAATTAATGCAAAGGCCATAATAGCACTATGTATAACTATCGTATAGGTTTTCTTTAATAGTTCTATTATAGAGCCATCAATTAATTTCATCACCAAAAACATTACTGGAATAAAATTTATTATATTTGCAAAGAAATAAATTTTCGCAAAATTCACTATACCGAAATGTACACCAATTATAAATGCAAGTACTTGTAATACAGTACTAAAAACCCCAAGTTTGAGTAAAACATCAGTCCTCCCCTTAGTCATAAAAATAACCCCAGTGGAGCTGAGTACTGATTGTATAATCGCTGTTGGCGCTAGCCATTTCAATAACTCACCAACCAAAAACCATTGCTGACCAAAAACTAGGTTTACAAAGGGTCTACTAAGAGTTGCCAATCCAACCATCAATGGTAAAACAATTAATAATATAAAATACACAGCATTTAGATAAGTTTTTTTTAAGACTGGATTGTTATCTTGGTTTTCACTAAAAATAGGGAATAAAGCTCGTGATGCTACAAAAGTAAGATTTTGAATAGGAAACAACATTATTCTGTAAGCCAATGAATATGCCCCTAAAATACTTGCTGACATATAGTAACCAATAATCATGGTATCTGCATTTCTAGAAAAATAGTTTATAAAATTAAATGCTGTTAAATTACCACTGAAGCCAAAGATATTTTTAATTTCAGAAATATCAATTATGTTACTAAAATTTGGTCTCCAGCGGGATGCTATCCAGATCTGAACAGCTGACAAAACTGAGGAGGTGATTGCTTGAAAAACCAAGCTATATACGCCGAAATTCTTATATGCAAGAATAATGGCCCCAGTAACAGCTATCAATGATGAAGAGACCTCAATAAAAGCAATCCTTTTAAATTTAGATTTCTTTTCTAATAAAGCCAAATGAGTTGATGATGAACAAGCAATTGGAAAGCTTATTGATAACAAACAGAGAATAGTTATCAACCGAGGTTCATTAAATACATATGAAATAACAGGAGAAAAAACAATAATAATTGTTAGAAGTAAGCCTCCTACAATGACATTTAACCAAAATACAGCATTTATTGTTTTGTCCGACAAAGACTGTCTTTGTATAATTGCAGCAGACGTACCGAAGTCTCGAATTAGATTTGCTAAATTTACAACAACTAAAGCCATTGCCATTAGACCGAAGTCGGCAGGTGGTATCAATCTTGCCAACACAACCAAGTTAATTAATATTACCAAAATTTTAATTGACTGTGACAATGCAACCCATTTTGCATTCGATAGTATGCCCATAGAGCCTCAATAAGCTAACCAATTATGATCTAAATAAATAATATTGTTTAAATTGTCTACATTGCACCTTTTTTATTTTTAATAAAATCTGTAAACCCGTTTAAGTATGCTTTTAGTTTCCTTTTTTTATCGTTCTCAAATATGACAACTCTAAATAGATCTAAACTAAATGCCAAAAAGTCATACGCAATAAATGATGGAAATTTCAAAAAATATTTTTTATATACAAAAAATCTGTTCCTGGTTATATAATACTTTCTATAAAAAGGATAATTAGTTGGTGAAAACTTAACTAGAAGTTTTGTCAAAGATCTATTGCCTAAAGCGTGATTTATAATAATCGAGGGGTCAACATAAACATTATAACCATGCTGCAAAAGCCTTAAACAAAATTCATTATCAATATAATCAATAAAATAGTCACTTTCGAAGCATCCAACTTCTTTAAAAATCTTTGTCGGGTACAATGTTCCAGAGGTTATTATACTCATTACATTTTGGATACCTTTCTCATTTGATAATGTTTTTCTTATCGTAAAAGGCCCATATTTTACTGGAAATCGGCACTCCCTATTTGCATTCACATCTTTATAAATTGGCCCTATAACTCCAGCATCTGGTGCGTTTTGAAAAGAAGATAACATCCTAGAGACATATTCTTCTGGAATTACAGTATCTTGGTCAAAAGTTAAAAGGTATTTATAATCATTCTCTTGCGCATAACTAACAGCAAAGTTAAGAGCAGCACCGATACCGTTATTGCTCCCCTCACCATAATATGTGGCATTATTAATTTTTGATGTAATTATTCTATTTTCTTTTATAACTTCAGGTTGAATTGAGTTATCATAAATTATCAAATCATCAACTTGACTAGAAATTAATGAGCAACGCTTATATACATCACCCTCAGGGTTATAAAAAACCACTACTGCTAATACCTTCATTATTCCTCCTTCAAAAAAGAAAATTGTTTTTCCCAAGATAAATTATTTTCTGCAAAGGTTCTTTCGCGTAACGAAAAACCTTCTTTCAAATTTCTACGCCAATTAATTAAGCTATCAATATCTATTGGCGAGTCATCAGGCAATACTTCCAAAATAAATTCTTCATTACAAAAGGCATAATCCTCATGACTTTTAACGAATGGCATTCCTCGAGCGGCATACTCTTTCGATTTGATTGAACTATTGGTATTATTCCCACTTCGATGCCTCCCTAAGGCATCAACACATATGTCAGCATTCCCAATAATTGTATCTAGCTCGTCCCCACTTTTTCTTCCATGAAAAATAACTTTATCAGACAATCCCATCTCATGCGACATATTTAAAAGTCTATTATATTCGGGCTGGGAATATCCTACAATATGGAATATAACCTTAAAATTCCCCTTGTATTCCTTTAATCCAGAAATAATCCTGTCATAACCATGCCAAAACTCTATGTTGGCAACTCCCACAATGTTAAAGTTATTATCAGATCTATTTTTTTCATCTACATGTTTAACCGTTTTAACATCAATTCCATTAGATATCCGTTTTGCCTTTACTCCCCAGATTGACTCAGTTTTGTCTCCCATATAATATATTTCGGTGATTTTATTTTTGAAAAATGGAAGGCTAAGTTCAAAAATACAATTACTAATAAAAGACTTAAATGTATTCATCTCCTTATTATAAGGAAATGTCGGGACTTCAACAATAATATAAGTGTTATGTTTTTTTAAAGTTGATATTAGTTTATTGAAAAATAAAACAAACAAACCTCCATGTGGTTTTCTTAAATATGCCAAATCATATTTTTTATTCTCTTTTATTAAATATGATGAAATTGATGAATAAAAGAAATATTTATTCTTGTATCTATTTATTATTTTTTTAGTTATGTGCCCATCATTATAACATACAACATTATCTTTCATATAAAAGAAATCTACTGAAGCACCGCTATTTCGCATCGCTTGAACTTGCGAGGCTATTTTTTTCCAGACGCCATCATTATTATCTTGATTGTTATGAGTAATAAAAACTATACGTTTCATATTTCCCTTCTAAGAAATGACTCTTAAAAAATATCATTAAATATCTTAATGTTATAAGCTGTCACAGCCACAATTTTTACTAAATAAAAGGGACATTATCACTTATGCAATTAATTTATGAATTACCATTACGCCTCCAGTAACCTTTGTGCATGCTAAGGAAAAAAACTATCCTATGTGGAAGTATTTTATATTTCTGCCCCATTTTATATCCAAGAAATTTCATAAAATTATTGACAAAGGCTAATAAAACCCATGAAGGCGAATTTTTAATTAAATATAAAAATTCTGAAATTAAAAATTTTTTCCCTTCTCCCCCGGCGCCACCAAAACTCTCTCTAATCCATGGTTCATCTGTATGAAAAACACCAATATCAAAATAACGTTTAAACTCCTCTAGGGGAGTGTAATTGTGTGAATGTAATACTTCTGCATCCGGTACATAAGCTACGCTATACCCTGCAAGTACAGCTTTGGCCGTAAAATACATATCTTCACATAAAATAGTATTTGAAGGAAAACCGCCTAACTCCTTAAATACAGATAACCTGTAAGCGGAAAAAGAATTCGACATAAATACAGTTTTCAAACCTAATTCAGGAATTGTTTTTTTACATCCAATATATCCTTTGCTAGGGTAGCTAAAAAACCTGGCATGCTTTGCTATGGGATTTGCATTTGCATGAGGTAATTGACGACCATATGCACATACGATATTTTTATCGGCGAAAACTGAAATAATATTCTGAATGAAATTTGGTTGAGTAATTGAGTCTTGCGTAAGAAAGATGATCACATCGAACTGATTTATAAAATTATAGACGGCTTTATTCCTTGTCCCTCCATGATTAAAATCCGCACTAGCTATTGTTAATATATCAAAGCCAGACTTCTCTGCAACCATTACAGTATCATCTTTGCTACTTGAGTCAATTACATGAACAAAAATATCTTTAGGCGCATTTTTTATAATACTCTCGACACACAACTTCCATACATCGCCACCATTATATGTTGGTATAGCAATAAAATATTTCATTTTTGCAACTCTTTATTAAGATAGCCATTCGAAGTCATACATAATCAATATGCACCATCTTTCTTTAAAACAACTCCGATAGTTTTGAACAATATAGCAATATCATTCCACATAGACCAATTTTTGACATACCAAGCATCAAGATAAACACGCGTTTCATAATCAACGTCGCTACGCCCACTAACCTGCCACAATCCGGTCATGCCTGGTTTACTTAAAAGATAGTAATCAACCTCATCATTATATCTTTCGAGTTCAGCTGTAATAATTGGCCTTGGCCCGACCAAACTCATTTCACCTTTCAGCACATTGAAAAGCTGTGGTAATTCATCCAAGCTAGTCCGACGAAGAAAATTCCCTATTTTAGTAATTCTTGGATCATTCTTTAACTTAAACGTTGCTTCCCATTCTTTTCTAGCGTCTTCATTACTTGCTAATAATTCCTCAAGAACCTCTTTAGAATTAATAACCATCGAACGAAATTTTAAACATTTGAATGGCTTACCACCTTTTCCAATACGTTCATGACCATAAATTGGCGGGCCACCATCTTGTTTAACTTTGCGACTTATATATATTAACGCAGGAGAGAGCATAAGAATGATTGACAAAGAACCTACAATATCAAAAAGACGCTTAAGTATACGAGATGACCATTTTGCAAGATTTTGTTGAACGCGAAAAATCATGACCTCATGACTAAAAATAAATGACATATCGGTGCTATCAAGAGGCATCCCCCGTAAAGTTGGTATAACGGAAACATAACGATATCCACGCATCATGAAAATACGCAACCATTTATTACGAACTTCACTCTGATTTGACTCAACTGCAACAATAAATTGCGTTTTCTTATCAATAGTTGATAGCCAATCCGGACTACTTGCTAAAACAGGTATACCTTCAATATTTTGAAATTCAGATATCCTGTCTTCACTAGCTATAAACCCGACAATAACTAATCCAAGGTTACGTTCACTATTTATAGCTTTATATGCTTCAAATGCGTTAGTGCCATTTCCTATAATCCATGTATCTCTGCGCCATAGTCCAAATACGTCGAGAACCCTCTTTGTAAGCATTCTTAATGAAGGAACCAGCAAGAGAACAAAGAACCATGTCAGTAACCATAAGAATCGTGAAAATGACCATGTAGTAAATGCCATGACAGCGATTTCAATTACAGCGAAAATCACTAAAGTTCGAAGAATTTCTTTTAATTCAAACCAAAAAGTTTTTCGATAAAAATAATGACGGAGCCTCATTGAATACCAAGCTACGCAACAAAATGCTAATAGCCAATGCAAGAGTATCCAACCTTCAATTTGATTGGCAGGAACGATTTTCTCATAATCATTCATCACTATTGATAACGTAGCCATTGCCAAGTAAAGTGAAAATATAAAACTTAGAAAATCTGATAGTGCTAATGAAATACTGACAAGGATATTCCTGACGAGAAGCGTCATATTCCCCTCTCTTGTTATTTGAAAGATTATTACAAAGCAGTGTTAAAAAAAAATGGGAGGGAGCAAAAGCTCCCTTCAATGGTTCATTAATTTTTATCAGTATATGAATAACCATAATGGTTATAACCATAACCATAGTAACTACTTGCTTTTTTTACTACTCCATTCAAAATACAACCTTTTACAACAACTCCTGTTTGCTCAAAACGTTTCACACTAACTTCAATCTCTTTCGCAGTATTAAGCTCAAATCTTGCAACCAATAATGTTGTACCAACATAATTACCAATAACCGCGGCATCTGTTACAGCTAAAATAGGAGGCGTATCTAATACTACGATATCATAATTTACACTAGCCCAGCTCAACAACTCACCAAACCGTCTGTGCATTAAAAGCTCAGCCGGATTCGGAGGCACCATTCCTCTAGATATATAGTCAAAACCAGCTGAGGAAATTGTTTTTATAGCTTTTTCAACTCCGATTTTACCTGAGAGTATATCAGATAGTCCATTAGCGTTACTTTCACCGAATAATTTGTGCGTATATCCTTTTCTCATATCAGTGTCAATAAATAAAACTTTTTTACCTGTCTGTGCAATTACAGCAGCCAGGTTCGAACTCACAAAAGTTTTCCCCGCATTTGGGCTTGCCCCAGAGATCATTAGGATATTATTTCTTGCTTCCATCATTGCAAAATGAAGGCTAGTACGTAATCCACGGATAGCTTCTATTGCTAGATCAGCAGGATTATCTACTGCTAGAAAGCCTTGTATTTCTTCTGTTGTTTTCTTACGCCAACCTTTAGTTTGAGTAATATTTTTCGTAAAACTTTCAGCGACAGGGATACTTGCGTAAACATTTATTCCTAATTCTTCAAGTTGCTCTGGTGTTTCAATGCCTCTGCGCAGAAAGATCCTTAATAAAACAAGGCCGGCAGAAACCATTGCGCCGAATATAATACCAATGAGTATGATGAGGATTTTCTTAGGCTTAACTGGTTTTGGTTGTGTAACTGCACTATCAATGATTCGCACATTACCTATGGCGCTGGATTTAGCAATATTTAATTCTTGCTGTCGATTTAACAATTGCATATATACTGCGCGACCAGACTCTACATCTCGGCTTAAACGTAGTATTTCTTGCTGTGTTTCAGGCATGGATGATACACGTTTATTAAGCTTTCCTCTCTCATCCTGAAGTGTTTTTCTTTTTTCCATCAGAGCCTTATATGTAGGATGTTCCTTTGTATAAAGCTGCGATATTTCTGACTCTCGGAAGGTTAATTCATTTAGTTGATTGTCAACATTAACTATTTGATCCAGAACAGACTTTGCTTCTAGCGATAAATCAACAGAATCACTTTGTCTCCTGTATTGATTTAATTTATCCTCTGCCTGGTCCAAATCACTACGAACTTGAGGTAACTGTTTACTTAAGAATTCAAGACTTTTAGCATCTTGTGCTGCTTGCCGTGAAATATTCTGTGCTAAATAATTTTCAGTAATACTATTAATAATACGCTCAATTAATGCTGGATTATCGCCGGTAAGTGAAAGAGTAAGCATTCCAGTATCTTTCCCTTGATCAGCTACAATCAAATTCTCCTGCAAATCCGTAATAGCTTTTAATCGACTTAAGTAACCGATTGTAAACTCAGTTCCGGGTTGAGCATCAATATCATCAATTTTTAGAGAAATACCCTTTTCATCAAGCAATTCTCCAACTTCACCAGTTATAGTTGAATCATCGATTGAAATAACAAATTTTCGTTTATCTAAAACCGTCAGTTTTATCTCTGGAACATCGTTTCCACTTTCAGGTATGTATAAACGTGATATAGATAAACTAGCAGGTTTATTTCCAATAAGACGAGAATATCCGCGACCTAATAGTGGAAAGTATTTTTGTTTTACTCGCGCTTGTAAGTTTAGATCATCAACTGTTTTACCTAAAATCATTCGTGATTGAATCAGTGAAATTTCTGGCGCAGACTGTGGTTGGCTGTCTGGCAGCATCTGGCTGAGATTGCTGAGTATTGCATTTGCCTGTTTTTGTTCAACCTGAACTAAAGCATCTGCTTGGTATATCGGCGTAGCAAATATAACATATACAAGAGCAATTAATGTAAAAAGAGAAGTAACTGAGATAATAAGTTTACGATGGTCAATGAATTCGCCAATAAGGCGACCTAAGTCAATTCCTTCCACATCTTTAGATGAAGTTTTACTCGTAGCTGATGACATGCAATGTTTCCTGAATTATGCACCTAATTTCTGAGCCCAAGCTTTTCCGGACTGCTCAATAAGTTTATAAACTGATAAAAAAGCCTCATCACTTTTTCGAAAAGGATCTGGTATATCTCGTTGATCTAACCAATGGCCAAATAACATTGTTTTCCCTCTTACCTCTGGCGCGATACGTCCTATCTGTTCCATATGAGATTTTTCCATTACCAAAATCAAATCATATTGACGCCCTAGAGACGAAGTAAACTGTCGTGCTTTATGCCCTAATAAAGATAATCCATGACTTTCTGCAACTTTAATCGCACTTTCGTCAGCAGGATACTCAACTAATGCCCCAGTGCCCGCAGAGTCAATCTTTTTATTTGGCAATAGTCTGCGTAGAATTCGTTCCCCAATAGGGGAACGACATATATTTCCCGTACAAACAACAAGTATAGAATCAAACATTATTGCATATCCTTGATGAATTTTACGGTTTCAGTCATGTCATGCACTCCACTTATCGTCGGCACTAATTGAGATATAACACGATTCCAACGAACCAATGGTGCAGTAGTCACATATACAATGTCATAGGGCTGCAATTGAAATTCTGTACCTAGAACCATGGCTGACGCATCCTGAGCGTTTAGTTGATAGATATTTGCTATTTTTCCTTCTTTTGCATCTTTCAACTGGCGGACTACAAATACTCCTGTTGCATCACTAGAAGCTTGTGACATCCCTTCGGCATTTCCTAGTGCTTCAGCCAAGGTCATCCCACTACGATCCATTTTGAGAGTACTTTGCTTACCTACTTCTCCCATTACGAAAACTTTCAAATCATCATTACGCGGTACAAAAAGTATATCTCCAGGATAAAGCATATGATTCTGTGTTAAATCCCCTTTTTGCATCAACGCATAGAGCGATATTTTTATATCCCTGCCATTATGGGTCAGTACAACATTGCGCCAGTCAGCATCTGGGCCTAATCCACCAGCAGCATTAATTGCATCCATCACAGTTAATGGGATATTTGTAATAGGCTGCTGTCCAGACTTTGTGACTTCACCTGTTACATAAGCCTTCTGCGATCTAAATGCAGCCACACTAACGTCCACTTGTGGACTTTCAATATACGTCGTCAACCGGCTGGCAATATCTTGCCGGACTTGACTAAGCGTTTTACCTTCCACCTTTAATTTACCGATATAGGGATAAAATATCGTCCCATCCGCATTTACCCAGTTACCTGTATCACTTGCACTACGATACTGGCCTGCTGGGGTCGTTAACTCAGGATGATCCCATACAGTAACCATCAGCACATCACCAACGCCAATGCGATACTCATAGCTTTTTAACAGGCTATCTAATTGTGGATTCGAACGGGCAATGACGGGTTCGGGACGGAGTTTATCTATCAGGCCGGGCGTCATGGGATAAACATTAACCAGTTTATCCAGATCGTAATCGCTATCCGGCAACTCAACCACGTTCTTACGGAGGCTATTCAACCCCTGCCCCGGCATGATTGTACAACCCGATAAAAACCCTATTGCTAATGCCAATGCCGAAAATCTAACAATTTTTTTCTTCATAATGTCACATCATCAGTAAACTAAAAGTGTCTCATTCCCAAACTACCGCGCATTTTTTAGCTTTTCACAGACTGTCGAAACCGGCGGTCACATACTAGCCTGCTGATATCCTAAATTCGCTATAGCCGGGCTATAAATTAAATGGTATTTCAATCCCGGCACTGGCACCAACGTCGTCGGTGTCGCTGTTATCAGCATCGGTGTACCAGAGAGAAGTATTTAAACGCACTGATTTATACACATCCCCGCTCCAGCCCAACTGAACTCCTTTCAGAGTATCCGATTGCGGGAAGGCTTTATTAATCGACTGACTTCTTGGATTGACCTTGGCATAGGCAAGGCGTGCGCTCCAGCGCTGGTTATCTTCTGTCACCAATTCAACCTTACCGGCATACAATTGGCCATCACCGCCCATTGCGTCACCCAGCGGATAACCTTGTTGATAATACCCGTCGGTATAAATGTGGTGGTTATAGCTGTAGTTGAGACGACTCAGGTTCGATCGAGTGTCATGTGCTTCCACATACCAGTTGACAGCATCTTTACCCCAACCGTGGTGTCCTTCAACCCCTCCAAGGAACATATTCGCAGAGGGAAGATAGCCGGCCTCGTCTTCACCAATAAGTTGACCATAGAAACTAATCGGCCAACCAAGCGTTGGCTCTAGCTTAAATTTAAAATCAAAACCAGCTAGCTGGTTACCCGGTTCATTCGCTGTACCGGTGTTATCTTTACCCGTAAAACCATCCCAGAAGCTGCTAAACGACTCCGGCCTCCCCTCCCCACCCCACTGCATAATGCGCGATGCGCCTAGTTCAAGGGACTGGAAAGGAGCAAACGTCAGACGACCGCCGATAATTTTGGTATGCGGTACGGCAGTATATTGATTCATCTGGCTGGCGGAAATCTGATACTGCCATGGGCCAATCCATCGCAGCCACCAGGTTTCCGGCGCGGCCTGTTCAGCACGCTGCATTAAAACGCCGGTCATTGGCCGCATCGCATCACCGCGGATCAGGCTGCCTTCATAACCCGGCCCCCACCACTGCGGCATCTGACCAAATGAGAGCCACTGGTTCCAGAACTTAACCGCGCCATAGGCGCCGTTAGCATTAAAACGTGAACCGTTGCTGATGCGCTCGTCACCTTCAACGTTGCCCTGCAGGTGCACATCCCACCATTCGCCGCTGTTATTAAAGGCCAATGATAAAGAGCTATCCGCAGGCTGATTCTGACCAAAGCCCTGCGGCGTTCCGGGCTTATCCGTTGAGGTGTAGCCGCTCACCCGAAAATCCGCTTTTAAAGAGTCGAGGCGCTGGTTGATTCGCGCCAGAACAACCTGTTCGGAAGAGTAAGAGGGTTTTGCCTTCTTAAGGGCCCGGTTAATCTCTTCCTGGCTCAGCGGCCAGGTCGACAGGCTGAGATGAATAACGCCGCGATCGGAGAGCCACGCCAGATCGTTGCGCAGTTCGTTGTCATTCATCACTAACCCGGAGGCATAGGCAAGTGAGCTGGCAGAAGTAAGCAGCCCTAATGCGAGTGCGATTCGCGCAATTTTTATCATTGTACAAGATCCATTTAAAGCCCCGTTTTCGCAAGCTGGCGCGACAAGGGGAACACTGATAGATGCAGCGCCCTCTGACGCCAACCTTTGCTATGTTTGGTCTACAGGTATTGGCCCGAGAAAACGAAAGCATGCCGATCGGAACGCCGTGCTAAAGCTCGTTTTCTACTCGCAGGCTACCTGCAGTACACAATGTATGCGAAATTGTTATTGAAGGCTATTCCATCGCACCTCATACCCGCAGTTTATCTGCCCGCTTCAAGATGAATACGTCCTGATTTGATGACAACTCGCTAGTATATACAGGTTGCGAAGAGAATCACCTGCATGGAGTCCACTTTAGGAATTTCTGTCGCATAAAATGAGATGTGATATAGAGAAAAGGCCTGGCCGCAGGTACGCTACCGCCCTTGGCTTAACAGCTACCAATGCACTGTACTTCTTTCCCTGTAAATTCGATCGTAGATTCCGATAAATCGGCGATTAATCCATCAAAGCAAACAATTTCGCGGCCATAAGTTTACGAGATTCTACCCTCAATTGGGAGCGTAATCTCACATTATCAGTTACGTAGCCAGCGCCACGAACCAATTGCCGATAACGCTATTGTTTTCTGCTCTTCACGTAAAAACGGAACCAGTACAAAGCAACTGAATAATCTCAACTTTATGATTTTATTGCTTTTTTCACCACAAAAAGAGTGTTGACTTAGTTTCAAGTTAATTATAGTTAGTCAACTACAAAAATTGATAGTAAAAAGAAGTATGCCACGCTGTTGTTATCATTAATAAATTCGATATTTAGCCAGAAAACTTATTTAGGAAACATCCTGGCTGATTATCATTGCGCTAATTATTGCGCAGAATGACCCATCACAAATTTATTTCATGGATATGAAATATCGCCGCTACTGACACTTTCATCATAAATTTCATATTGCATACAATGTGAACACGACATGATTCTTTCTGAATCCTTCATCTTTTCCACGTTTGTCTGAATCAGTAAAATCGCTTATGCAGATCGGCTCGGGTAAATGGTTTTTCCAGTGGGCCAATCTTCACCGCAATCTCGTTCAGCAAAGATTGGGTTGGCGCCTTCGCCCCCGTATTCAGCAGAAGCACCGGGATAATCACCATGCTCGCCAGACTGCCAAAGGATAACCGCACTGTATGAGTGGCGCGAACGCGTGACTGTAGCAGCAGAAAAATTGCGCTGCCTGCGGCTCCCAGCAGTAATCCGGCAATGACTTCAGAAGTTGAATGTGCGTGGACCATCAGTCGGGAGTAGCCAACCAGTCCGGCCAGAGCATAACCCACTATGACAGCAGTAAAACGAAGAGCTGGTGTAGCACGCGCGCACAGCAGCCATAAGAGGATTGGCCAGAAAGCTGAAGATAATGCGGTGTGCCCGCTAAAGCCAGTGAAATCCAGCTCGCGAATCCCAATACCCCAACCCATAAATGCCAGTTTTGATGCGCAGACAATTGCGCCAGTTATGCCAAACAGCAGCGCCCAGTGCCAGGCCAGCTGCTTTGAATCTTTTCGCAGAAAAAGCACGATAAACAATACTGCCGCACTGGGTAACAGTACGGTGCTATCGCCAAAAAAAGTGACAACCTGCCAGTTCATTTATCTTTCATCCTTTGACGATCTCTCCAGTTAGCAACGCCTTTCCCGCGACATTTATGTGGGCGTATGCAATCCTTAAGTTCACATTAATATGCACACGCTACCGTTGTTTAATGCGCAAACATGATCTCAGTCAAGTTTTATTTTCATGTTACACCTTGACTAAGGGCCGCTTACTTAAGAAAAATCTTAGTAAGTAATTATCAGCAAAGAGTAAATTTTGCTTGTCTGACCATTTCATCATGCTACGTCTTCTTCGACTACCAGAAGTCTCCGAACATTTGCTGCGTTCAAAAGCGATACACTATAACAATAAAATCAGCTAACTCATTGTATTTATAGGGCTATTAACCAGTTCTACGCGCAGTATCTGATATTGTGAATCTGACGTTGTGAACGGCCTCGAATCCTCTTTTCGTCATCAGATAATTCGGACCGTTCACTCTCACGCGCTAATAAGCACTGACGCGAAAACTACGCCAGCAGCTTCTTAATACTCTCGCGGAATTTTGCCCCTTCTTTATGGTTACGCAGCCCGTAGCTGACAAAAGCCTGCATATAGCCCATTTTTTTACCGCAGTCATAGCTGTCGCCAGTCATTAACATCGCATCGACTGACTGTTTTTTCGCCAGCTCGGCGATCGCATCGGTTAACTGAATACGTCCCCAGGCGCCCGGCTCGGTACGCTCCAGTTCAGCCCAGACATCGGCAGAAAGCACATAGCGCCCTACCGCCATCAGGTCGGAATCCAGGGTTTGCGGTTCATCAGGTTTTTCGATGAACTCAACGATTCGGGCAACCTGCCCCGCCGATTCCAGAGCGTCCTTAGTCTGGATAACGGAATACTCGGAGAGATCGCCTTCCATCCGTTTGGCCAGCACCTGGCTACGACCCGTTTCATTGAAACGCGCCACCATCGCGGCAAGGTTATAGCGCAGAGGGTCGGCGCTGGCGTCGTCCAGAATGATATCCGGGAGCACCACCACAAACGGGTTATCGCCAATCAGCGGGCGCGCGCAAAGAATGGAGTGACCTAAACCCAGCTGCTGGCCCTGACGCACGTTCATGATCGTTACGCCAGGAGGACAGATAGCCTGCACTTCCGCCAGAAGCTGACGTTTTACGCGCTGTTCAAGCAATGCTTCCAGTTCGTAGGAGGTGTCGAAATGGTTTTCTACGGCATTCTTGGATGAATGCGTCACCAGCACGATTTCCTTGATACCCGCAGCTACAATTTCATCAACAATGTACTGCACCATTGGCTTGTCGACGATCGGCAACATCTCTTTCGGAATGGCCTTGGTGGCGGGCAACATATGCATCCCTAATCCTGCTACCGGTATAACTGCTTTCAAACTCACCATTTTCATATCCACCCGTATGGTTATAAACCTTTTGATCCTGTCAGTTTGTATGTATCACTGGCATTTATCAGTGATGATACACGCTTGATACCTGCCATTCTGTCCGTCAAATTCTGAAATTACACGCTGAATTTAAGAATACACGCAAAGTCTACATACCAATAGACAGTTTTAAGAAAATTCTTATACGCATACTTTCTAAAGAATTTCCATTTAATTACAATGAGTTACTCACCAGCAGCACCTTATTTTATTCATAAGGTAGCGTAATGACGCTCATCGCTTCTCCATCATTTCTCTTTTAATACCTTGTAATCTTTCATCATGAATTGACACAGAACAAGTGACTGCAAAAAAATAAAAATCCAGCCCAAATAATCAATTATATTGATAATAAAATTATTTAACGTACAAAAGCGCCTGAATTGCAGCCAATTACCCGTCACGCTTGACTTCACGGTCAGCAATGATATTGCTGAAAAAAACGACGGGCAGCCCGCTGACTTAAACCCTCTTCGCTGCTGTTTTTACCGCTCGCCATCACATATAACGCTCATTACATCGTCCTGCAAAAATTGATCTACGGCAAGCCACGACATTAAGTAGTATAAAAATCCAAATTCAAGAAAATCGTTGATATATACATCAAATCTATTGATTGACTCTCGCGTTATCTAAGTAACGTATCCGCCTTCTGCTGCAGAGCAGCATGGTCCATCACCGCTAGGGTGACATCTGGCTTAACAAGCGAGCGTACCGCCTCCGCCCGTATCGCTGAAATTTCGCGCGTTAATTAATAAGTACCATCCCATAAGCGCATTGTGGAAAGGTTATATCCTGCACAACTGACTCTTTTATTTGCTGGTTTATTGGGAAGCGGGTTCGGGGCTGAGCTAATTAACAGCAGAAAATATTGCATTTTATCTATAGCTTATCCATGATCGATTCATGGCACTCTTAGGTTGTAAAGGTTTTAACTGAATATGGAATGGATTGCCGACCCCTCTATCTGGGCCGGGCTCATTACTCTTGTCGTTATTGAGCTGGTACTCGGTATTGATAATCTGGTTTTTATTGCCATTCTCGCGGAAAAACTTCCTCCCGCACAGCGAGACCGGGCCCGCGTCACCGGTCTGCTACTCGCAATGGTGATGCGCCTCCTGCTGCTGGCTTCGATCTCCTGGCTGGTCACGCTAACCAAACCGCTCATGACCTGGCACGATCTGAGCTTTAGCGCCCGCGATCTGATTATGCTGTTTGGCGGATTATTCCTCCTCTTCAAAGCCACCGTTGAACTTAACGAACGGCTGGAAGGGAAAGATAGCGATAACCCGACCCAGCGCAAAGGCGCCAGGTTCTGGGGGGTGGTAGCGCAAATCGTGGTGCTTGATGCCATCTTCTCTCTCGACTCGGTGATAACCGCGGTCGGCATGGTTGACCACCTGGCGGTCATGATGGCTGCGGTGATTATTGCCATTAGCCTGATGCTGATGGCCAGTAAAGCCCTCACCCGCTTTGTTAACAGCCATCCGACCATCGTTATTCTCTGTCTGAGCTTCCTGCTGATGATCGGCTTTAGCCTGATTGCCGAAGGCTTTGGTTTCCCTATTCCTAAAGGCTACCTGTACGCGGCTATCGGCTTCTCGGTCATGATTGAATCCTTCAACCAGCTGGCGATTTTTAACCGCCATCGCTTTCTCTCGGCCAACCTGACCCTACGCCAGCGAACCACCGAAGCGGTGATGAATCTGTTGAGCGGGCGCAAAGACAGTAGCGAACTGGATAGCGAGACCGCCTCGCTGGTTGCCCATCGCGACGATAACCCACTCTTCAATCCGCAAGAGCGGCGGATGATTGAGCGGGTACTGAATCTCAATCAGCGTACCGTCAGCAGCATCATGACCTCGCGTCATGACATTGAACATATTGATCTCAGCGCGCCGGAAGAGGAGATTCGCGCCTTACTCGACAAAAATCAGCATACCCGCCTCGTGGTTACCGGCGGCGATGATGACGAGGATATGCTTGGCGTCGTGCACGTGATCGATCTTCTGCAGCAATCATTACGTCATGAACCGCTCAATCTGCAGGTTCTGATTCGTCAGCCGCTGGTGTTCCCGGAAACGCTGCCGCTGCTTCCTGCGCTGGAGCAGTTCCGCAGAGCCAGAACCCACTTCGCCTTTGTGGTCGATGAATTTGGGTCCGTAGAGGGGATTGTGACGCTCAGCGACGTCATGGAGACCATCGCCGGAAATCTGCCTAATGAAGCAGAAGAGATCGATGCCCGTCACGATATTCACAAAAACGGCGACGGGAGCTGGACGGTCAACGGGCATATGCCGCTGGAAGACCTGGTCCAGTCCGTTCCTCTGCCGCTGGATGAGAAACGTGAATACCATACGGTTGCCGGTCTGCTGATGGAGTACCTGCAGCATGTGCCGCAGGAAGGTGAAGAAGTGAAACTTGACGGCTACGTGCTGCGCACGCTGCAGGTGGACAGCCATCGGGTACAAAAAGTACTGATAGTGCCGCCGGCGCAGTATGAAGATGAACTGGACTATGAAGTGTGATGCTCTCTTCGATGAAGCATCAAAAGCCGGACGCAGGCGGGTTAATCGATTTTTAAGGGTCTGCTAATCTTTCTGCCGGGTAGTGGCTATCGCCTTACCCGGCCGACAAAACCTAAATTCTCAACACATCCCTCGTTAGCCGTAGGCCCGCGCAGGCGAAGCGCCGCCGGCAATTCCAGAGGAATGCGCATTGCCGGCAATCTTAGCACGATGCGCTTCTTCTGCTTTTCCTGGCTAACTTATAGTTTGTCGAGCAGCTTCTTCACATCCTTGCCGTCCTGGGTGTTTTTATTGCGTTCAGCCCATTCGCTAAGCCGTTTCCTGGCTTCATCCTGCAGCTGCTTGCGGAGTATCTGGTCAACCTGCAGGCTGTAGCTCAGCGTCTGCCAGTTACCATAAATTCGCAAAGGGATCGCCGTCTGCTTAAGCCTGTCGATGAGTTTGCTTTCGCCCTTCCAGCCGCCCAGTACCCGGACGTTGAAGAGCATATCACAATCTTCTTTCAGCAGGTTGAGCTCACCCTGACCGGTCAGCGCCATCATGTCAGATTGGCCCTGCATATGCGTCAAGGTGACCAGCCCATTATTCAGCGCAAACTCGGTGCTGACAGAATCCAGTCGGGTCGCATTGTCGTAATTTTCCTGCGCCTGAACGTTGGTGCTGCGCTCGACGGCCTGCTGTACCAGCTTCTGGAAGTTGAGCCCTTCAGTGCGCGTATCAGTGAGCTGCGTTACCGCCTGCCCCTGCCAGCTGCGGCGGAACTCGTCGGCATCGATCTTACCGCCGGAGAACTCGCCGGTCAGCGAGAGCTTGCCGGTGAGGTTTATCGAATAATTAAACGCTTTCAGAATCGAGCCGATCTCGACGTTGTCGAGTTGCGGCTGGAAAGAGGCATGCGGCGTTGCGCCCCGCGCGTCGAGCGAGCCGGGGAGCGAGAGTCGTCCACCGTCCAGGCTCCCCTGCATCTGGTGAATCGTCAGCAGCCCCTGCTGGTTGCTGATTTCACTTTTCACCTGGGTAAAGTGCATTCCCCGCCACTGCAGCTGGTCAGCCGTCAGGTTCAGCCGGGCGTTAAACCCGCGCAGGGCGTTGTAATCCTGCTGAATATCGTTATCCGCAATAACCGGGCGCAGCTGCCTGTTCTGGCTTTGCCCTTGCTGGTTAACGCTATTATCGCCAGAGGCGGAGGCATGAGAAAGCAGGCTATCGAGGTTGAGCGTGCCCGCCTGAAGGTTCAGCGTCCAGTCAGGCTGGTCGCCCAGCACGACGCTGCCGTTGCCGGCAATGGTGCTGCCGTTAGCCGTTAAGTTCAGCCCATCGAAGCTGAGCTTTTTCGCATCCTCGACCCAGCTGGCCTGCATGCTGGCCTGGCCGCTAATCCCTTCGGGGGGAAGCTCCGCGCCGCGAAGCTGCCAGTTCAGTTGTGAAATATCCGCCTTCAGAGAATGAGGATAATCACCGCCCTGCACCTGGGCGGAGAAGGAAAGCGCCAGATCGCGCTGATCGCGGTTCACCCGGCCAGAGAAATCGACCGTGGCGCGATGGCTGCTGTCCTGCTCCATCTGCAAACGGATATCGCGCACCGTAACCTGCTCGCCATCTTCATGCTGAAAAAAGAGCACGCTATCGGCAATCTGTAGCTTCTGGACATCATACGACCAGCCGCGATCCTCCGGCACCTGAGGCAGCGTATTGTCGTGCGGGACGACCGGAGCCCCCTTGCTACGCACGGCTTCGGTTTTGGAGGTCAGCTGGATCACCGCGCCCTTTAACATCACCTGCTTGACCTGCAGCTGATGGGAGATCAGCGGCAGCAGCCCGACGTCAAGGCGCATATTATCCGCGCGAATAACGGGTTCTTCAGCACCCGGCGCGGTCAGGGTCATGCGGCCTGAGAGAATGCTGAGCTGCGGCCAGACGTGCCAGCGCAGCGGCCCATTGAGCTCGAGCTGATAGCCGCTACGATCCGCCACCTCTTTGACCATATAGGCGCGAAAATCGTTGGGGTTGACCAGCAATACCAGCGCGGTAAGACCGGCGACAACTACCGCCAGTAAGATCATCAGCGTGGTCAGAATTCGTCTCATGGCATCCTCAGCAAACCGCTAAAATTATCAATCCTTGTCGATTCGACTCGCTACCGCGCCCTGCTGGTCGCGATATTTCGCATCTTCGCGGCGATTATAAGGCCGCATCGCCGGCCCGGATAACGGCTCAAAACTTAACGCGCCGATCAGCATCCCCGGACGCAGCGCCAGCGGCAGCTTACCCGAATTATAGAATTCCAGTACGATGCAGCCGGACCAGCCCGGATCGATGCGGTGCGCGGTGACGTGCACCATCAGGCCCAGACGCGCCAGCGAAGAGCGGCCATCCAGCCAGCCGACGAGATCCGGCGGCAGGGTGACCGATTCAAAGGTCACCGCCAGCGCCAGCTCGCCCGGATGCAGGAAGAACGCTTCACCATCCGGCAGAACAATCTCTTCGCTCATCACGCGATCCAGCGCCGCGCTGACTTCCGCTTTAGGCCCGCTCAGGTCAATAAAGCCCGCCGTGTGCCCGCGGAAAGTCCGAAACTTATTTCCCAGCCGAACATCGACCGTCGCGCCGTTAATGCGCTCAACGGGCGGGCGCGGATTAATGGCCAGACGCCCCTCATCCAACCAGGCTTCTATATCTCGGTCGCACAGACGCATGAACGTTCTCCTTTAAGGCATTGCGCCCCTACGCCTTCCGGGGATAAGGGCAAATTGGCTTCTCTTTGCACGTTACACAATTCGTTCGTGTTATTCAAAGAACTGACTGATTTTGGCCTTCAATATATCGATGGCGATACGGTTCTTACCGCCGCGAGGCACGATAATATCGGCATACTGTTTGGAAGGGTCGATAAACTGCAGGAACATCGGGCGCACCGTTTTCTGGTACTGCGCCATTACAGAATCCATCGAACGCCCGCGCTCGTTAACGTCTCGCTTGATGCGCCGCATCAGGCAGATATCCAGCGGGGTGTCGACAAAAATGGAGAAACTGAGTTCGTTGCGCAGGCGGGCGTCGGTCAGCAGCAGAATCCCTTCGAGAATGATGACTTTCTTCGGTTCAATATGAATGGTTTCCGGCATACGGGTATGCTCAACGTAGCTATACACCGGCAACTCTATCGGCTGGCCGCTTCTCAGCATCTGCAAATGCTGAAACAGCAGACTATGATCCATGGAGCTTGGGTGGTCATAGTTGGTTTTTACACGCTCTTCCATCGACAGATGACCTTGATCCTTGTAATAGCTGTCTTCCGGAATAACGCCGATATGTTCATCGCCGACCTGTTCACGTAATTCACGATATAGCGTACTGGCGATAAGGCTTTTGCCCGAAGCCGATGCGCCGGCGATGCCTATAATGACGCACTGATGAGACGTATCAGTCATAAATTTTTGCGACCTGATTAACCTGGGAATGTAGGAAGGGTGGCGGTTGACCGCCAAACGCCGCAATTATAGGGATTTCAGCGCGTCGATACCAGTGCTAAGCGCCTCCCGGGTCTATTCCTCCTCCGGCGACCAGCCTTGCGTATACCAGATATGCAGTAAAGCGTACGAGCGCCAGGGGTGCCAGCGGCTGGCATAGCGCGCAATCCGCGCCGGCGTCATGCCGGGAAAACGCTGTTTAATCAGATAATCATCCGCCAGGAAGATATCCGGCGCCTGCCAGCCGCGCAGCGCGAAATAGTTCGCCGTCCAGCGGCCTATCCCGGGCAGCGTCTGCAGCTGCTTTATTCCGGCGTCGATATTCTCCGGCGCGAAGAGGGGGAGATCGCCGCGGATAGCCGCCTGCGCCAGGTGGATCAGCGCCTCCGCGCGCCGCAGGGGCATGCCCAGCGCCTTTAGCGCCAGCGGATCGGCCTGCGCCAGCCGCTGCGCGCTCGGGAAGAGATAAAAGCCCGGCGCGTCGGTCAACGGTTCCCCGAAGGCGGCCACCACTTTCCCGGTGAGCTTTGCCGCCATGGCCACGCTCACCAGCTGGCCGAGCACCGCCCGTACCGCTTGTTCAAACGCATCCAGGGAGCCCGGCAGACGAAGCCCCGGCCTTGGCAGCGCAAGGCTTCCCAGCGTCAGGGCGATCTGCTGCGGGTCGCAGGACAAATCAAATAAGCGCGCAACCCGCGCCAGGCACAACTCCGCGACCGGCTGCAGCCCGGCGGAAAGCGTCACCCGCATGCCCTGCGCGGCGTCATCCGGCGTCACCGTGATGAGTCCGGCGTGGCCATTCAGGGCGAAGCTGCGGCAATAGCTGTCGCCGGCAAAAGTTTCAATTCCCTGCACCGTACGCGCGCCAAGAAAATGAAACATCCATTGCCAGTCGTAGGGGGAATGCCAGGGTAGCAGCGTCATCATTTCTCCTTTTTTAGCGCTTCAATCATAGCGGCTCCGCGCCGCCTGCGCCTTGCTTTTAAATTCCAGTTGTCGCAGTGCCGTCAATCCGCTAAAGTCGCCCCCCTTCTTCACCGGCATGGGGATTTTGCAGGCTATGTTTATTGGTTTTGACTACGGTACCGCTAACTGTTCAGTGGCGGTGATGCGCGACAATACGCCGCAGCTGCTGACGCTGGAAAACGGCAGTTCACTACTGCCATCAATGCTTTGCGCGCCGACCCGCGAAGCGGTCAGCGAGTGGCTCTATCGCCACCACGACGTCCCGCCCAACGGTGATGAAAACCAGGCGCTGCTGCGTCGCGCGATAAGCTTCAACCGCGAGGAAGATATCGACGTACTCGGCAACAGCGTGCAGTTTGGTCTCGCTTCGCTGCATCAGTACGTTGAAGATCCGCAAGAAGTCTACTTTGTAAAGTCGCCGAAATCGTTTCTCGGCGCCAGCGGGCTTAAGCCGCAGCAGGTAGCGCTGTTTGAAGACTTAGTGTGCGCCATGATGCTGCATATCAAACTCCAGGCGCAAACGCAGCTGCCGGAAACCATCGATCAGGCGGTTATCGGCCGCCCGATTAACTTCCAGGGGCTGGGCGGCGATGATGCCAACGCCCAGGCGCAGGGCATTCTCGAACGTGCGGCAAAGCGCGCGGGCTTTCGTGACGTCGTGTTTCAGTTTGAGCCGGTCGCCGCCGGTCTGGATTTCGAAGCGACGCTGAGCGAAGAAAAACGCGTGCTGGTCGTCGACATCGGCGGCGGTACCACCGACTGTTCGCTGCTGTTGATGGGGCCGCAGTGGCGAGAAAAAGCCGATCGCCAGCAAAGCCTGCTCGGCCACAGCGGCTGCCGCGTCGGCGGTAACGACCTGGATATCGCCCTGGCCTTTAAATGCCTGATGCCGCTGCTGGGGATGGGCGGCGATACCGAAAAAGGCATCGCGCTGCCGATTCTGCCGTGGTGGAATGCGGTGGCAATTAACGACGTGCCGGCGCAGACCGACTTTTACAGCGCCGCCAACGGTCGCCTGCTTAACGATTTGCTACGCAGCGCCCGAGACAGCGAAAAAGTCGCGCTGCTGCTGAAGGTCTGGCGTCAGCGCCTGAGCTATCGCCTGGTGCGCAGCGCGGAAGAGAGCAAAATCGCCCTTTCCGCGCAGCCGAGCGTCACCGCGGGGCTACCGTTTATTAGCGACGAGCTGGCGACAGCCATCAGCCAGCAGGGTCTGGAAGCTGCGCTGGATCAGCCGCTGGCCCGGATCATGGAGCAGGTTCAGCTGGCGCTGGATAACAGTAATGAAAAACCGGACGTGATTTACCTGACCGGTGGCAGCGCTCGCTCGCCGTTGATTAAAAAAGCGCTGGCGGCGCACCTGCCGGGCATTCCGGTTGCCGGAGGGGATGATTTTGGCTCGGTTACCGCCGGGCTGGCCCGCTGGGCGCAGGTGATGTTTCGCTAAACATCCGCTGCGTTCCCGCACCACAGAACGCAGTGAATTTGTAGCCCGGCTCAGCGCAGCGCGAGCCGGGCTTAATTTTCCCGATTGCCCCCTGTTGTCACCCTTCACGCCGCGAAACGTAATCCCGCCGCTTTTCGCCGGTATAAATCTGCCGGGGGCGATAAATATTCAGCGGCGCTTCGTGCATTTCGTTCCAGTGCGCCACCCAGCCAAGCGTTCGGCCTACGGCGGTAATCGCCACAAACATCGATGAAGGCAGCCCCATCGCTTTAAGGATCACCGCGGTGTAGAAATCCACGCTCGGCGACAGGCCATTTTCAACAAAGTAGGGGTCGGTCAGCGCCACCTCTTCAAGAGCCATCGCCACCTGTAACGGCATATCGGACATCCCCAGTTCCTTCAGCACCCGGTGACAGGTTTCGCGCAAAATAGCGGCGCGCGGATCAAGATGACGGTAGCGAGAGTTACCGAATCCCAGACGACGAAACGCCTGCGGATCGCGTTTCGCTTTGCTCAGGAACGCCGGAATTTGGTCGACGGTGTTGATCTCCTCCAGCATCCGCATACTGGCTTCGTTCGCCCCGCCGTGGGCCGGTCCCCATAAAGAAGCGAGCCCGGCGGCGATGCAGGCAAAAAGATTCGCCCCGGAGGAGCCCGCCGCCCGGACGGTGGTCGTCGATGCGCACTGGCCGTGGTCGGCGTGCAGCACCAGGATCTGGTTCATCGCCTGCTCAATCACCGGATTCAGCTGATACGGCTCCGCCGGGATAGCAAACAGCATATGCAGGAAATTCCCCGCGTAGGAAAGATCGTTGCGCGGATACTGCGCCGGTTGCTCAATAGAAAACTTATAGCTCATCGCCGCCAGCGTCGGCATTTTCGACAGCAGGCGGGTGGCGGCCAGCGCGCGGTGCTCGGGATTTTCAACGTCCAGCACATCGTGATAGAACGCCGCCAGCGTGCCCACCAGAGCGCACATTAAGGCCATCGGATGCGAGTCGCGCCGAAAGCTGCTGCACATGCGGCCAATCTGCTCGTGTACCAGGCTATGGCGGGTAATCGTGTTTTTGAACGCCTGATAGCTGGCTTCGTCAGGCGCATCGCCCCGCAGCAGAATCCAGGCTACCTCAAGGAAGTCGCACTGGCGAGCCAGCTGATCGACCGGATAGCCGCGGTGCAGCAAAACGCTGTTTTCGGTATCAATCCAGGAGATGGCCGACGTACAGCCTGCGGTGTTAGCAAAACCGGGGTCGAAACTGCATATACCTGCGGACGCCAGCGGACGAATATCCATGCCGGGATAGCCCTGCGTCCCTGAGACCGTACTCAACGGAATGGACTGTTGTTCATCCAAAGACAGCGTTAGCGATTTCGTCGTCATCCTGTCAGGTCTCCTTGCACAACGAGTGAATGATTTACCTGGTCATTTCTCCAGGCGGAATAACCAACATAACCACAGTCGTCCGCGGATTCTTTGATGTAAATAACCAAAACATTGATAAAGGACCGCTATTATGGGTGGGAAAGAAACAGAAAATCGCCCTTTCAACCGCATAAAATACGCTTACCCCGAAATTACCCTCGTCTAAATTCTACTATCACGCCTTAGAATACTGATTTTATTTCATCGCAGGTCAATATATAACCATTTTATTTTTTTGCCCGCATAAATCCGCTACTCGCACGTGGTGCCATGGACTGCCGGTGTCAGTTTTTTATCACACGCTCGTCGGCGGTCTTTTATGAGGGTCTGTGCGACCGGTCATCCCATCAGCCGCGGTGGATTCATCGCCAAATGCGCCTCGCTCGCCGCAGATATTGTCCGTTATCGTTATTTCAGCGTAAATTAAACTTGAATATAACCCGCTGCTTTTATATGCGCTGATTAAAAAATCTAATGCCAATTTTATATAGCTATCGCGTCAATTTATGGCATAACATCATAAACTCGTATGCTGTGCCTGAACTTTCAGGTTGCTTATTATGCACCTCCCTCCTACGTTAACGTTGATTGAGAATCTTCTTACATCAGGTCTGGCCAGTTACCCGGCGTGCAGATAACGCTGGAATAATATCTTCGGCACCAGCAGAATGCTGCGTTGCCCGGCCCTGGACGTTTATTTCGCGAATGCGGAGGGGTACCTGTGCCTGCGGCAGCGTTCCTCTGCGTTTATACCGTCTGATTGATTAATCCATGCCACAAGGGGGCGTGATTGAATCGTTTGTGCGCTTTTTATGATCTTATTCGCAGGAGCCGCAGCGCGCATTTCTGGGCATGGTGCGGCGTCATTATCGCTCTGCAGATAGGGGCGCCAGCCCGCGCGGAGGTCCGCCAGCTGGGTATTGATATTCCGGTCTACTGGTACGCCGACGCCAGCGACACGCTGACCCTCAACGCCTTTCTTTCGCTCCCTGAAGAGGCGCTAAAAACGGCGCCGCTTATCCCGTCGTTCGGCTACTCGACAAAGGCCTACTGGCTACGTACTTCGCTCCCGGCGGCCTTATTTGCTGGCGAACAGCGCTGGCTGCAGCTCGGTCCGTCGTTTGTCGATCGTTTGACCGTGTTTTATCGCCCCTACGGCAGCAACAGTCCATGGCGACAGAAAGAGTTTGGCGACCATGCGTCTGCCCGGGATAACGATCTCGACTACCGCGAAAGCGTACTGATTTTGCCGCCCCCGCCGACGGCGGCTGGCTACGAGATGGTATTCCGTCTCCAGAGCAGCAGCACCCTGATTCTGCTGGCGACGCTCTCCTCGCCGCAGGAGTTCGTGCGTTCGGCCACGCTCGATACCGCTTTCTGGAGCTTCTATTTTGGCCTGGCGGTAATTGCCAGCGGCATCGCCCTGTGGCTTGCCATCGCGCTGCGTCGGCGCCTGCTGTGGGGGATCTGCCTGTTCTCGCTAAACTATCCGCTCGTCGCGGCCCTGCATGGCTACCCGGAGTGGTTATTTGGCAGCGCCCTGCTGCCGGTTCAGGATTATATGATCAGCTGCCTGTCGCTGGTGAGCTACGCCACCGCGCTGTGGCTGCATAGCGAAGTTTTCGATCTCAAGAAAAATATGCCGCGGCTGCATCAACTGCTGCTGGCGGCGATCGGTTTAAACATCGTTCTGCAAATCAGTATTCCGCTGGGCTTTTACGGCCTGGCGATGCAGATAGAGGCCGGGATATTTTTTATCGCCGCCCCTATTCTGTTGATCACGTCATGGATGCTGTGGCGGCGCAAAGCGATTGATATCAATACGCTGCTGCTGGGGCTGCTGCCGCCGATATACGTCGTCTCCGCCGGGCTGGCGCTGCTCTCTATCCATGGCGTCATTCCGTTTCATAATGGGGTCTATTCCACCTGGCAGTACGCGCTGATTATTCATATCGTCACCGTCCTGATCATCGCCGTACTGCGGGTGCGGGCGGAAAACCGGACTCTGGTGCGTAAGCAGCAGCTGGCGCGAGAGCTACAGATTGAACGCGAGGCCAGCTTCCACCAGCGCCAGTTTATGGGAATGGTGGCGCATGAGTTCAGAACGCCGCTGGCGATCCTCCAGGCCGCGCTGGAAAACCTGCGCCTGTGCCCCGCAACGGTGACGCAGAGCTCGCGCCTCGACCGCATGCAGCGGGCGACAACCCGTCTGGTACAGCTTACCGATAATTGCCTGGCCGACGCCCGGCTCTCCTCGAGGGACCTGCACGCCGACAGGCAGGATGCAGCGCTGCTGCCGGTGATCTATATGGCCGCGACGGTCGTGGATCTTTCGCTTAACCATTATCTGGATGTCACCCTTGAGGGGCAAACTGTAGGTCCGGACTCCCCTTCACCGGTGCTGTTTATTGATAGCGGGCTACTGTGTATCGCCATCGCCAACCTGCTCGACAACTCGGTGAAATATGCCGCTTCCGGGGAGATAAGCATCGAGATTTATCCGCAGGAAAAACACGTGGAATTACGCATTGGCGATCGCGGTCCCGGCATCCCGCCTGAACAGGTCGAGCATATTTTCGAGCGCTATCGGCGCGGCGAAACGGATACCGCAACGCCGGCCGGGACCGGGCTTGGCCTGTATGTCGCCCGACAAATCATCCAGGCTCACGGCGGGGACCTGTGGCTGGCAGAGAACACGTCGGCCGGATGCAAATTTGCGCTCACGCTCCCGGTTAACGGACAGCAGAAGGACAAATCATGACATTACGCGTCGCAATCATCGAAGATAGCGCTGATTTACTCGACGAGCTGCTGGCTTTTCTGCGCCATCGCGGCTTCGATGCCTGGGGCGTGGGCAGCGCCGAAGCCTTCTGGCGGCAGCTGCATCGCGATCCGGTTGATATTGTGCTTATCGATATTGGCTTGCCGGGTGAGGACGGCTTTAGCGTGCTGGACTATTTGCACGAAATTGGCCAGTTCGGCCTGGTGGTGGTGACCGCCAGAGGGCATGAGCAGGATCGGCTCCAGGCCTTAAACGCCGGCGCCGATCTCTATCTCATCAAGCCGGTCAACTTTTCCGACCTCGCGGAGAGTATTCAGGCGCTTGGCTCCCGGCTTCGCCAGCAAAAACCGACGGAACGTGTCAACCCGGCGCTATCAGCAGAGCGGCCAGCGCCGTCTCACTGGGTACTCCAGAACGAGCACCTTGTGGCGCCGTCTGGGCTGGCCCTGCCGCTCACGCAGCAAGAGTATCGGCTGCTGGAAGTGTTAATGCGTAACCGCAATGAGGTCTGCAGCAAGGTTGACCTGCACACCTCTCTGTTTACCGATGAAGGCGAACCGGAACTGCACCGAATCGACGTCGTGATCAGCCGCCTGCGCCACAAGGCCCGCCTTCATGGTATCACCCTGCCGATTCGCGCAATTTTTGGCAAAGGGCTGGCGTTTCTCTCCTGACCTTTCCCCGGCCGGCAGCAGCAGCGCTGCCGGTCTGTATCCCTCCATCCGCGCGGCGTCATTGCGAAGTTGTTTTCAGTTTTGCTGCTCTTGTTAATTTTTTTCAGTTTTTGAGAGGAATGAGAGAAATGAGACTGACAGCACATTAAGAATTTTCTTACATTGACATGGCGTCGTGAGCACACCGGCCCAAAGCCTCCCTGAGCAAACCGACTATTGCTGATCCAGCAATAGCTGAATTCAGGACGCTTGCCGTGCGCTTTTCGGCCGCGTATCGCGAGCACGGTTTAAAGAAGAGTATAAAAATATTCCCGTGCCGGCGAGGTACATTTTTAACACCTAAAATTAAGTTAAAGGATATCTATCATGGCCATGCAAACATGGTTAGCCTTATTGCTGTGCATATTTTGCCTTTGCGTGTCTGTTTACAGCCTTGTTTCCTATATCAGAGACAGGAGAAAACAAAAAATTCCGTTTTCAGCTAAGAATTCTTCGCGCAGAAAATAACTAAAGCCCCGCGAATAATAACCAAATCTGTCCAGCAGCAGCCACCGCATACGCCCGGAGGATTGTTCACAACATGGCGTTATGTTGATTTATCAGGGAAATAACGCCATGAAAAAAATAAACATCGCCATCAACACCAGGAATACCTTTCTCCGAGAGTCGTTGGTTGCCATAGTCAATGAGCTCATCAGCCGCAGCGGTAATCTTAAAGCCGCTTTTTCTTATAAGCATAATGATTTTTTAGATAAGGATATCATCATCGCTGAAGTTCTTCCCGGCGAGATCTATCTGTGCAATACCAGTATAAAGAACCGTAAAAAAAACAGTTCGGTGATTATATTGCACAGCTATGACAAACTTCCGGAAAAGGAGCTGATCGTCAACTGCCTTAAGGGCGTTATCTTTGTCTCAATCAAAGCCGTTAATATCGATAAGATGTTTGAAATCATTGGCCACGAGCTGAAAAGAAGTGAACTGCTTCCTCTGACGCAGAGGATCGACTCGCCGCTAATTTGCACTCACTGCCCGCATAAAATGTTGTCCAAATCGCAGGTAGCCGTCGCCACCGGCATTATTCATGGCTTTGATATCGGTAAAATTTCTGCTCTCAACAAAGTCACCCCCAAAACCATCACCTGGCACAAAAGCAAAATTATGGAAAAATACAGCCTTAATAACAATTATGACTTTTTCCAGTTTATTAACTTATTAAAAGAGCGCTGGTAAACGCGCGCACGCGCCATCGACGATCGCATTATGTACCGTAAAATTAAGAATTTGCTGGCTTGCGAGGAACGGGATTCCGAAAAAGATCGGTAAAATGAAAAACATCTACTCAGGCGTTACGGGCAGCGGGTAACATGACCCGGTTCCCTGGTATGAAAATACCGGAGCGTATTTTTATACAATAAAAAATGCCTCTACCAGGGAATCTGTTACTTCGTCACATTGCCCCTGGCGTGCCTGTCAGGGGCCTCTTTTTCTGCGCAAAAAGCGACCCCGTCAGAGAGGCCGCCCGACGATCAGGCTTGCGCCTGCTGAGGCGCGACCTCAGCCTCGGGTATCTCATTCTGCGACAGACCTTCATTTTTTGACAGCATCGCCGTCGCAATCCCGTTACCCAGCACGTTAATCGCTGAACGCCCCATATCGAGGAAATGGTCAATCCCCATCAGCAGTAAAATACCCGCCACCGGAATATTGAAGCTCGGGATGGTCGCCGCCAGCACCACCAGCGCCGAACGCGGCACCCCGGCAATCCCTTTCGAAGCCAGCATCAGCGTCAGCATCATCACGGTAATCTCGCTAAAGCTCAGCTGAATATTGTAAGCCTGGGCGATAAACATGGCGGCAAAAGAGCAGTACACCATTGAACCGACCAGATTAAAGGAGTAGCCAATTGGCAGCACAAACGACGCGATATTACGCGAGCAGCCAAATTCCACCAGACGCTCCAGGGTCTTCGGATAGGCCGCCTCGGAGCTGCTGGTCGTGAACGCCACCAGCACCGGATCTTTGAGCATGTTCAGCAGGCGAAAAACCTCTTTTTTGAGCACCATATACCCCACCGCCAGCAGCACCGCGCTGGTCAGCAGAATCGCGACATAGTATCCGCCGATAAACGAGGCGTAATTAAGCAGGATCCCCAACCCCTGCGAGGCGATAACCGAAGAGATCGCGGCGAAAATCGCCAGCGGCGCGACGTACATCACGTACCCGGTCACCTTCAGCATAATATGGGAAACCACGTTCAGCGCCGCCACCAGCGGGGCGTTGAATTTCTCCCCCAGCGATGCCCCGGCAATACCGAAGAACATCGAGAACACCACGATTTGCAGAATCTCGTTGTTGGACATCGCCTCGGTAATGCTGGTGGGGATGGTATGGGTCAGAAAGCCTTTCAGGCTCATCCCGCTCACCGCCAGCCCGGTATCCACGGACTCTTTCGGGATCGCCAGGTTCAAACCGGCGCCGGGATGCTCGAGGGTAACAATCACCAGCCCGACCAGAATGGAGAGAATGGACGAGGTAATAAACCACACCATGGCTTTACCGCCGACCCGCCCAATGGTCGCCGTTTCGCCCAGCCGCATAATACCCACCGTCAGGGTACTGAACACTAACGGCGCAATGACCATCTTAATCAGGCGCAGAAACACGTCGGTAAGCAGCGTAATGTTTTCCGACCATGCGGTAATGGTCGTTTGCCCGGCGTAAGCGTGGATGGCCGCGCCGGAGAGGATCCCCAACAGCATGAAGATGACGATGAACAGCGTGAGTTTGTTTGCACTTGCCACAAAAATTAACCCCTGATTTATTTAACGTGTTGTTTTTTAATGTATATATGCTTTATTTATTGGAATACATTAAACATTCACCACATAAATTGAATAAAAGCAGGCGGGGTTACAACTCTTTTTTAGTTTTTATAGTAAAAGTTAATGTGCTCGTTGATATGCATCAAACCGTGTCGCGCCGCCGGTAAGATGAAAAAGGCGCCGGCGTCAGAGGACAACCGGCGCAAAGAGGCATTAGTGTTTTACGGTATCCTCCAGGAAGAAACGTCCCAGCGGATTCTGATAAAAACCGTCGATATTTTTGCGGCTGACGTTGCGGTACGGGCTGTAATACAGATCGACCCAGTTCACGTCGGCCTTAGCCATTTTTTGCAGGTCGATATACATCTGCTCGCGCTTTTTACTGTCCATTTCAACGCGCGCTGCGGCCACCAGCGCTTTAACCTGGTCGTTATGATAGCGGGTCATATAGTTCATATTGGCATCGTGACCCAGCACGAAGGTGGTTTTCTGATCGGGGTCGAGAATATCGTTGGTCCAGTACATCACCGATATATCGTACTCCCCGGCCACCAGCATATCCCAGCTCTGGCTCGGGTCGACTTTTTGCAAATTCACCGTCACCCCGGCTTTTGCCAGCTGCTGTTGTAGCAAAATGGCAATTTGCTCATCGACTTCATCCCCGGCATTGACCACATAGTTCAGCTTCAGGTCGGCAGCGCCCGCCGCTTTCAGCATCGCTTTGGCCTTTTGCGGATCGTATGGCCGGCGAAGATTATCCTGATAGTGGTAAAGCGCTCCGGCGGGAATATAGGAATTGGCCACCTGACCGTAGCCAAAGGTCACGGTTTTCACAATCGCGTCTTTATCAATCGCGAAGTCCAGCGCCTGACGGACTTCCACCTTGCCCAGCGCGCCGTGAGAATGATTGATCAGCAGATGGTCCTCGCGAGTAGAAGGATCCAGCTCCACCTTCAGATTGGCATCCTTTTGTAACGATGCAATGCGCGAGAAAGGCACGGTCAGCGCAGCGTCAAGTTCGCCGGCCTGCACTTTCAGCATGCGGGTATTGTCGTCCGGAATGGTTAACCACTCCACGCCATCCAGGCTGACGTTTTTCGCCTGCCAGAAGTTCGGGTTCTTCACCAGTACGATCTTTTCTCCGCGCAGCCACTCTTTCACGCTAAACGCGCCGGAGCCCACGGGCTTTTCGGCAAACGCCTCTTCGCCTTCCGCCTTCATCGCCTGCTGGGAAATCACCGAAGCGTTCGGCAGCGCCAGCTGCGATAAGAACGGCGCTGAAGGCGATTTCAGCGTCACCACCAGCGTGCGCGGGTCCGTGGCTTCCGCTTTGGCAATAATGCTATAGGAATCCCGCCACAGCGAGCCTTCATCATCGCGGATACGGATCAGGCTAAACGCCGCATCGCTGGCGGTCAGCGGCGTACCGTCCGAGAACCGGGTTTCGCGAATTTTGAAGGTATAGACTTTGCCATCCGGGGAAATCGTCCAGCTCTCGGCCACGCCCGGCTCCAGCTTCGTCCCGCTTTTATCCACCCGCACCAGCGGGTCAAAGACGTTGGAAAAGACCCAGTTATCCGCATTTTGCGCCGATTTTATCGGGTCAAACGTGGTACTGTCCTCCCGGCGGCCAATGGTCAATACGCCGGCCGCCTGAGCTATTTCACTCACCACGCTGAGCGCCAGAAAAACGCTCGCCGCCAGTAACTTAATCTGCCTGTGCTTCATCAAAAGATCCCCCAGTTAAAGGAAAAACGGTCTCATCGCCCGCGAGGTTGAGCACGCAGGCATAAGCGCGATCGGCAATCTGCCGGGTTGGTGGTGGTGCGCCGGTGCGGCACTGCACCTGCGCATAAGGGCAGCGCGGATGAAATGCACAGCCTTGTGGAACGGCTACGGGACTGGGCGGCTCGCCCCCCAGCAAATTTTTCGGCAGCGGTTTATCCGGGTCGATTTCCGGGATCGCCGAGACCAGCGCGGCGGTATAGGGATGCAGCGGTCGAGTGAAGACCGCTTCTGCCGGCCCCTCTTCCACAATTCTCCCGAGATACATCACCGCAACGCGATCGCAGAGTCGCCGCACAATCGCCAGATCGTGGGCGATAAACAGAATCGCCAGCCCCATCTTTTCCCGCAGATCCATCAGCAGGTTGACGATCTGTCCCTGAATAGAGACGTCCAGCGCCGCGACGCACTCATCGGCCACGATCAGCCCCGGCTCCATGGCCAGCGCTCTGGCAATACCGACGCGCTGGCACTGGCCGCCGCTTAGCTGAGACGGTTTCGCGCTGGCCTGCTGCGGACGCAGGCCGACCAGGGTGAGCAGTTCCGCAACCCGCAGCGCTTCCTGCCCGCGCGGGACTTTCTGATGCACGCGCAGCACCTCGGAGATGCTTTCTCCTACGGTCTGCCTGGGATTCAACGAGGCATAGGGATCCTGGAAAATCATCGCGCTTTGCTGGCGCAGACGGGCAATATCGCTGGTTAAGCCATGGGTAATGCGCTGTCCGGCGAACCGCACCTCGCCATCGGCAACCCGTTCAAGCTGTAACAGCGCTCGGCCAAGCGTGCTCTTACCGCTGCCGGATTCGCCGACAAGGCCCAGCGTCTCGCCAGGAAAGATCTGCATCGTGACCCGGTTTACCGCGTGTACGACCCGCTTCGGCCGCCAAAGGCCGCCGGAAACCGGGAAGGTGACGCAAAGATTATCGGCCTCAAGCAGCGGCCAGCGAGCGTTAACCATTATCCCTCCTGCCGTGCTGGCAAAATGTGATGGCAGGCCACCGCGTGGCTATGGCAATCCTGCCCGTAACGCAGCAATGGCTGGCTCTGACACGCCTCATCGGCGCGGCGGCAGCGCGGGTGAAAGCGACACCCTGATGGGAAGTGGTCGGCGCTGGGCGGCTGGCCGTCGATGATCGTCAACCTCCCCTGCCCGCCTTCGCTGGCCGGCTGACAATCAATGAGCCCGCGGGTATAGGGATGCAGGGGCCCGCCAAGCACTTCGCGTTTGCCGCCCACTTCACACAGCCTGCCGCCGTACATCACCGCAATCCGGTCGCAGGTTTGCGCCACCACCCCGAGATCGTGGGTGATCATAATGACCGCCAGCCCCAGCTCGGCGCGCAGATCGCTGAGCAGGCGCAGAATCTGCATCTGCACGGTGACATCCAGCGCGGTGGTCGGTTCGTCGGCAATCAGCAGCCGGGGTTCCGGCGCGAGGGCAACGGCGATCATCGCCCGCTGGCGCATGCCGCCGGAAAATTCGTGCGGATAGCTATTGAGCCGATTCTGCGGGTCCGGGATACCGACCTGGCGCAGCAAGGCCAGCGCATCCTCCCGCGCCTGACGGCGGTTTGCCGCAAAGTGAAGGCGGCGACTTTCTGCAATCTGTTCTCCAATGGTCATCACCGGATTGAGATGGCTGGTCGGGTTCTGGAAAATCATACCGATTTCCCGGCCGCGCACCGCCGACATTTGCCCTTCGCTGAGGGACAAGATATCCCGGCCGTCCAGCAGAACCTCACCGCCGGTAATCCGCAGTCCGGCCCCCGGCAGCAGGCGCATCAGCGCCCGGCAGGTCACGGTTTTTCCCGACCCGCTTTCGCCAACCAGCCCAAGCATCTCCCCGGCTTCAAGCGTTAACGAGACGTTATCCACCAGCGCGACATCCTCGCCGCGCATGACCGTCAGCTGATTTACCTTCAGCAAGCTCATACGCGTTCCCCTAGCTTATCGCCCAGCCCATCGGCCAGCAGGCTGAAGCCCATCGCCAGCAGCACGATGGCAAGCCCCGGAAAGGTGGTTATCCACCATGCGGTAGTGATAAAGCTCTGCCCTTCGGCCACCATAATCCCCCATTCGGCGGTAGGAGGCTGCACGCCGAGCCCGAGATAGCTCACCGAGGCCCCGTTCAGCAGCACCAGAACGCAGTCGGACATCGAAAAAATGATGGCTCCGGTTAGCGCATTGGGCAGCAGATGGCGGAACAAAATCCGCAGATGGCCGTAGCCCAGACTGCGGGCCGCCAGAATAAAATCGCGCTGTTTCAGCGTCAGTACCTGAGCGCGTACCAGCCGGGCGTAGGAGACCCAGCCCACCATCGCCATCGCCATATAAAAGCTGCTCAGCCCCGGCCCGAGGATGGCGATAATCGCCAGCATCAGCACCAGAAACGGAAAGGCCAGCACGATATCAATAACCCGCATCACCAGCGCATCGGCCACGCCGCCGATATAGCCCGCCAGCGCCCCCAGGGTGGTGCCGAGCATAAAGGGGAACAGGACCCCCAGCAGGCAGATTTGCAGATCGACCCGCGCCCCCCACAGCACGCGGGAAAAAACGTCGCGGCCAAAGTTGTCGGTACCGAAGAGATGCGCGCCGCCCGGCGGCAGCAGACTGGAAGAGGCGTCCTGGGCAATCGGATCGAACGGCGCTATCCACGGCGCCAGACAGGCGACCAGTAGCCATAGTCCGACTATCGCCAGCCCGGCGAAGAGCGCCTGCTGACGCGGGATCGCCCGCTGACGCAGGCGGGAAAAGGTCGCTATCGCCTTCATAGTTTTATCCTTGGGTCGAGGGCCACGGTCAGAATATCCGCCAGCAGGCTGACCGCCACGGTGGCAAGGGCAAAGACCATTACCACGCCCTGCACCACCATATAGTCGCGGCTAAAAATCGCCTTAACCAGCAGCTGTCCGAGGCCGGGGATAGCAAACACGCTTTCAATCACCACCGTACTGCCTATAAGCCAGCCAATATTCACCGCCAGCAGATTGATGGTCGGCACCAGCGAGTTCGGCAGCACGTGCCGCCAGAAGATACGTCTTTCCTGCTGCCCGCGCGCCCGGGCCGCCACCACATAGTCGCTATTCATCTCCATCAGCAGGCTGGCGCGCAGGTTGCGAATCAATACCGCCGACAGCGCCAGCGCCACGGTCAGGCACGGCAGAACCATATGGTGCAGCTGGTCTAAAAAATCGCTGCCGTAGCCGGAGACCGGAAACCAGCCAAGCACGATACTGAACAGCAGAATCAGCATGATGCCGAGCCAGAATGCCGGGAATCCGAGCCCGGCGGTCGTAAACAGACGAATCAACCGATCGGCGAGACGCCCGCGCTGGCGTGCGGCTATCGCCGCCAGCGGCACCGTCAACGCTACCGCCAGCAGAACGCTGCCGAGCACCAGCCACAGCGTCGGTTCCAGCCGCGAGGCAATCAGCTTCAGGGTATCCACCCGGTATACAATCGACTTCCCCAGCTCGCCCTGCAGCAGGTTGCGCAGAAAATAGCCGTACTGAACCCACAGCGGTTCATCAAGGGCAAACTGCGCGCGAATGCGGGCCAGCGCCGCCGGCGTGCTGCGCACCCCCAGCAGAATACGCGCCGGATCGCCGGGGATCGCGCGCACCATCATGAAGGTGATCAAGCTGATACCCAGCAGAACCGGCAGCAGCTGTAGCGGGCGAAAAAGCAGAAAGCGGTAACGATGCATTAACAGCCTCCCGCGTCGCGCTGGCGCGCCAGAAAATCGAGCAGCACCGGGTAGTAAGCCTGCGGCTCTTCGTAAAACGGCATGTGGCTGCTGTTGGCAAAAATGGCTATTTCAGCGTTCGCCAGCCCCTGCTTCATTTTCAGGGCGCAGGCGGGCGTCAGTTCATCGTGCTGGCCGCTGGTGATCAAACAGGGCACACGGATTGACGCCAGCTCAGCGCTGCGGTTCCAGTTTTTTAAATTACCGGTATAGAGGAATTCGTTCGGCCCCTGCATGGTGATATACGGGCCCATATTCCAGTCCCCAAGCGAGCGGATAACCGGCTCTGGCCAGACGTCAAGGCGGCACACGTGACGGTAATTCAGCAGCGTAATCGCCGCCTGATAGGCCGGATGGTCTAGCCAGCCGAGCGCTTCGTAGCGCTGCATCATCGCGACGGTTTCTGGCCCCAGCGCCCCGCGCAGACGGTTCAGCTCCTGCACCAGATGCGGCATATCGGCGACGGTGTTTTCCAGAATCAGCGAGCGAATTGCGCCAGGATGGTGCAATGCCACTTCAATCGCCAGCCATCCGCCCCACGAGTGACCAAGCAGATGCACCTGACCAAGGCCCAAAGTCCGGCGGACGGTCTCCACTTCACGCACATAGCGCGCCATCGTCCACAGGCTGGCGTCATCCGGCCGGTCGGACTTTCCGGTCCCCAACTGGTCAAAGGCGATCACCCGATAGCCGTGCTGTTTCAGGCAGGCGTGGGCTTCGCGCAGATAGTCGCAGGGCAGCCCCGGTCCGCCGTTGAGGCAGAGAATGGTTTCATCGCCGTCGCCAAACTGATAGGCCACGACGTTATAGCCTTCCACCGCAATGTTATGGCACCGGTCGGGCGCTATTTCGCTCCACATGGTCTATTCCTCATCGTCGATGGTAAGAGGGTTGGGGTCTGTCTTAACGCTAACGGCAACCCCGGACGCTGAACAGTTAGCAAAAATACTAGTTTTGCGCCGCGCCGGAACGGCACCGGAATTGCATATCTTTGGGCCAGCTACTGACGGATTTGCACAAATCGTGCCCGTCGCAGGTCTCGTTTTAGGTGAAGGGGGTTATATGCGACTGGAGTTTGACCACCCCGGCAGCGCGCGGGCGGCCAGCCTGGATGACGCATTCAGCGGGCTTTTTCAGCACACCCGGAGGTTGGGATTTGAGGCGGTGATTTACGATTACACGCCGGTTCCGCGTTCTCTGGAAGGAGAACTGATTACGCCCTCGCTGCTGAAAACGTTCAACGTGCCGGAAGATATGCGCCAGCTATGGTGCGAGCGCGGATATTACCAGGTGGATCCGGTACAGCACTGCGCGCTCGAGAGCTGCGCGCCTTTTGTCTGGTCCTATCAACGGCCGGACAGCAGCATGCTGCGCGGGAGGCTGGACAATCATCCCACCGCGGTCACCGACTATATGCGCGAACACAATATGCCCTGCGGCGCGACGGTTCCCCTGCATCTCCCCAACGGAGGGTTCGTGACCCTCACCGGCATCCATACCGGCCAGCGTCAGGAGCGGGAAATCAGCGCCACCCTGGCGCAGCTGATGCTGCTTGCCTGGCAGTTTCAGGAGTCCGCCTTCCCGCTGTTCGACAGCACTATGCTCACCTGCCGTCACGTCAAGCTGAGCAACCGCGAGCGCGAATGCCTGGCGTGGTCCGCCGAGGGGCTTACCGCCAAAGAGATCGCCCGCAAGCTGCATCGCTCGGTGGCGACGGTGACGCTGCATCTCAATACCGCGGCCAAAAAGCTGGGCGCCAGCAACCGCGTGCAGGCGGTGGTCCGCGCCCTGCACTACCGTCTGCTCGACAGCTAAGAACTAGCATTTTTGCTAGTGTTCAGCCGCGGTTGCCAGCCTTTACCCTGAAAGCCGGTCCACTTAGCAGGGTAAAGATGATTCATGTATACCATCCGCGAAGGTTACGCCCCGTTTCGGCACTATCAAACCTGGTTTCGCGTTTGCGGCGATATCGATAGCGGACTCACGCCGCTGGTCGTCGCCCACGGCGGGCCGGGGTGCACGCATGATTACGTCGATGCGTTCCGCGATATCGCCCTCAGCGGGCGAGCGGTGATCCACTACGATCAGTTAGGCAACGGGCGTTCAACCCATTTACCGCAGCAGCCCGCCGACTTCTGGCAACCGGCGCTGTTTCTTGACGAACTGGCTAACCTGCTGCTGCATCTCAATATTGCCGATAATTACGCCCTGCTCGGCCAATCTTGGGGAGGTATGCTCGGCGCGGAGCACGCCGTGACGCAGCCAAAGGGGTTAAAGGCGCTGATTATCGCCAACTCCCCGGCATCGATGGCGCTGTGGCTGCAGGGGGCGGCAAAGCTGCGGGCGCAGCTGCCCGCCGACGTCCAGCAGACGCTGCTGGCCCATGAGGCGGCAGGAACGCTGGACAGCGCGGAATATAAGGCGGCAAGCGCTGTATTTTATCAACGCCACGTCTGTCGGCTCGATCCCTGGCCGGCGGAAGTGCGGCGCACCTTCGACGCCATGGATGCCGACCCGACGGTTTATCACGCCATGAATGGCCCCACCGAATTCCACGTTATCGGCAGCATGAAAGCGTGGACGATTATCGACCGCCTCGCGCGCATTACGGTTCCGGTTCTGCTGCTTTCCGGGCGCTACGATGAAGCCACGCCGGAAGTGGTACAGCCCTTTATGGACCATATCTCCGGCGCCGAGTGGGTCATTTTTGAAGCCTCGAGCCATATGCCGCACGTCGAAGAGCGCGAGCTGTGCATGAAGACGGTGAACGACTTTTTAGGCCGAGCGATACCATAAAAGCTGCTTACAGCGCCAGGCCGCCTCCGCCGCTGAAGGGCCGCTCGCCGGCGATTTTCATCACTTCAGCCCCTAAAGTGACAAACGGCGCCCGACGGCTGGCATAAATCAGGCCGCCCGATGTCGGCCGCACCGCTTTGACCATATCGGTCAGCGGATCGATGATTTCCGCGACGACATCGTCGGCGCTGACCCACTCGCCGGGATGTTTTAGCAGCACCAGGATGCCGGTCGCCGGCGCGGTGACAATCTCCCCGGCGGCAAACGGCAGCATCACCGTTTCCTGCTGCGGAACCTCGGGCCTGGCGCCCGCCAGCACGCCGCGGTACTGCAGGTAACGGTAAATACGTTCGGCGTCGTCGCAGGCGGTGGCGTGATTCACCTCCTGCTGGCCGCGCAGCTCGACGGTCACCGCCATGCAGCCGGGCTGCTGCTGGCGCCACGACGGATTCCTCGCGCAAAGACGCTGCCACGGCAGGCCGCAGGCTTCATCAAACGAGTTGCCCCCGCTCTCCTGCGACAGCAGCACGGCGCCAATACCGAGGAAAGCCGCCAGAACTTTCGCCTCGCGTTGCCAGGCCGGGTCGGCGTAAAGGTGCAAAATCGCCTGGTCATCGCAGTGCAGATCGAGCACCAGATCGGCATCGCAGGCGAGGCTCAGCAGATGGTGGCGCAGGGCCTGCGCCTCGCTCACGGCGGGAAGCGCCGCCAGCGCCTCCCGCATCGCCGCGCGCACCCGCTGCAGATACTCGGGGCGCGTACCGGGCAAATCCGCCGGTAAACCGGCCTGCGCCAGCGCCGCCAGATCGGGAAAATCGCGGTTAAAATTGCGCCCGCTCGCCAGATCGAAACGGCCAATACCGCCGCTGAGCAGCACCTGGGCCAGCCCCGGCGGGTTGGCTACCGGCACAAGAATGATTTCGCCGCGCAGTTCGCCGCGCCGTTCCGCCTGGCTAAGTAATCTTTTAAGATAGTGCAGAACCAGCATGCCCGGAATTTCATCGGCGTGCAGCCCCGCCTGCAGATAGACCTTCTCTCCCGTGCCGGGCGCGCCGAAATGAAAATGGCTTAATTGCCGCTGCCCACCGAGTGCATGTTCAGGTAATGTATAGTGTTTAATTTTCATTGGACGTCCTGGTTGTGGAAAAGAAAGCCCGGCTTGACCGTATCGATCATAAGATCCTTGAAATTCTGCGCCGGGATGGCCGCATTTCTTATCAGAAGCTCTCGGAGCAGGTAAACCTCACCGCCCGTCCGTGCCTGGAGCGGGTGCGCGGCCTCGAGCGCGACGGCATTATTCGCGGCTACAGCGCCATTGTAGAACTGCCCGAGCCGGAGCACGCGTTTGTGGTACAGGCGCAAATCGCGCTGGCCGACCACGGGCGCTCGCAGCCGGTGTTTGAACAGGAGATGCGCCAGACGCCCGAAGTGCTGGACTGCTGGCTGGTCAGCGGCAGCTTCGACTTTCTGGTACGCATCGGCTGCCGCAGCATGGCGCACTACTGCCAGCTGGCGGATAGCTGGCTGACCAGTAAAAAGTTTCACGTCGATAAAATCGTCACCCTGACCGAACTGCAGGCCATTAAGCGCTCCTGACTAGCCGCGCCGGATAAACGCCAGCCAGCGCCGCTCGGCGCGGGAAAAGGCGAAAATCAGCATAAAGGTGCAGAGCAGATACAGCGCCGCGGCCATCAGAAACGGAATAAACGGCGAATAGGTCATGGCGTAGAACGCGCGGGCCACGCCGGTAATATCCAGCAGGGTGACGGTGCTGGCCAGCGACGTGGCGTGCAGTAAAAAGACCATTTCATTATTCAGCGCCGGGATCCCGCGTCTGAGCGTCGCAGGCAGCACCAGACGACGAATAATCTGCCATTTCCCCATCCCGTAGGCCTCCCCGGCGACCCACTCCTGGCGCGGAAAGGTCACCATCATCCCCGCCAGCAGCTCCGCGACGTACGCGGCAGTGTTGAGGACCAGCGCCAGCGTGGCGCAGAAGGTCGCATCGCGGAACAACAGCCAGAACGGCTGGTCGTTCATCCAGCCCGTCTGCACGATATCGAACTGCGACAGGCCGTAGTAAATCAGCATCAGCTGGAGATAGAGCGGCGTGCTGCGGAAAAAATACGTAAAACCACGGATGGGCAGCGCCAGCGCGCGCGGTCCATACACCTGCCCCACCGCCATCGCTATCGCCAGCGCCATCCCGGGAACGATGGAGAGCAAAAACAGCTCCGCCGTGACCGCCAGCCCGCTGGCGGCGCCGTTGCCGTCGCTCCACAAAAAGCTCGGGATCGCATCGAGAAAGGTTTGCAGATTCATAAGGCCGTCCCCGCCGTGGAAGAGCGCAGCGCGTAACGCTTCGCCAGGCGGCTGAAAAGCCAGCTGGAGAGCGCGGTAATCACCATGTAAATCAGCGAGACCAGAAAATAGAAGAGGAACGGCTTTTGCGTGGCGCGCCCGGCCTGTTCGGCCAGCCATACCATATCCTCAAGGCCCAGGATCGACACCAGCGCCGATGCTTTCATCAGCCCCAGCCAGTTGTTGTTGATGCCCGGGATCGCGAAGCTCAGCATCTGCGGTAGCATCACCCGGCGGAACACCGTCCACGGCCGCATCCCGTAGGCCTGCGCGGCTTCGGTTTGCCCGCGATCGACGGTCAGAAAGGCGCCGCGAAAGGTCTCGGTGTAATAGGCGCCGAAAACAAAGCCGATCGCCAGCACGCCGGAGATAAAGGTATTGAAGCGCACCGGCCCGAGCCCCACCAGACCCAGCAGCAGGTTCACCAGCATCTCGCCGCCGAAAAACAGCAGCAGCATAATCACCAGCTCCGGGATACCGCGTACCAGCGTGGTGTAGGCGGTGGAAAACAGGCGCAGCCACGGCGGGCCAAAGAGCTTAACCAGCGAGTTAATCAGCCCCAGCAGCAGAGCGACCAGTAATGAAGAGAGCATCACGCACAGCGAAAGCGCCGCGCCGCGTAACAACAGGGGTAAATAGTCTGCGACCATATTCAGCCTTCCGCGGAGGTCGTAAAGGGGCGCAGGCCATCGCCCGCGCCCGCATCTTCACGACTTATTTGCCATAAATATCAAAGCTAAAGTATTTTTTCTGGATCGCGTCGTAGGTGCCGTCGGCGCGGATTGCCTTAATGGCGCCGTTCAGCGCATCGCGCAGCGCCGGGTTGTCTTTATTCACCGCAATCCCCACGTCGGAGGAGATGCCGCCGTCCTGGATAACCGGACCGGCAAAGGCGAATTTCTGCCCGCGCGGGGTATCAATAAAGCCGGTCGCCGCCTGGATATTATCCTGCAACGCGGCGTCGATTCGCCCGGAGAGCAGGTCGAGGTAGACGTTATCCTGGTTAGCGTAACCGACAATTTTCACGCCATGATTGGCCCAGTTGGCCTTCGCAAACGCTTCATGGGTGGAGCCGGTCTGGACGCCGACGGTTTTGCCTTTCAGGCTGGCGACTTCAGGCAGCAGCGGGCTGCCTTTGCGCGCCACCAGCTGCGCCGCGCTGCGGTAGTAGCGGTCGGTGAAATCCACTTCCTTTTTACGCTCATCGGTAATATTGAGCGAAGCGATAATGGCATCGAACTTATGCGCGTTGAGGGCGGCAATCATGCTTTCGAACGGCTGCTTCACGAAAACGCATTTGGCTTTTAGCTGGGTGCACAGCGCATTGGCGATATCAATATCAAAGCCGGTAATTTCACCGCTGGGCGCCAGCACGTCAAACGGCGGATAGCCGCCATCGACGCCAAAGCTGATGGTGTCAAACTGCTGGGCGGCCAGCGGCGCGCTGAGCGCCATGCAGGCCAGTAGTGCGGCAAGGCGTATTTTCATTTCGATCTCCCCGGTGTTGGCGCGGTGATTAAAAACGCAGTGAGAGGCAGGTCAGGCCGCCATCCATTTTCTTAAATTCGCTGGTGTCGAGCTGCACGATAGGCATTCCCAGCTTGCTGATTTCGCCCAGGGTATAGGGGTAGCCCTGCGGCGTAATTAAGGTATCGTTGATCCACAGCGTATTTCCGGCGTAGGCCTCCTCTTCCGGGATCACGATGCTGTTGAAGCCGCTAAACGCCGGATGGTTAACGTAGCCTTCCGTCAGCAGCAGCGTATTGCGGCCCACATAGTTGACGATCGATTTCAGATGCAGACCGGCGCTCACTTCAATCGCCGCGACCTGATAGCCGTGCGGCTCAACGGCGGCGGCAAACTCGCGGATCCCCTGCTCATCGGTGCGCGCCGTCAGGCCGATAAAAAACTGCTTATCCACTAACAGCACGTCGCCGCCGTCCATATGCCCGCGCTCGCTCATCCGCGCCAGCGGACGGAACCCCGCCAGCACCGGCGCAATGGTATCGACCTCGCCCTGACGGCTCGGCGCGCCCGGATGGGTGATCACCGCCAGTTCCGGCATCACCACCGCGGTATCTTCAACAAAGTGCGCATCAGGATAATCCGCCGCCGCGGGCAGTACGGTGACCTTCAGGCCAAGCTGCAGCAGGGTTTCTACATAGGCGAGAAACTGGCGGGTGGTGGTGGCGATATCCGGCGCGCCCAGCCGGGCGGTAGTTTGTCCTGCGCCGCAGGTGGCGGCCGGAAGACGGGCGATAGCTTGGGTAAAATGCATAAAGAACCCTCTGGTAGTGGTCGCATTGCTTAAGGCAAAATCGTGAGTGAATTTGATTATCAAACAGATGCCGCCGCCAATCAGGCTGAATCACTTTCCGGGGCCGCTTATTCACGCTGTATATCAGTTCAGATTCGACGTATTCCGCTGTGACCCTTAAGAAACAGCGGATGACGGGCAATAACTAACCGGATTCATCGCCCGGCTAAGCAAAATCATTAAGCGAATTTTACGCCTAACTATTCACCGTAACCGGCTCTGCGAAAAGCGTTTTTTACAGACATATCTGGACAGTCTTTTCATAATTCCTCCATTTTTAAGCAGCGTTCGCTGGCTAAACTAGTATCATTCCGTGAAACGTTTCAGGATGAGATAGCAAATTAATGAAAGGTAGCAATAAAAGCCGTTGGGCTGCGGTGCTGGTGGTCGCGATCGTCGCGGGCACCGCGTACTGGTTCTGGCAGGGTCGCGAAGCGGCAAACAGCGGCGCGCCGACGGCATCAGGCGCGCGTCAGCAGGAGCCCGGAGGCGGACGCCCCGGTCGTTTTGGCGCCGCCCTCGCGCCGGTACAGGCGGCCACCGCCACCAGCGAAGCGGTACCCCGCTACCTTTCCGGCCTCGGCACCGTGACGGCGGCGAATACCGTCACCGTCCGCAGCCGCGTCGACGGCCAGCTGCTGGCCATCCACTTTACCGAAGGCCAGCAGGTCAAAGCGGGCGATCTGCTCGCGGAAATCGACCCCAGCCAGTTTAAAGTCGCCCTCGCCCAGGCCGAAGGCCAGCTGGCGAAAGATCGGGCCACCCTGGCCAACGCCCGTCGCGATCTGGCGCGCTACCAGCAGCTGGTCAAAACCAATCTGGTTTCCCGGCAGGAGCTGGACACCCAGCAGTCGCTGGTCAGCGAAACCCAGGGTACGATCAAAGCGGACGAAGCCGCAGTCGCCAGCGCCCAGCTGCAGCTGGACTGGAGCCGCATCACCGCGCCAATCGACGGCCGGGTCGGCTTAAAACAGGTGGATATCGGCAACCAGATCGCCAGCGGCGACACCACCGGGATTGTGGTGCTGACGCAAACCCACCCGATCGACGTGGTCTTTACGCTGCCGGAAAACCAAATCGCCACGGTGGTACAGGCGCAAAAGGCGGGGAAAAAGCTGGCTGTCGAAGCCTGGGACCGCACCAATAAACAGAAAATCAGCGAAGGCTCACTGCTGAGCCTCGATAACCAGATTGACGCCACCACCGGCACCATCAAGCTGAAAGCGCGCTTTACTAACCTGGACGATGCCCTGTTCCCGAATCAGTTCGTCAACGCCCGTATGCTGGTCGATACCGAGCAGAACGCGGTGGTGATCCCAACCGCCGCGCTGCAAATGGGTAACGAAGGCCATTTCGTCTGGGTACTGAACGATGAGAACAAGGTCAGCAAGCACACCGTCACGCCGGGTATTCAGGACAGCCTGAAAGTGGTGATCAACGCCGGGCTTTCCGCCGGCGATCGCGTCGTAACCGACGGTATCGACCGTCTGACCGAAGGCGCAAAAGTTGAGGTCGTCGAAGCCCACGATGCGGCAACCGCCGCCGAGCCGGAAAAAGCCACCAGCCGCGAGTACGGTAAAAAAGGAGCGCGCTCCTGATGCAAGTGTTACCGCCGAGCAGCACGGGTGGCCCTTCCCGTCTGTTTATCATGCGCCCGGTCGCCACGACGCTGTTAATGGTGGCCATTATGCTGGCCGGGATTATCGGCTATCGTTTCCTGCCGGTTTCGGCGCTGCCGGAAGTGGACTACCCGACGATTCAGGTGGTAACCCTCTATCCCGGCGCCAGCCCGGACGTGATGACCTCGTCGGTGACCGCCCCGCTGGAGCGCCAGTTTGGCCAGATGTCCGGCCTCAAGCAGATGTCTTCCCAGAGCTCCGGCGGCGCGTCGGTGGTCACGCTCCAGTTCCAGCTCACGCTGCCGCTGGACGTCGCGGAACAGGAAGTACAGGCAGCCATCAACGCCGCCACCAACCTGCTGCCTTCTGACCTGCCTAACCCTCCGGTCTACAGCAAAGTTAACCCCGCCGATCCGCCGATTATGACCCTTGCGGTCACCTCTTCCGCCGTGCCGATGACCCAGGTCGAGGATATGGTGGAGACCCGCGTGGCGCAGAAAATCTCCCAGGTTTCCGGCGTCGGGCTGGTCACCCTCGCGGGCGGCCAGCGCCCGGCGGTACGCGTCAAGCTCAACGCCCAGGCCATCGCCGCCCTCGGGCTGACCAGCGAAACGGTGCGCACCGCGATAACCAGCGCCAACGTCAACTCGGCGAAGGGGAGCCTTGACGGCCCGTCGCGGGCGGTGACCCTCTCCGCCAACGATCAGATGCAGTCGGCGGAAGATTACCGCCGGCTGATTATCGCTTATCAGAACGGCGCGCCGATTCGCCTCGGCGACGTCGCCACCGTGGAACAGGGCGCGGAAAACAGCTGGCTTGGGGCATGGGCGAACAATCAGCGGGCGATCGTCATGAACGTCCAGCGCCAGCCGGGGGCCAACATTATCTCGACCGCCGACAGCATCCGCCAGATGCTGCCGCAGCTCACCGAAAGCCTGCCGAAATCGGTTAAAGTTCAGGTGCTTTCCGACCGCACCACCAATATCCGCGCCTCGGTTAGCGACACCCAGTTCGAGCTGATGCTGGCCATCGCCCTGGTGGTGATGATTATCTACGTCTTTCTGCGCAACGTCCCGGCGACGATTATTCCCGGCATCGCCGTACCGCTATCGCTGGTCGGCACCTTTGCGGTGATGGTATTTCTCGATTTTTCAATTAACAACCTGACGCTGATGGCCCTGACCATCGCCACCGGCTTTGTGGTCGATGACGCCATCGTGGTGATTGAAAACATCTCGCGCTATATCGAGAAAGGCGAAAAGCCGCTGGCCGCCGCCCTGAAAGGGGCCGGAGAGATTGGCTTTACCATTATCTCGCTGACCTTCTCGCTGATTGCGGTGCTGATCCCGCTGCTGTTTATGGGCGATATCGTGGGCCGTCTGTTCCGCGAGTTCGCCATTACCCTGGCGGTGGCGATCCTGATTTCCGCGGTGGTGTCGCTGACCCTGACGCCGATGATGTGCGCCCGCATGCTGAGCCACGAGTCGCTGCGCAAGCAGAACCGCTTCTCGCGCGCCAGCGAGCGTTTCTTTGAGCGGGTGATCGCCGTCTATGGCCGCTGGCTGAGCCGGGTGCTGAATCATCCGTGGCTGACCCTGAGCGTGGCCCTCGGTACGCTGGTGCTGTCGATTATGCTGTGGGTGTTTATTCCGAAGGGCTTCTTCCCGATTCAGGACAACGGCATTATCCAGGGGACGCTGCAGGCGCCGCAGTCGGCGTCGTTCGCCAATATGGCCGAGCGCCAGCAGCAGGTGTCGGCGGCGATACTTAACGATCCGGCGGTGGAAAGCCTTACCTCCTACGTCGGCGTCGACGGTACCAACCCGGCGCTCAACAGCGCCCGCCTGCAAATCAACCTTAAGCCGCTGGACGAGCGCGACGATCGCGTGCAGACGGTGATCGGCCGCCTGCAGAACGCGGTGAGCGGCATTCCCGGCATTGAGCTTTACCTCCAGCCGACGCAGGATCTGACCATTGACACCACCGTCAGCCGCACCCAGTACCAGTTCACCCTGCAGGCCAACTCGCTGGACGCGCTCAGCAACTGGGTCCCGCAGCTGCTGGCCCGGCTGCAGGCGCTGCCGCAGCTCTCCGACGTCAGCAGCGACTGGCAGGATAAGGGCCTGGCGGCGTATATCAACGTTGATCGCGATAGCGCCAGCCGTCTCGGCATCAGCATGGCGGACGTCGATAACGCGCTGTATAACGCCTTCGGTCAGCGCTTAATCTCCACCATTTATACCCAGGCGAATCAGTACCGCGTGGTGCTGGAGCATGATACCCAGGCCACGCCGGGGCTGGCGGCGCTGGATAATATTCGCCTGACCAGCAGCGACGGCGGGATTGTGCCGCTGAAATCCATCGCCAGCGTCGAGGAGCGCTTTGCCCCGCTATCCATAAACCATCTCGATCAGTTCCCGGTTACCACCATCTCGTTTAACGTGCCGGACAACTATTCGCTGGGCGATGCGGTCGAAGCGATTCTTGGCGCCGAACAGGCGCTGGCGTTCCCGAGCGATATCCGTACCCAGTTCCAGGGCAGCTCTCTGGCCTTCCAGTCGGCGCTCGGCAGCACCGTTTGGCTGGTGGTTGCCGCGGTGGTGGCGATGTATATCGTCCTCGGGGTGCTGTATGAAAGCTTTATTCATCCGATAACGATTCTCTCCACCCTGCCGACGGCGGGCGTCGGTGCGCTGCTGGCGCTATGGCTGGCGGGGAGCGAACTGGACGTTATCGCGATTATCGGCATCATTCTGCTGATCGGCATCGTCAAGAAAAACGCCATCATGATGATCGACTTCGCGCTGGCCGCCGAACGCGAGCAGGGCATGCCGCCGCGCGAGGCGATCTACCAGGCCTGCCTGCTGCGCTTCCGCCCGATCCTGATGACCACCCTCGCCGCCCTGCTGGGCGCACTGCCGCTGATGCTCAGTACCGGCGTCGGCGCGGAGCTGCGGCGTCCGCTGGGGATTGGCATGGTCGGCGGTCTGATGCTCAGCCAGGTGCTGACGCTGTTCACGACTCCGGTTATCTACCTGCTGTTCGACCGGCTGTCGCTGTATATGAAGAGCCGATTCCCGCGGCGTGAGGAGGAGGCGTAGGTGAAGTTTTTCGCCCTCTTCATTTACCGTCCGGTGGCGACGATTCTGATTTCGCTCGCCATTACCCTGTGCGGCATCCTCGGTTTCCGCCTGCTGCCGGTGGCGCCGCTGCCGCAGGTGGATTTCCCGGTCATCATGATCAGCGCCTCGCTGCCCGGCGCGTCGCCGGAGACCATGGCCTCTTCGGTGGCGACGCCGCTGGAGCGCTCTTTGGGGCGGATTGCCGGGGTCAATGAGATGACCTCCTCCAGCTCGCTCGGCAGTACGCGCATCATTCTTGAGTTCAACTTTGACCGCGATATCAACGGCGCGGCCCGCGACGTGCAGGCGGCGATTAACGCCGCGCAAAGTCTGCTGCCGAGCGGCATGCCGAGCCGTCCGACCTACCGCAAAGCCAACCCGTCAGACGCGCCGATCATGATCCTCACCCTCACCTCGGATACCTGGTCCCAGGGTGAACTGTACGACTTCGCCTCTACCCAGCTGGCGCAGACCATTGCCCAGATTGACGGCGTCGGCGACGTGGACGTCGGCGGCAGTTCGCTGCCCGCGGTGCGCGTCGACCTCAACCCGCAGGCGCTGTTTAACCAGGGCGTATCGCTGGACGCGGTGCGCACCGCCATCAGCAACGCCAACGTACGTAAACCGCAGGGGGCGCTGGAAGATGCCACCCACCGCTGGCAGGTGGCGACCAACGACGAGCTGAAGACCGCCGCCGAATACCAGCCGCTGATCGTGCACTATAACAACGGCGCGGCGGTGCGCCTCGGCGACGTCGCCAACGTCACCGATTCGGTGCAGGACGTGCGCAACGCCGGGATGACTAACGCCAAACCGGCGATTTTGCTGATGATCCGCAAGCTGCCGGAAGCCAATATCATCGAGACGGTGGACAGCATTCGCGCCCGCCTGCCGGAGCTGCAGCGCACCATCCCGGCCTCTGTCGATCTGCAAATCGCCCAGGACCGCTCGCCGACCATCCGCGCCTCGCTGGAGGAAGTGGAGCAAACGCTGGTCATCTCGGTGGCGCTGGTGATCCTCGTGGTCTTCCTCTTCCTCCGCTCGGGGCGCGCGACGCTGATCCCGGCGGTGGCGGTTCCGGTTTCGCTGATCGGCACCTTTGCCGCCATGTACCTGTGCGGCTTTAGCCTTAACAACCTGTCGCTGATGGCGCTGACCATCGCTACCGGTTTCGTGGTCGATGACGCCATCGTGGTGCTGGAAAATATTTCCCGCCATCTGGAAGCCGGCATGAAGCCGCTGCAGGCGGCGCTGCAGGGGAGCCGGGAAGTCGGTTTTACCGTCCTGTCGATGAGCCTGTCGCTGGTGGCAGTGTTCCTGCCGCTGCTGCTGATGGGCGGCCTGCCGGGAAGGCTGCTGCGCGAATTCGCCGTTACCCTGTCGGTGGCGATTGGCATTTCGCTGGCGGTCTCTCTGACCCTGACGCCGATGATGTGCGGCTGGCTGCTGAAAAGCGGCAAGCCCCACGAGCCGACGCGCAAGCGCGGGGTTGGCCGCCTGCTGGTGGCGATTCAGGGCGGATACGGCAAATCGCTGAAGTGGGTGCTGAAGCACAGCCGCTTAACCGGACTGATGCTGCTTGGCACCATCGCGCTGAGCGTCTGGCTCTATATCTCAATTCCCAAAACCTTCTTCCCGGAGCAGGACACCGGGGTGCTGATGGGCGGTATCCAGGCGGACCAGAGCATCTCGTTCCAGGCGATGCGCGGCAAGCTGGAGGACTTTATGAAGATCATTCGTGAAGATCCGGCGGTGGACAACGTCACCGGTTTTACCGGCGGCTCGCGGGTCAACAGCGGAATGATGTTTATCACCCTCAAGTCGCGCGATGAGCGCCATGAAACGGCGCAGCAGATTATCGATCGGCTGCGGAAGAAGCTGGCCAAAGAGCCGGGGGCCAACCTGTTCCTGATGGCGGTACAGGATATCCGCGTCGGCGGCCGTCAGGCCAACGCCAGCTACCAGTATACGCTGCTGTCGGACGACCTTGCGGCGCTGCGGGAATGGGAGCCGAAAATCCGCAAAACGCTGGCGGCGCTGCCGGAGCTGGCGGACGTCAACTCCGACAGCCAGAATAACGGCGCGGAGATGGATCTGATCTACGATCGCGATACCATGTCGCGGCTCGGCATCAGCGTGCAGGACGCCAACAATCTGCTGAACAACGCCTTCGGTCAGCGGCAGATCTCAACCATCTACCAGCCGCTGAACCAGTATAAAGTGGTGATGCAGGTCGACCCGGTCTACACCCAGGACGTCAGCGCCCTCGATAAGATGTTTGTGATCAACAGCGAAGACAAGCCGATTCCGCTCTCCTATTTCGCCAAATGGCAGCCGGCTAACGCGCCGCTGTCGGTGAACCACCAGGGGCTGTCGGCGGCGTCGACCATCTCCTTTAACCTGCCTACCGGCAAGTCTCTGTCGGAAGCCAGCGACGCCATCAACCGGGCGATGACCCAGATTGGCGTACCGTCCAGCGTCCGCGGGTCGTTCGCCGGGACCGCGCAGGTGTTCCAGGAGACCATGAACTCGCAGGTGATCCTGATTCTGGCAGCCATTGCCACGGTCTATATCGTGCTGGGGATCCTCTATGAGAGCTACGTTCATCCGCTGACCATTCTGTCGACCATTCCGTCCGCGGGCGTCGGCGCGCTGCTGGCGCTGGAGCTTTTCGATGCCCCGTTCAGCCTAATCGCGCTTATCGGGATTATGCTATTAATTGGCATCGTGAAGAAAAACGCTATCATGATGGTCGATTTCGCCCTTGAGGCGCAGCGCAACGGCAACCTGCCGCCGGAAGAGGCGATCTTCCAGGCCTGTCTGCTGCGCTTCCGGCCGATAATGATGACCACCCTGGCGGCGCTGTTCGGCGCGCTGCCGCTGGTTATCTCCGGCGGCGATGGCTCCGAGCTGCGCCAGCCGCTGGGGATTACCATTGTCGGCGGCCTGGTGATGAGTCAGCTGTTGACCCTGTACACCACGCCGGTGGTCTATCTGTTCTTCGACCGTCTGCGGCTGCGTTTTTCGCGAAAAGTCCCTCAACCGGTAAGCGAATAACATGACAGATCTTCCCTCCAGCGTGCGCTGGCAGCTGTGGATAGTGGCCTTCGGCTTTTTTATGCAGGCGCTGGATACCACTATCGTTAACACCGCCCTCCCCTCCATGGCGCAGAGCCTCGGGGAGAGCCCGCTGCATATGCATATGGTTATTGTCTCCTATGTGCTGACGGTGGCGGTGATGCTGCCCGCCAGCGGCTGGCTGGCGGATCGGGTCGGGGTGCGGAATATCTTTTTTAGCGCCATCGTGCTGTTTACCGCCGGCTCCCTGTTCTGCGCGCAGGCCGCCACGCTCGATCAGCTGATACTCGCCCGCGTGCTGCAGGGCGTCGGCGGCGCGATGATGGTGCCGGTTGGCCGCCTGACGGTGATGAAAATCGTCCCGCGCAGTCAATACATGGCGGCGATGACCTTCGTCACCCTGCCCGGCCAGGTGGGTCCGCTGCTCGGCCCGGCGCTCGGCGGGATGCTGGTGGAGTACGCCTCCTGGCACTGGATCTTCCTGATCAACATTCCGGTCGGCATCGTCGGCGCCATCGCCACGCTGTGCCTGATGCCCAACTACACCCTGCAAACCCGGCGCTTTGATATCTTCGGCTTTATTTTGCTGGCCGCCGGCATGGCGACGCTGACCCTGGCGCTCGACGGTAAAAAAGGGCTCGGGCTCTCCCCCCTGTGGCTGACGGCGCTGGTGGCCATCGGCGCGGCGTCAATGCTGTGCTATCTGTGGCACGCGCGCGGCAACCGCAACGCGCTGTTTAGCCTGAAGCTGTTTACCAACCGCACCTTTTCTCTCGGCCTTGGCGGCAGCTTCGCCGGGCGTATCGGCAGCGGCATGCTGCCGTTTATGACGCCGGTGTTTTTACAGATCGGCCTCGGCTTTACGCCGTTCCACGCCGGGCTGATGATGATCCCGATGGTGCTCGGCAGCATGGGGATGAAGCGCATTGTGGTCCAGGTGGTCAACCGCTTCGGCTATCGCCGGGTACTGGTGACCTCGACGATTGGCCTCGCGCTGGTCAGCCTGCTGTTTATGGCCGTTGCGCTCGCCGGCTGGTACTGGCTGCTGCCGGTGGTGCTGTTCCTGCAGGGGATGATTAACTCCAGCCGCTTTTCTTCAATGAATACGCTGACCCTGAAAGACCTGCCCGACGATCTGGCCAGCAGCGGCAACAGCTTGCTGTCGATGGTCATGCAGCTGTCGATGAGTATCGGCGTCACTATCGCCGGGATGCTGCTCGGTCTCTACGGCCAGCAGCATATCAGCGCCGATGCGGCGATCGCTCATCAGGTCTTTCTCTATACCTACTTAAGCATGGCGGTGATTATCGCGCTGCCGGCGCTGCTTTTTTCCCGCGTACCGGATGACACCACGACCAATACCGTGATTCGTCGCCGTAAAAGGAGTGAGTCTTGAAGTTCTGGCGTCCCGGCATTACCGGCAAGCTGTTTATCGCGATCCTCGCCACCTGCATCGTGCTGCTGATCAGTATGCACTGGGCGGTGCGTATCAGCTTTGAACGCGGCTTTATTGACTATATCAAGCGCGGCAACGAACAGCGCCTGACCATGCTCGGCGATGCCCTGAGCGAGCAGTATGCCCAGCACGGCAGCTGGACGTTCCTGCGCAACAACGACCGCTTTATTTTCCAGCTGCTGAAAACCTTTGAACGCGACAACGATGACCGCTCGCCGCCGGGCCGCGGTATGGGCCACGGTCCGATGGATGAGCCGCACGGTGGCCCCGGCCCGGAAGAGATGCCGCCGGACGCCGCGCCGGACCGGCCGCTCGACGGTCCACGCGGCGATCGTGGCGACCGCGGTCCCGGCCCCGATATGCCTCCGCACGGCTGGCGCACCATGTTCTGGGTGGTCGATCAAAAAGGACGCGTACTGGTGGGCCCGCGCGAACGCGTGCCGAAGGACGGTACCCGGCGCAGTATTATGGTCGACGGCGTTGAGGTTGGCGCGGTCATCGCCTCGCCGGTTGAACGCCTGACGCGCAACACCGATATCAACTTTGACCGCCAGCAGAAACGTACCAGCTGGCTGATTGTCGCCCTCGCCACGCTGCTGGCGGCGCTGGCCACCTTCCCGCTGGCGCGCGGCCTGCTCGCGCCGGTTAAACGCCTGGTTGAGGGGACGCACCGTCTGGCGGCCGGCGATTTCTCCACCCGCGTCGCCGCCACCAGCAGCGATGAGCTGGGGCGTCTGGCCAAAGATTTTAACCAGCTGGCCAGCACTCTGGAACGCAACCAGCAGATGCGCCGGGACCTGATGGCCGATATTTCCCACGAGCTGCGCACGCCGCTGGCGGTGCTGCGCGGCGAGCTGGAGGCGATTCAGGATGGGATCCGCAAATTTACCCCGGACTCCATCGCCTCCCTGCAGGCGGAAGTCGCCACCCTCACCAAACTGGTCGATGACTTACACCAGCTGTCGATGTCCGATGAAGGCGCCCTCTCCTACCAGAAAACCTCGGTGGATATCATCAATCTGCTGGAGGTCGCCGCCGGCGCGTTTCGCGAGCGCTTCGCCAGCCGCGGGCTGTCGATCGGCGTTTCGCTGCCGGAAAGCGCGACGATTTTCGGCGACCGGGATCGCCTGATGCAGCTGTTTAATAACCTGCTGGAAAACAGCCTGCGCTATACCGATAGCGGCGGCGGCCTGCAGATTAGCGCCAGCCAGAGCGGGGATATGCTGGTTCTCGATTTTGCCGATAGCGCCCCCGGCGTCACCGATGAACAGCTGGAGCGGTTGGTTGAGCGTTTTTATCGTACTGAGGGGTCGCGCAATCGTGCCAGCGGCGGCTCTGGTTTAGGGCTGGCGATTTGCCTTAACATTGTCGCGGCCCACGGCGGCACTTTGCGTGCCGGCCATTCGCCTTTGGGCGGGGTTAGCATTAAAGTAGAACTACCTCTGGAACGTAATTTATCGAGAGACGTATGACTGAATTACCTGTTGATGAAAACACGCCACGCATTCTTATCGTGGAAGATGAGCCCAAGCTGGGTCAGCTGCTGATCGATTACCTTCAGGCGGCGGGCTATGCGCCGACGCTGATTAATCACGGCGATCGGGTTCTCCCGTACGTTCGCCAGACGCCGCCGCATCTGATCCTGCTGGATCTGATGCTGCCCGGCACCGACGGTCTGACCCTGTGTCGGGAAATCCGCCGTTTCTCTGAGGTACCGGTGGTGATGGTCACCGCCAAAATCGAGGAGATCGACCGCCTGCTGGGGTTAGAAATCGGCGCCGATGACTATATCTGTAAGCCCTACAGCCCGCGTGAGGTGGTGGCCCGCGTGAAGACCATTCTTCGCCGCTGCAAACCGCAGCGCGATCTGCAGGCGCTGGATGCGGAAAGCCCGCTGATTGTCGACGAAGGTCGTTTTCAGGCTTCCTGGCGCGACAAGCTGCTGGACCTCACGCCCGCCGAGTTCCGCCTGCTGAAAACCCTCTCCCAGGAACCGGGTAAAGTCTTCTCGCGCGAACAGCTGCTGAATCATCTATACGATGATTACCGCGTGGTGACCGACCGAACGATCGATAGCCATATCAAAAACCTGCGGCGTAAGCTGGAGTCGCTGGACGCCGAGCAGTCGTTTATCCGCGCCGTTTACGGCGTAGGGTACCGCTGGGAAGCCGACGCCTGCCGGCTGGCATAGTTAGCCCCTGCCCGACTTTCCCCGGCTCGCGCTGCGCTTAGCCGGGCTACTGGCTCACCGCCGTCTGCGGGCCGGGTAGCCCGGACAGGCGCGTCAAACGCCGCCTCCGGGGAATTCGCCTCCCTGCGCGCCATAATCTGAAAATATCCTCAATAATAAAAAAATGACCTAACGGCATGCTATATTGCGAAAGATATTATTGAATATTTTCAATGGATTAAATAAATAATGATAAAAATAACCACTTTCTCTTTTTGTGGGCTGCTTTTGCTCTGGACGACGGCCAGAGCAGAAATCACGGAACAGCAAATCGAAGCTGACTGCGCAAAAATCTCGACCTGGGCCAGCCAGGGCGAGCAATTCTATAAAGAGAAAAACTACGCCAAAGCGCGCGCTGCTTTTAAACAGCAGGCCGCATGGAGCGAAAGCTGCGCTCTTGACGACAGCGCCATCGCCACGGCCTACAACAACGTGGCGTTAACCTGGGTACGTGAAGGGGAGTGGCGCAAAGCCCGCGCCTGGCTGATGATAAGGCCAAACGACAGTAAGTCGGTTTACAATCTGGGACTTATCAAAGATAAGCTTGCTGCCATGCCGCTGCCTGCTTCAGCCGCTGGAGAATACTGGCGCTATGCCGGACGCGCCTCGTGGAACGTAATTATCGTAAAAGAGTTGCCAAAGCCATCGCAGTATCAGGTTGATTTCCAAGGCTATTATTTCGGCCTGATGGGGATCTACGCTGGCCCCAACATGGGGGAGTTCTCCGAAGCGGTCACGCTGGCAAACAATAATGCCGTCGTGGCGCTTCGGGAAGGGAATTATATTCACTGCGATATCTCGCTGGCGTTCTCCTCTGAAGCTATCGAGGCTGAGACCGATACGCCTATGAACTGCGGTTTTGGCATGAACGTCAACGCCGACGGGCGCTATCTGCGTGTTGATTAAGCCGGACGGTTTACTCCCCTCCCCCACGGCGCTACAATGCCCGCCCTTAATGTGGGGGCACTCCCCAACTCGCCGTACCGGGTGCGGCGAATCTGACCTGTCATCAGAACGAGAAAATCATGTTTAAACCGGAACTCCTTTCCCCGGCGGGAACGCTGAAAAATATGCGTTACGCTTTCGCTTATGGCGCAGATGCCGTTTACGCGGGCCAACCGCGCTACTCCCTGCGCGTGCGTAATAACGAATTCAATCACGAAAATCTGCAGCTCGGCATCAACGAAGCCCACGCGCTGGGTAAAAAATTCTATGTGGTGGTCAACATTGCCCCGCATAACGCCAAGCTAAAAACGTTTATTCGCGATCTGAAGCCGGTGGTGGAAATGGGGCCGGACGCGCTGATCATGTCCGACCCGGGGTTGATCATGCTGGTGCGCGAAAATTTCCCGCATATGGATATTCACCTGTCGGTACAGGCCAACGCCGTCAACTGGGCGACGGTCAAGTTCTGGCAGCAAATGGGACTCACCCGCGTTATTCTCTCCCGCGAGCTGTCGCTGGATGAAATCGCCGAAATTCGCAGCCAGGTGCCGGAAATGGAGATCGAAATTTTCGTCCACGGCGCGCTGTGCATGGCCTACTCCGGCCGCTGCCTGCTCTCTGGCTATATCAACAAACGCGACCCAAACCAGGGGACCTGCACCAACGCCTGCCGCTGGGAGTATAACGTGCAGGAAGGTAAAGAAGACGACGTCGGTAATATCGTGCATAAGCACGAACCGATCCCGGTGCAGAACGTCGAGCCGACGCTGGGCATCGGCGCGCCGACTGACCAGGTGTTTATGATTGAAGAGGCCAAACGTCCGGGCGAATACATGACCGCTTTCGAAGACGAACACGGCACCTACATCATGAACTCGAAAGATCTGCGCGCGATTGCCCACGTTGAGCGCCTGACCCAGATGGGCGTCCACTCGCTGAAAATCGAAGGCCGCACCAAATCACATTACTATTGCGCCCGTACCGCTCAGGTCTACCGCAAGGCCATTGACGATGCTGCCGCTGGCAAACCGTTCGACACCTCCCTGCTGGATACCCTGGAAAACCTCGCGCACCGTGGCTATACCGAAGGCTTCCTGCGTCGCCACACGCACGATGACTACCAGAACTACGAGCACGGCTACTCCGTTTCCGAACGCCAGCAGTTTGTCGGCGAATTTACCGGCGAGCGCAACGGCCAGCTGGCGGCGGTGGCAGTGAAAAACAAATTTTCCGTCGGCGACAGCCTTGAGCTGATGACCCCGCAGGGCAACGTTAACTTTACCCTCGAGCATATGGAAAACGGCAAAGGCGAACGCATGCCGGTGGCGCCGGGCGATGGCCACACAGTATGGTTGCCTGTTCCGGAAGATATGGCGCTGCAGTATGCGCTGCTGATGCGTAATTTTACTGGTCAGACGACCCGAAACCCGCACAGTAACTAGTTAATTTGGGTTATTTTTTCACGATGTAAAGATATTAGAAACGGATCACATACCGGTTCGTTCAAAGCAGATATCATCCATTTCGCTGAAAAACATAACCCATAAATGCTAGCTGTACCAGGAACCACCTCCTTAGCCTGCGTAATCTCCCTTACGCGGGCTTATTTTTTTATCTCTCTCCCGGCCTTCCCTTTCCGCATGCGGTACACTTTATGCATCATTGAGCAACAAAGGTCCCCTGATAATGTCCACGTTTCCAGCCAGCTTACTGATTCTGAATGGTAAAGGCGCCAATGAACCGTCCCTGCGAGAGGCGGTTAAACTGTTACGCGACGAAGGTATCGACATTCACGTCCGCGTCACCTGGGAAAAGGGCGATGCCGTTCGGTTTATCGATGAAGCCCTGACGCTGAACGTCGAAACGGTGATTGCCGGCGGCGGCGATGGCACCATCAATGAGGTGGCGACGGCGCTGGTGGAGCGCGACGGCAATCTGGCGCTGGGGATTTTACCGCTGGGCACGGCGAACGACTTCGCCACCAGCGTCGGCATCCCTCAGGATCTGGCCAGCGCCCTGAAGCTGGCCATCGTTGGCCGCGATGTGGCGATAGATGTTGCACGGGTTAACGATAAGACCGGTTTTATTAATATGGCCACCGGCGGTTTCGGCACCCGAATCACGACCGAAACCCCGGAGAAGCTCAAGGCCGCGCTGGGCGGCGTCTCTTATTTAATCCACGGCCTGATGCGCATGGATACGCTTAAGCCTGACCGCTGCGAAATCCGCGGCGAGAACTTTCACTGGCATGGCGACGCGCTGGTCATCGGCATCGGCAACGGGCGCCAGGCCGGCGGCGGCCAGCAGCTGTGCCCGGAAGCGTTAATCAACGACGGCCTGCTGCATCTGCGCATTTTCACCGGCGAAGAGCTAATCCCCGCATTGTTCAGCACCCTGGCCAATCCGGAAACCTCGCCGAATATTATCGACGGCGTCTCATCGTGGTTCGAGATCACCGCTCCCCACGAGATGACGTTTAATCTCGATGGTGAACCGCTAACCGGCAAAACCTTCCGTATGGAGCTATTACCGGCCGCGCTACGCTGCCGACTGCCGCCGGACTGCCCGCTGCTACGTTAATCAGGTTTCGCAAAGCAAAGACGGCGCCCGGCTGGTATACAGCAGCCGGGTACGTTCGTTGAGCCGCTGGATGTTAAGGTAAAACGGCACCTGCGGCTGGAGGAAAAACGCTGGCAGGATACGCTTTACATGCTCCTCCTGCTCGGTCTCGCCGATGCTGGCTGAGACTGTTTCCGAACGCAGGAAGTAGTGCTGGCCGTCGCGGGTAAAGCTAAACCAGATGTTCTGATTAATGGTAAACGCAGCGCCCTGCGGCGGCGTAATTTCCCCCCGGACCATCGCCAGCCCGCGGCTGCTATCAAATACGTAGCGTAAGGAAATATCGCCCTGGTAGCCTGCGTTAATTAGCCGCATCTCGCCGCTGCACTGGAAATGATTGCGCTGCCAGTATTGCCAGGATTTTATCATTATTCCGCTAAGCACCCCGATAAATACGATAGCGATTAACCATTTAATTTCACGCGGGCGCATTGGCTACCTCCTTAATGTAATATTTGGTGAGGCATTGATTATCACGCCATTGACTAAATGGCTGACGGCAGCGAATCACCGACACCCGCGCTTGCCCGGGATAAAGCGTCAAATAAATCCACGAGTATTCTTCACATTCAAATTTGCTGCGCTTGATAAAATTGACATGACGAACGTGATCAACCACATCATTATTGGCAAAGAAATGACATTGTTGCGAAAGTTTAGCAATTATGGGCGAATAAGTTTGCAAATAAGAGTCGAATTCTGTTTGCCACGCAACAAAACCGCCGACCAGACAGCTCAGCAGCGCCGCAAGCCCCCATAACAGAGAGCATCGCGGCCTTAACCGCTTTTTTTCAGGCACACTCGCAGCCGCGACCTCCTCGTGCACGGGCCCATCCAGGGGCACCTGTGGCTCCGGCGCCTTCTCCATCTCGCACGGCTGGGACTCCGTCACCGATATTGTCGCATCCAGCCTGACGCCAACCCTCGGCAGCGTAATAATAATATCGCCCTCCATGCCCAGCTCTTTAAATGCCCGGCGCAGCAGAGAAATATTCTGGTAGAAACCGTTGCTGGTTACCTGGGAGCCATGCTTTATCCACACTTCCTCGAAAAAGGTTTCGCGGGCAACGGTTTTGCCATCCTGCTGAATAAGCAGCAATAAACAACGGCTGGCCGGCATATTTAATGAAACCGTTTTCGTCTCGTCAGCAATGAGTATTAGAGCACCACGTTGAGGAATAAATGTAATTATTCCATTAATCGTATATGTTTTTTCCATCCTGTTCCCTGAGAATAGTAATCAAGTGGATAAGCGGCATGGGTACCCTACTCTAAATACGGTAATCCTTTATGACGCAGCTGATAACTTAAGATTATTCGCAGGCGAGTTTACTCTATTACTCAGCGGATCTGGAGGCGTAATGCGCAGTTTTTCCTTGCAATTAACAAGGTTTAAATGAATTTACAGCATGGAATATTTTGAGATTTGAAGAAAATCTGGTTATTTATTTCAAAATGAATAATAAACACAAGTTATGATTCCATATATTTTCATTCATACAACAGATACTTTCATTTTAGATCTAAACACCACTTTTACATTAATAGACGATATTTATAACTATTAATACATATCATTTCAAAGTTTTATCCAAAAACAGGGCGCATTGTCCGCGAGACAATGCGCCATATCGCTTAGTATGCCGCCACCTCGCGCGCCATTTCGCGCGTATATTGCCGGCTGGCGTTAACCAGCATCTGCGTATAGGCCGTTTGCGCCTCGCCGTTGACCAGCGCATCGACCGTCAGGGTTTCAAGGATTTTCCCGTACTGCATTACCGCCACCTTCTGGCATAAATGGGCAATGACGCCCAAATCGTGGGTCACCATCAGGTAAGTGAGTTTAGCCTCCTGCTGCAATTCTGCCAGCAGGTTGAGGATCTCGGCCTGCACCGACACATCCAGCGCCGACGTCGGCTCATCCAGCAGCAGCACCTGCGGCTCAAGGATCAGCGCTCTGGCAATCGCCACGCGCTGCCGCTGGCCACCGGAAAGCTGATGCGGATAGCGTTCGCGAAACGCACGATTGAGGCCCACTTTGTCCAGCAGCGCATGAATCCGCCGGTCGCGATCGTGAATGCGATGAATCTGCAGCGGCTCTTCAAGGATATCGCCAATGGTGTGACGGGGATGCAGCGATCCGTACGGGTCCTGAAATACCATCTGCACCTGACGGCAGCGCTCGCGGCTAATCTCATGCCCTAAGCGCTGCCCGTCAATGGTTAACTCCCCCTGCCAGTGGGTAAACAGCCCCGCCAGGCACTTCAGCACCGTGGTTTTGCCGGAGCCGGACTCCCCCACCAGACCGTAGATCTCGCCGGGCTTAACGTGGAAATTAACGTCGTACAGCACCTGGTTACGCTTCTCCCCTTCGCCAAACGCGAGGTTGAGACGTTGAACTTCAATCATCATCCACTCCTTATTCCGTTAACCAGCTGGCCTGGCGCTGCAGCACCGGCAGTATCGGGCGACGATGCTGCATATCCGGCAGCGAGTTAATCAGCCCCTGAGTATAGGGATGGCGGGCGTTATCGAGATCGCAGGCGGCAATAGACTCCACCACCCGTCCGGCGTACATCACCAGCACGCGGTCGCAAAAGCTGCGCACCAGGTTGATGTCGTGGCTAATAAAAATCAGCCCCAGCCCGCGCGACTGAACCAGATCATCCAGCAGGCCCAGTACCTGCAGGCGCACCGACACGTCCAGCGCGGAGGTCGGCTCATCGGCAATCACCAGCTCCGGGTCGGTAATCAGCATCATGGCAATCATGATGCGCTGCCCCTGTCCGCCGGATATCTCATGCGGATAAAGCTGATAAACGCGCTCCGGCTGGCGAATACGCACCACCTCCAGCATCTCCAGCGCCTTTGCCTTCGCCTCATCTTTGCGTCCCGGATGATGGGTCAGCCAGGCCTCGGCGATTTGCTTACCGACGCAGACCACCGGATTAAGCGAATATTTCGGGTCCTGCATAATCATGGAGATACGTTTGCCGCGCACGCCGCGCATCTGCGCTTCAGTAAGATGCAGCAGATCGAGGTTGGCAAACTGCATCCGGCTGGCGCTGACGCGGGCCTTTTTCGGATGCAGCTGCAGCAGAGCGCGCCCAACGGTGGATTTACCTGAACCGGACTCGCCGACAATGGCCAGCTTTTCGCGCCCCAGCTGGAAGGAGACGCCGCGCACGGCATGGGTCACCGCGCTGCCGTTAACAAAGTCGACGCACAGATCGCGCACATCGAGCAGCGGAGCATTATTCGCTGCGGGGATCGAGGATGTCACGTAGGCCATCTCCTAAGAAGTTAAACGCTAAGCTGTTGATCAGAATCGCCAGCCCCGGAATCGTAACCACCCACCAGCACTCCATCATGTAAGTGCGCCCGCTGGAGATCATCGCCCCCCACTCCGGCTCCGGCGGCTGCGCGCCGAGCCCGAGAAAGCCCAGACCGGCCGCGGTCAGAATGATCCCGGCCATATTCATGGTGATACGGATAATGACCGAGGGCAGACACAGCGGCACGATATGGTGCCAGAGGACGCGGGCCGATGATGCGCCCTGCAGACGTACGGCGGAGATAAAATCGGCCTGGCGCAGAGAGAGCGTTTCGGCGCGCGCCAGGCGGGCTATCGGCGGCCAGGCGGTGAGCGTGATGGCGATAACCACGTGCTCCAGCCCCGGACCTAAGGCGGCGACAAACGCCAGCGCCAGGACCAGACTCGGGAAGGAGATGAAAATATCGGTGACGCGCATCAGCACCATATCGACCTTACCGCCAAAATAGCCGGCGCTGACGCCGAGCAGCAGCCCGAGCGGACCGACGGTCACCGAGACCAGCAGCACGATATAGAGCGTGATGCGCGAGCCGTACACCAGGCGGCTAAAGATATCCCGGCCAAACTCATCGGTGCCGAACCAGTGCTGCGCGTTCGGCGCGACCAGCGCGCTGTTGAGGTCCTGTACCAGCGGGTTATACGGCGCAATCAGCGGCGCGAAAATCGCCACCACCAGCAGCAGAAAGATAATTCCGCCGCCGATGGCCGTTAGCGGGTTGCGCGCCATTTTGCCGATAAACCCGACGGCCCGCGCCGCCGCGCGTTGCAGCCGCTGACGGCCTTCGCCCGTGCCGCCCGAAAGCGGCGAATCCAGAGAAACGGTCATGATTTTGTCCTCGGGTCAAAGAATTGATACAGCATGTCGGAGAGCAGGTTGAGCATCACGAAGATCGCCCCCACCAGCAGCACGCAGCCCATTACCGCATTCATATCGCCCAGCAGCAGGCTACCGGTGAGGTAGGAGCCGAAACCCGGCCAGGAGAAGACGGTTTCAATCAGCACCGCGCCTTCCAGCAGCGCGCCGTAGGCCAGCGCCACCACCGTCAGCAGCTGTACGAGGATATTGCGAAACGCATGGTTCCAGATGACCTGACGCTCGGTCAGCCCCTTCACCCGCGCGGTAATAATGAACTCCTGCGACAGCTGGGCCAGCATAAAGCTGCGGGTCATGCGGCTGATGTAGGCCAGCGAGTGAAAGCCGAGCAGCGAGGCGGGCAGAATCAGGTGATTAATTGCGTTCCAGAAGACCTGACCGTTGCCCGCCAGCAGCGCATCAACGGTCATCAGCCCCGTGCGGCGCGGCACCATACCGTCCAGACCAAGGTCCACCCGTCCGGCGCCGCCCACCCAGCCGAGCCAGGCGTAGAAGACTAAAAGCCCCATCATCCCGACCCAGAAAATCGGCGTCGAGTAGCCCGCCAGGCTGATAATGCGCACGACATAATCGGAGACGCTATTGCGCCGCGCCGCCGCCAGCACGCCCAGCGGAATACCGAGGCCCGCGCCGACGAGAATCGCCATCGTCGCCAGCTCCATGGTTGCCGGGAAGACGCGGATAATGTCGTCCACCACCGGTTTCCCGGTCAGCAGCGCGTTGCCCAGATCGCCGTGCAGCAGGTTGACGAAATAGATGCCAAACTGGGTGGTCAGCGATTTATCAAACCCCAGCTGATGGTAAACCTGCTGGTAGGTACTCTGGTCAGCGTCCGGGCCAACAATCGCCAGCACCGGGTCGATGGGCATGACGCGGCCAATAGTGAAGGTCAACAACAGCAGGCCGAACAGCGTAATCACCACCTGCAGCAGCCGTTTTGATAAGCGCCGGCCGCGTGAGCCGGGCGCAAGGATTGCGATACTCATCCTTTCTCTCCTTCGCGGACTTTATCGACGTCACGCAGAAAAGTGGTGGCAGAGGGGTGCGGCTGATACTGCCGCACCTCGTTACGCACCACCACGGAATCGACCATCTGCGAAAGCGGAATGAGGGCCGGGACCAGCTGGTCGTAGCGCGTCTGGATGGCCTGGTAGTCGGCCACCTGTTTTTGCGGATCGCGTTCCAGCAGGGCGCGGTCAATCATCGCGTTGAGCTGTGGGTCGTAAAAGCCGGTGCGCCAGCCCTGGAAGTTGGTCAGGCGCGCCTCATCGCTGTTATCCGGGTTATAGACCAGCGCGCGCAGGCTGGAGTGCGGGTGCGGCTCCATTCCGCTGCCGCCGCGTCCTACCAGCAGGTCAAATTTACGCTCGCGCATCGCGCCGTAGATCTGGTTACCGGTGCCGGTGATAATTTTGGCGTTAATCCCCGCCTGCATCAGCGTCGACTGCACGGCGATAGCAATGTTCAGGAACGGCTGATCCGAGAGGACCCGCAGCGTGGTATCAAAGCCGTTGGGATAGCCTGCTTCCGCCAGCAGCTTTTTCGCCCGCGCCACGTCCAGCTTATAGCCCGGGTCGGGCAGCGTTGACGGCATGCCCGCCTTAATCGGCCGCTGGTGCAGCACCCCGTAGCCCGGCATCAGCGCTTTATTGATGCCCTGGTAGTCAATCAGATAGCGCACCGCTTCACGCACTTTCGGATGGGCGAAGTGCGCCTCTTTCATGCTCATCGCCACGTAGTACATGGTGCCGCGCTGCACCGCATCGACGGTCAGCTGGGGGTCGCTGCGCAGGGCGTTGATGTCGGAAACCGCCATATTGTTGGCAATATCGAGGTCGCCTTTTTCGATCATCAGGCGCAGGGTTTGCGACTCCTGGAAATGGCGCAGCACCACGCGGCTCATTTTCGCCTCGCCGCGCCAGTAGTCAGGATTGCGCTTCATGCGCAGCACATCTTTCGCCTGCCAGGTTTCCAGCGTGAACGGCCCGGAGCCGGCTTCATGGGTGGTCAGCCAGCGGTTACCCCAGTCGTTATCCTGCTGGTGGCTTTGCACCGTTTTGCTGTCGAGCACTCCGAGGTTGCCCAGCGCCGCCAGCGAGTAAATCACCAGCTGCGGATCGTTATCTTTGGGTAACTCGATTTGCACCGTGAAGCGGTCCGGCGCGCTGACCTGGCTGTCGATGTTTTTCTGACTGAAACCGTAGGATTTCCATACCGAGGCCTGCGCCAGGTTGAGGTGCAGGATGCGCCGCATCGACCACACCACGTCGGCGGCGGTCAGCGGATTGCCGGAGTGAAATTTCACGTCGTCGCGCAGATGAAAGGTCAGGGTTTTGCCGTCGGGGCTGATATCCCAGGATTTCGCCAGCGCGGGCTTAACGTTGGTGAGCTGCTCAGGGTCAAGCTCCACCAGCGAGTCGTAGAGGTTGACCACGATCCCCACCACTTCATTACCGGTCATCGCCGCCGGGTCCAGGGTGAGCAGGTTATTCATATTCATACCGATGATGAGCTGGTCGGGCGGCGTTTTCGCCATCGCCGCCCCGCTCCCCATCGACACGGCGAGCGCGAGCAAGCACGCTGCCAGTCGGGAGGTTTTTTTCATATCTCTGTTTGCCTGTACTGTAGGGTACATGTTGCCGGATGACGGCATTTTCGCCTTATCCGGTCTACCGGGCCGCAGACCCGATAAGCGCAGCGCCATCGGGCATTTATTTTTTTGAATCAGTCGTGGCTAACGGTATTGGCTTCGATATACGCAAAATTAATGTCTTCGCCGAGGCCCGGACGTTGTGACAGATGCACAAAGCCCTGGTCATCCATCGGGTCAACAATGCTATTGAGATAAGCCGCCGGTTCATCGTAGTCGAGGAACGGATGCAGCAGGCCGCGCTCGTACCAGCGGCAGTTGCGGATCGCCCCGACCACCGCCAGGCTTGCCGCGCCGTTGCCGTGGACTTCGCAATCCATGCCGAAAGATTCCGCCAGCGCCGCGACCTTCATGGTCGGGGTAATACCGCCCACGCCGTTAGCGCCGGCGCGCAGAATGTCGCAGGCTCCGGCTTTCACCCATTCGGCGCGCATGCGGTGCTTGCCGCCGAAGCTCTCCGGCCCGACGATGGGGATCGACAGATTTTCCGCCAGCCACGCGTAGGAGGACATCGAATCCTCCTCCATCGGCTCCTCAAACCAGGCGAAGTTGAGTTTTTCCAGCTCTTTGCCGATCCACAGCGCCTCGGCGCGGCTGTACCAGTGATAGCCGTCAATCATCAGGTCAATATCCGGCCCCACCGCTTCGCGCACCGCCGCGCAGGCTTTAATGTCCATTTTGGGATTGGGCGCAAAAGAGATTGGCGGCATCCAGGTGTGCAGCTTGATGGCCTTGTAGCCGCGGGCGACCAGCTTTTCGGCAAAGGCGGCATACTCCTCCGGGGTCGACAGACCGCCCGGCAGATCGTCGCCGCACATCGTGCTGCCGTAAGCCGGGACGATGTCGCGATAGCCGCCGAGCAGCTTGTAAACCGGCATCTTAAGGCTGCGGCCTATCAGGTCCCACAGCGCCTGTTCAATAAACGACAGCGCGCGCTCGGTCAGCTGGTGAGCGCTGCCGCGCTGCCAGTGGTTAAGAGCCTGCCAGATACGCTCGCGGTTAAACGGGTCCTGCCCCACCAGCACCTTGCGGAAAAAGGTATTCACCACGAACGGGCGCACCACTTCCGGAGGCGCAAACGAAAAGCCCTGCGCGCCATCATCGGCGGTGATGGTCAGCATCGCCATTTTGGCCATGCTTTCAGCCCCCGGATGGGAGTGCCCGGCGCTGTCGGAAACCCGACGCGTGGGATACTGGAAAACGGTGACATTTACAGATTCAATTTTCATGCTCGGTCCTTATCACGGCCAAATCCGATCGATAGAAGCAAATCGGCAAAGTGGTTTCACATTATTGAAAAGATGTTTCAATATCTAATCTAAGCACAATTACGCAGCAGTGCCTCGGACAAACACCGCTAAGCAAGGCAATAAATTTGGGCATTGGCACAATAAGGCGTGACTGTTTTCACAAAAGATAAGCGAAATGTGAGGCGGATCGGCATGGTGAAAAAGGGGGGCGTGAGCGCAGAAAAGAGAGTAACCGACCGTGTACATCCCGGGATTTTCTGCGCTCACGAAAGGGTGAGTTATTCGACCGCCTCCGCCTCGGCGGTAAGGGCTTCCAGCAGTTCAGGCAGCGCCCGATAGCGCCCAGCGGCGCCCTGAAAACGCGCGTGCTGGCTATCTTCGGCAATCACTATCGTGGCAATCCCCGCCGCCCGGGCGGCGCTAAAGCCGTTGAAGCTGTCTTCGATCACCAGGCACCGGCTGGCGTCGAGATTCAGCTTATCCAACGTCGTCAGATACACCGCCGGATGCGGTTTGCCCTGCGCTTCATCGTCCGCGCTGCAAATCACATCAAAATAGTGCCAGAGCGAGAGCTTGTTCAGCACGGCGGTGATAACCTGCCGGGACGAGGAGGTGGCGAGGGCAATTTTATAACCGGTATGGCGAAAATAGCGTAACGCCTCATGCACGCCGCGCATCGGCTCGCCTTCGGCGGCGATCAGGCCGGTAATACGCTGCAATATCGCGGCCTCAAGCCGCTGCGGGGCAAGCTCAAGCTGGCAATAGCGGCACCAGGTGCGGGCAATATCATCGAGACGTTTGCCTTTGGTCAGGGTTTCGCACTCCTCGACGCTCGCCGTTGCCCCCCACTGCGCGAGGGCGTCGATTTGCGCCTGCCGCCACAGGGCTTCGGAATCAATAATTACGCCATCCATGTCAAAAATCACTGCCTGAATACTCATCATCCACCTCATTAAGGCCGGCATGCCTGGCATGCCGGCCGCATCACCTTAAGAGAACTCCACCTGCTCGCTGGCCGGCGCTTCCTTGTGGGAAAAACCCGGCTGCTCGACGCGAATAAACGCACAGAGGAAAAAAGCCGCCACGTACAGCGCGGTATAGGCGATCACCACCCCGATGGTGCTGAAGAACGGTAGCAAAATCACCGCAATGGCCGGCGCGAGAAAGTTCGACATCCCCGCCGACAGGTTATATACCGAAATGGCCGCGCCTTTGTGCTTCGGCTCCAGCGCCGGGAAAACGGCCGCCAGCGGTACGAACGCGGCGACAAAGATCCCCAGGGCGATAGCCGGAAGCAGCGCCATCGCGAAGTTATGTCCGAAGTGCTGCGGAATGTAATAAAACGCCAGGCTGGAGAGCGCCATGCCGATGCAGCCGAACCAGCGCACCACCTTCATCCAGCCCAGTTTTTCGCCCAGAATGCCCCACAGCACGTTCGAAAAAATGGTGGTGAAGAAGAAGACCGCCCACACCTGCAGCCATTCCGAGGTGGTAAAGCCCAGCTCATCGACGAACATCATCGGCATAATCACCGCAAAGCCGAACAGCGACAGGGTGTTGATAATTCTCACCATGCTCGACAGCAGAATATTGTGGTTGGTATAGAGCAGCGTCGCCGCGCGGCCCAGTTCGGCAAACTTCTCGCGGGTGGTCAGGTTCTGCATATGGTGCGGCGTTTTAATATGGCGCAGGGAAGCCAGCGCAATGATGCCGCCGGTGACGCAGAAAGCCAGCGCCAGCCACAAGGTCCCCAGCTCGCCGATATGCGGGATGGTAAAGCTCGGAATATAGCTGCCGAACACGCCGATGCCGATCGAGTAAACCGCCCAGAACCAGCCGATCGCCGAGCTGGCGTTATCGCTTTTCACGTTGTGGATAATGGCGACGATAAACGAGTAAAGGAACAGCGGATACGCGAAGCCGCGGATGCCGTAGAAAACCAGGATCAGGGCATAGTTCGCGTGACCGAGGCCGAAAACGAGGAACAGCACGTGGAACACGCACCACAGCACGAAGCCAATCATCATGGTCTTCAGCGGCGTGATGATTTCCGCCACCACGCCGGAGATCCACGCCGACAGCGCGGCGGCCAGGCCGTAGAGGGTAAAGGCGAACGATGCCTGCGCCGGGGAGAACCCGAGCTCTTTGATGTAGTGCGACAGGAATGCCAGTTCAAAACCGTCGCCGGTCATAAATACGGCAATGGCGATGTATCCCCAGAGCAGGTTCAGGGGTAAACCGAGCCACTGTTTATTATTGATGGACATAATGACCTCGTTTTTAGGGTACAGGAGGCCGCTCCGGTCAGTTCACCGGAACGGTTATGGTGATAAAAATTAATGCTGCCGATAGTTCAGATCGTTTAAATACAGGGCCTTAAACTGCGCATAGCGCCGCATCAGGGTTTGATGGCGTACCGGGTCCGCGCGCCAGGTCTGCCAGATCTCCGGTTTTTCACAGACTTCGGTAATCGGTTTGCCCGCCGCCAGGCAGGCCAGCCGCGCCGCGCCCAGCGCGCCGCCGGTCTCACCGCCTTTGTGGGTCACCACCGGCATATCGAGGATATCGGCCAACAGCTGCGCCCAGAACGGGCTGCGGGCGCCGCCGCCAACCAGCGAACATTGTTCGATCTGCGTACCGCTCTCTTTCAGTACCTGCAGACCGTCGCTGATGCCGAAGCTCACCCCTTCCAGCACCGCGTAGCCGAGCTGGGCGCGCAGGCTGGAGTGGGTCATGCCCCAGAACATGCCGCGCGCGTCAGGATCGTTGTGCGGCGTACGTTCGCCGGAGAGATAGGGTAAGAAGAACGGCGCGTGGGACTTCTCCTCTTCGCTAAGTTCGGCAATCTCCTCCAGCAGCGCCACTTCCGTGGTGCCGGTCAGGCGGCAGAACCACTGCAAACAGCTGGCGGCGCTGAGCATCACGCTCATCTGATGCCACAGATTCGGCAGCACGTGACAAAACGCATGGACCGCCGACTGCGGAGCCGGACGATAGGCGTCGGTCACCACAAACAGCACCCCGGAGGTACCAAGCGAAATGAACGCATCCCCGGGCGAAACCGCGCCGACGCCTATGGCGCTGACCGCGTTATCGCCGCCGCCTCCGGCTACCGCTACCGAGGCGTTCAGCCCCCAGCGTTCGGCCACCTGCGGGTCAAGGGTAGAGGAGACCTCGCAGCCTTCAACCAGGGTCGGCATCTGGCTGCGCGCCAGGCCGCATTTATCCAGCAGAGCGTCGGACCAGTCGCGCTTCGCCACGTCCAGCCACAGCGTCCCGGCGGCGTCGGACATATCGGAGACTTTTTTACCGGTCATCCGGTAGCGCAGATAATCCTTCGGCAGCAGCACCGTGGCGGTGCGCTGAAAGTTTTCCGGCTCATGGCGACGCACCCACAGCAGCTTCGGCGCAGTAAAGCCGGGCATCGCCAGGTTTCCCGCCACCTGATGCAGCTCCGGCGCCATCTCTTCCAGCTCCGCGCACTCCGCGGCGCAGCGGGTGTCGTTCCACAGGATTGCCGGGCGAATCACCTCCCCGTCGGCATCCAGCAGAACCGCGCCGTGCATCTGCCCGGAAAGGCCAATGGCCTTAATGGCCGGCCAGTGCTGGGCGCATTTTTCCCGCAGCGTGGTCATCAGATACTCCGTCGCCTCCCACCATGACTGCGGCGACTGTTCTGACCAGTGCGGATGGGGCCGCTGAATGCTCAGCGGCGCGCTATGGCTGGCGATAACCTCATTGTTCTCATCAATGACCAGCGCTTTGACTTCCGATGTGCCGAGATCGATACCCAGATACATAGCCACCTCTTAGTTAATCAGCGTATAAACGGCCGCCACTTTTTCGCGCATCAGCGCGAGGAAATCGGCGTTTTCGGCCAGTTCGCCAAACAGCGCTTTATCGCGGGCGTAAAGGGCCAGCGGATCGTTGGCTTCAAACATCTGATGCACCCCCTCGGCGTCGAGGATGCCGTCCTGGTACTCATACGGCAGGGTGCCCTTGTGCCACTGCTCCATAAAGACGAAGAACAGCGCGGGCAGCATGGCGGTGGCTTGCGGGCGAACGCCGCGCTGGTAGCACTCCTGCAGGGTTGGGGCGATCATCGCCGGAATTTTCGAGAAGCCATCGGCGGCGACGCGCTGGTTGGTGTCCTGGATATATGGGTTGGTAAAGCGTTTGAGCACCACGTCGCGATAGGCCGGCAGGTCAATGCCGTTATCGCCGAGGCATGGGATCACATCTTCCGTAACGTAGCGGTCGGCAATGGCGTAGATGAAATCCGTTAGCGTGCTTTCATGAATGTACTGCTGGCCAATTAACGTTCCCGCCCACGCAATGCAGCTGTGCGACGAGTTCAGAATGCGAATTTTCGCCTCTTCGTAAGGAATCACCGACGCCACCATCTCAACCCCGACCGCTTCCAGGTTCGGGCGTTCATCGCGGAAGTTGTTTTCCACCACCCACTGGATAAAGGTCTCGCCCATCACCGGCGCTTTATCGTCAATGCCGGTCTGCGCTTTGATGCGCGCGGGCAGGTCCGCCGCCGGGCGCGGGGTGATGCGGTCGACCATGGTGTTCGGACAGGTGGTGTTGGCGGCCATCCAGTCAATCACCGCCTGCTTGCCGGTTAGCTGCAGGAACTCAACCATACCGTCGTGGAAGCGTTCGCCGTTATGGCGCACGTTATCGCAGTTCAGCAGAGTCAGCGGCCCGGCGTTGTCCGCCATACGCTTTTCCAGAATCCGCGCGATAGTGCCGTAAATCGTTTTGCACTCCCCTGCCAGATCGGCCTGCAAATCGGGGTTGCTGGTTTCCAGCTTATGGCGGGTATTCAGGTAGTAGCCACCTTCCGTCACGGTGAAGGCGATGACTTTGGTCTGCGGGTTTGCCCCTTCGTTAATCAGCGGCTGCAGCCCGGCCTGCCACGGCAGCAGTTTCTGAATGGAGGTGATCTCTTCATATTCACGTTCCCCTTCCGGGCTGACGGTTTCCAGCACATAGCGCCCGCCCTGCGCCGCCAGCGCCTGAACCACCTGTTCGGCGTCGTTGCGGATATTCCCCGCCGCGATGTGCCAGCGTTTATCTCCGGAAGCGATCAGACGATGCAGATACCACGCCTGATGCGCGCGATGAAAAGAACCCAGACCAATGTGAAGCCATGTGAATTGATTGTTCATGTTCCGCTCTCCTTGAGTTGATGGCCTCACTGTAAATGATCAATTGACCAAAATAAGAGCCACGGATCACAAAAGAACAATTACCCAATAAAATTACAAATGACCAGAAAAGAGCAAAAGCTTGCCAGTTTTCCCGACCACGGCGAGAATGCGGGTATTCGCCGGGCGAAATTATCGCCGCGGCCCGACACTTAGGGCAGGAAAGCATGAGCAAAGAAGATGATATCCGGCTGGATCAAAAGGTCCGCGCCGCGTGGATGTACTACATCGCCGGGCAGAATCAGAGCGAGATCGCCAGCCAGCTTGGCACGTCGCGGCCGGTGGTACAGCGGCTGATCGCCGCCGCGAAAGAAGAAGGGATTGTGTCGATTAGTCTGCACCACCCGGTGGCGAACTGCCTCGACTATGCGCAGCTGCTGCAGGAGAAGTACCGGCTTATCGAGTGCAATATCGTCCCCGCCTTTAACGAAGAAAGCACCCTGGATAGCGTCTCCTTCGGCTGCTATCAGCTGATGGCCCGCTATCTGCAGGATGATAAAGAGAAAATCATCGGCCTGGGTTCCGGCCTGACCCTGAAAAAAGCGCTGCAGCGCATCGACTTCGACAGTCTGAACACCCGCTGCGTCGCCCTGATCAGCGCCATGGACGCCGACGGCCAGTGTAACTATTACGATGACGTCCCGCTGCTGCTGACCAGCAAAATTAAGGCCAAGTACTATCAGTGGCCCGCGCCGCGCTACGCGCAGACCCAGGACGAGTACGACATGTGGTGTACCAGCCGGCTGTTTCGCAGCGTTTCCGCCGTCGCCCGCCGGGCGGACGTTATTTTTGTCGGCATTGGGCCATTAGGTACCCAAAGCCCCATCTTCAAAGATGGCTTTATCAATCAGGCGCAGATGGATGAGCTGACCGCACGCGGCGGCATCGGCGAGATCATGGGACGCTTTATCGATGCCGAAGGCGGCGTGGTGGAGAGCGAAATCAACAGAATGATCACCAGCTACGATATCCGCCAGAACCAGTGCCCGCGCATCGCGGTGGCGTGCGGCGAGTACAAACGCCCGGCGATTCTGGCGGCGCTTAAAGGCGGCTGGATCAACGGCCTGGTGACCGACGAGCACACCGCCCGCTGGCTGCTGACGCGCTAACGGCGGCAGCCGGATCAGCGGCTGCTCATCAACAGCGGCGGGATTTCAATCCGCTGCTGCCCGGCCTCGCCGGCGTCAATAATCGTGAACACCGCTTCCAGCATCGCCGGCACGTCCTGCTGCACCATGTCGATATCGTGCCCCAGCAGATAGACAAACGGGTCCCAGTCGAAGCAGCCCATCGGCGGCTGCTCGCTGCCGGTAAGTCCCGCCTGCGACAGCCAACGCACCACCCCTTCCAGCGATATTGTCGAGTTGACAAATAGCCCCGGCAATGGGGTCTTCGCGGTAGCAAACCGCTCCTGCAGGCAGGCCTCAACTTTGCCTTTTGAATAGCCGGGCGCCAGGATATTTTCCTGCGGCACGACCAGCCCCTGCTCCCGATGCGCATCGTGGAAGCCGCGTAAACGCTCGCGGGTGTTATGGTCGCTGCTGCGCCCGCCGATAAAGGTCAGCGGCGCCAGCGCTCCCCGGCGGCGAGCGCTGTTGGCGAGGATTTTGTGGGTCAGCGCCTTCGCGCCGCCGTAGTTATCCGATATCACCGACGGGGCGACAGAGCCCGGCAGGTCGAGATTGACCGTGGGCACGCCTGCCTGCTGGCACAGGGCGGTAATTTTGTCCGGATTGGTTGCCCCAGTGGCCACCACCCAGTCAACCTGCCAGGAGAGCATCGCTTTTACCGCTTCGATCTCCAGCTCCGGCCTCCGGCGCGTACAGGTGATAATCGGCAGCAGGCCGCGCTCGCGGGCCATCTCCTCAAAGCGCTCCGCCACCGAACCGAAATAGCGGTTATCGTATTTGGGGATAATCATACCGATGACGCGCGATTTTTTGCTGCGCAGCATGCTGGCCTGGCGGTTAATCGCATAGCCCTGCTCCTCGGCAATCCGCGTCACCTTTTCGGCAAGCTTCGCGCTGATGCGGCGCTTTTTCCAGTTGCCGTTGAGGATAGCGCTCACCGCGCTCGCCGAAACGCCGGACAGTTCCGCCAGGTCGTAAATCGTGATTTTCTTCATTTTCCCAACTTGCGTCACAAAATCATTTCGCTGTTAATTTCCCCACTTGCTCAATCGATGAAGCTAGCGCAACATGAGCTTCATCGATTGAGCTTCCATTTTACTTCCCGAAGTATTAACGCATTCAGCGTGAATACGCCAGCGAACATCAAAAAAATGACGCTCATATTCAATACCTTAACAAGTTTTCGTCTCCAGCGTCGAACGCGATGCCCTCGCGTTCGATAGTTCCAACCAGACTCTGTAAAGGATTATAAAATGAACCACTCTGTCTCCTCTATGAATACTTCCCTTAGCGGTAAAGTCGCCGCCATTACCGGCGCGGCGTCCGGTATCGGCCTCGAATGCGCCAGAACCCTGCTGGGCGCTGGCGCAAAAGTGGTGCTTATCGACCGTGAAGGCGAGAAGCTCAACAAACTTGTCGCCGAACTCGGCGAAAACGCCTTCGCCATGCAGGTTGACCTGATGCAGGCGGATCAGGTCGATAATATTCTGCAGGGTATTTTGCAGCTTACCGGGCGTCTCGATATTTTCCACGCCAACGCCGGAGCTTACATCGGCGGGCCGGTGGCCGAGGGCGATCCGGACGTGTGGGACCGCGTGCTGCACCTCAACACCAACGCCGCCTTCCGCTGCGTGCGCAGCGTCCTGCCGCATCTTATCGCGCAAAAGTCCGGGGACATTATCTTCACCAGCTCTATCGCGGGGGTGGTGCCGGTGATCTGGGAGCCTATCTATACCGCGTCGAAATTTGCCGTCCAGGCGTTTGTTCATACTACCCGCCGCCAGGTTTCGCAGTACGGTGTGCGCGTCGGCGCCGTGCTGCCGGGCCCGGTGGTCACCGCCCTGCTGGACGACTGGCCGAAAGCCAAAATGGACGAAGCGCTGGCCAACGGCAGCCTGATGCAGCCGATTGAGGTGGCCGAGTCGGTGCTGTTTATGGTGACGCGCTCGAAAAACGTCACCGTACGCGACATTGTGATCCTGCCGAACAGCGTGGATCTCTGACCGTTCAACCAGACTGTGTGAGAGGATGTTATGCAAATCGATACGCAACATATTATTGGCGTCGATGTCGGTTCGGGCAGCGTTCGCGCCGGGGTGTTCAATCTGCGGGGCGAGCTTCTCGCCCACGCGACCCGGGAAATTACCCTGTTTCGCAGCGCCGGAAGCGTGGTCGAACAGTCGAGCCGCGAGATCTGGCAGGCGGTGTGTTACTGCATTAAAACGGCGGTGGCCAGCGCCGGGGTCGCGCCGTCATCGATTGCCGGAATCGGCTTCGATGCCACCTGCTCGCTGGTGGTGATTGGCGATAACGACGCCCCGCTGGCGGTTGGGCCTTCGGAAGATGCGGAGCGCAACATTATCGTCTGGATGGATCACCGCGCCACCGGGCAGGCGGAAAAGATCAACGCCACGGGCCACGCGGTGCTGCAGTACGTCGGCGGTAAAATCTCGCCGGAGATGGAAACGCCGAAAATTCTCTGGCTGAAGGAGAACCGCCCGCACATTTATCAGCAGGCGCGCCACTTCTTCGACCTCGCCGATTATCTCACCTGGCGCTCGACCGGCGATTTAGCCCGCTCGGTCTGTACCGTGACCTGTAAATGGACCTACCTGGCGCATGAACAACGCTGGGATGCCAGCTACTTCCGCCAGATTGGCCTCGAAGAGCTGGCGGATGAAGATTTTGTCCGCATCGGCCAGCGGATTGTCGATCCGGGAACCCCCTGCGGCGACGGCCTTTGCGCCACGGCGGCAGAGGAGATGGGCCTGCCGGTCGGTACTCCGGTGGCGGTCGGGATGATCGATGCCCACGCGGGCGGTATCGGCACCGTCGGCGTGCTTAACGGCGCGGTCAACAATATGGCCTACGTCTTCGGCACCTCCTCCTGCACCATGACCACCACGCAGGAAGCGGTGTTCGTGCCCGGCGTCTGGGGGCCATATTACTCGGCGATGGTGCCGGGGTTCTGGCTGAGCGAAGGCGGGCAGAGCGCGGCCGGAGCGGCCATCGACCAGCTGCTGAGCTTCCATCCCGCTGCCGCCGAGGCTAAGGCGCTGGCCAGGGCGCGCGGCGTCCCGCTGCCGGTTTATCTTGCCGATAGCGTGCTGGCGAAAGTGGAACGTCCTTCTGCCGCGGTCAAACTCGCCGCCGGGCTGCACGTGGTGCCTGAATTTTTAGGTAATCGGGCGCCGCTGGCCGACCCGCACGCGAAAGCGATTATCGCCGGGCTGGGGATGGAGCGGGATCTGGACAACCTGATGGCGCTCTACGTCGCCGGATTGTGCGGCATCGGCTACGGCCTGCGGCAGATTATTGACGCCCAGAAGGCGTGCGGCATCCACAGCGAGAATATCGTCATCAGCGGCGGAGCCGGGCAGCATCCGCTGGTGCGCCAGCTGCTGGCGGACGCCTGCGGAGTGAGCGTGGTGAGTACCGAATCCAACGAACCGGTGCTGTTAGGTTCGGCGATTCTCGGCGCGGTGGCCGGCCAGATCGCCCCGTCCCTGCCGGAAGCGATGAAGCAGTTTACCCGGGTGGATAAAACCTACCGCTGCGTTGCCCAGTATAGCGCCGATCATCAGCGGCGCTATGAAGCGTATAAAACGCTACAGCACACGGCGCGGCTGATTCGCGAGTAAGCAAGATCCCGGGCTGCGGCGTAAACGCCCTACCCGGGCTACCAGACCGCACGAAACCGTAGCCCGGCCAGGCGTAGCGCCGCCACGCGAATGCTTAAGCGATGGTGACTTTGCCGTCCAGATAGACATCCTGCACGGCATTGATCAGCTTCACGCCGTCGGCCATCGATTTTTTAAACGCCTTACGGCCCAGAATCAGCCCCATGCCGCCCGCGCGCTTGTTGATAACCGCGGTGCGCACGGCGTCGGAGAGATCGGTTTCCCCGCCCGCGGCGCCGCCGGAGTTAATCAGCCCGGCGCGGCCCATATAGCAGTTCGCCAGCTGGTAACGCACCAGGTCGATCGGATTATCGCTGGTGAGCTTGCTGTAAACCCGGTCATCGGTATAGCCGAAGTTCACCGCTTTATAGCCGCCGTTATTTTCCGCCATTTTCTGCTTCACGATATCCGCGCCGATGGTCGCCGCCAGATGGTTAGCCTGGCCGGTTAAGTCAGCGGAAACGTGGTAGTCGACGCCATCTTTCTTAAACGCCGAATTACGCAGATAGGCCCACAGCACGGTCACCAGGCCCAGTTCGTGCGCGCGCTCAAACGCAGCGGAGATTTCTTCGATTTGACGACGAGACTGTTCGGAACCGAAATAGATCGTCGCCCCGACCGCCACGGCCCCCATATTGAACGCCTGCTCAACGCTGGCGTACAGCGTCTGATCGTATTCGGTCGGGTAGCTCAGCGTTTCGTTATGGTTCAGCTTGACCAGGAAGGGGATGCGGTGCGCATAGCGGCGCGACACCGAGGCCAGCACGCCATAGGTGGAGGCCACGCAGTTACAACCGGCCTCAATGGCCAGTTCGACGATATTTTTCGGATCAAAGTACAGCGGGTTGGCGGCAAAAGAGGCGCCAGCAGAATGCTCTACGCCCTGGTCGACCGGCAGGATCGACAGATAGCCGGTTCCCGCCAGGCGGCCGGTGTTATACAGGGTTTGCATATTACGCAGCACCGCCGGCGGACGGTTGTTATCAACCATCACCCGATCGACGTAATCCGACCCCGGCAAATAGAGCTGGTCGGCTGGAATCGTCATACAGCGGTGCTGTAAAAGCGTGTCGGCATCTTTGCCAAGCAACTGCGTAATATCAGTCATAGCGATCTCCCATAAGTGCCGGTCGAAACCGGCATGCGTTTTCCCAACCCAATTATTTTGGGCAGGTTAAGCCTGGTACCGACTCAGCAGATTTTCCAGCCGGGAGCCTATTTTTTCAGCATAGTCTGCTGACACGTTGTCTTGCCGTTTACCACCAGGCGTGGAAATGGTGTACCGGGCCGATCCCGTGCCCCACTTCCAGCGAATCCGCCTGCGCCAGCGCCGCCGAAAGCCAGCCCTTGGCTTCCGTCACGGTTCGCCCCCAATCCTCGTAACGCGGACGCAGGGCCGCCAGCGCCGCCGACAGCGTACAGCCGGTACCGTGGGTGTTTTTGGTCTGGACTCTCGGCGCGGTAAAGCGCTGCTCCCCGTCGCGGGTAAAGAGCCAGTCCGGGCTTTCCGCATCATCGAGATGGCCGCCTTTCATTAATACCGCTCCGCAGCCCATTCCCAGCAGCGCTCTGCCCTGCTCCAGCATCTCCTGTTCCGTTCTGGCATGCGGCGCATCCAGCAGCGCCGCCGCTTCCGGCAGGTTCGGGGTGATCAGCGAGACCTGCGGCAGCAGGCGCTGGCGCAGCGTCTCTACCGCCGAGGCTGAGAGCAGCGGATCGCCGCTTTTCGCCAGCATGACGGTATCGAGCACCACATTTTTAATCTGATAACGCGCCAGCCGTTCCGCCACCGCCTCGACGATATCGGTTTCCGCCAGCATCCCGATTTTGGTGGTATCAATGCGCACATCGCTGAAAACGGAATCGAGCTGCGCGGCGACAAAATCAGGCTCTATCCGGTACACCGACTGGACGCCGCGGGTATTTTGCGCCACCAGCGCGGTGATGACCGAGCAGCCGTAGGCGCCCAGCGCCGAGAAGGTTTTGAGATCCGCCTGGATCCCCGCGCCGCCGCTCGGGTCGGTGCCGGCGATGGTTAGCGCATTAATTCGTTTCACAGATCGCCTCCCGCATAGAGCGCATCGAGGAAGGCGGGAGTAAAGCTGCCGGGGCCGCCCTGCAGCGCCGCTTTTCCCCCCGCAAGCTTCATCAGACCGCAGGCCGCGGCCACGTTCTCCAGCCGATCGCCGGGCATCGCCGCAGCGGCGGCAACCACCGCCGATAGCGCGCAGCCGGTGCCGACTACCCGGGTCATCAGCGGATCGCCGCCGGTGACCGCGCGCGTGCGCTGGCCGTCGGTCACGTAATCGACCTCGCCGGTTACCGCGACAACGGTATTCAGCTGGCGAGCCAGCTCCTGGGCCGCGGGCAGCGCTGCGGCGGCGGTATCGGTCGTATCGACGCCGCGCCCGCCGCCGCTCATTCCGGCCAGGGCCATAATTTCCGACGCATTACCGCGAACGGCGGCAGGCTGCAGCGCCAGCAGTTCTCGGCAAAATTCTGTCCGTAAGGTCAGCGCACCGACCGCCACCGGGTCCAGCGCCCACGGTTTACCCGCCTGCTGCGCGCTGTGCGCCGCCGCACGCATCGCCGCCGCGCGTTCAACCGTCAGCGTACCGACATTAATCAGCAGCGCATCGGCAATGGCGGCAAACTGGCTGGCTTCGTCCGGGTCGATAACCATCGCCGGGGATGCGCCAATCGCTAACAGGACGTTGGCGGTAAAGGTCTGCACCACGTCGTTGGTCATGCAGTGAACAAGAGGAGAATGGCGGTGAAAAAGGTGCCGCAGATGGGCAATATGCGCGGGGTTCAGCAGGTCAGACATCGTTTGCTCCCGCCAGGCGATGAAGAAGCGACGACCCTGCGGTCTCTGACTTCCCTACGCTGGCATTATCCAGATCAGGTGGTACGGGTATTTCTCAGCCCATCAGCGATGGGGCACCCCGAGTCATGAAAATTGAATCTCTATACTTTTTGCCAGCTTAGGGGAAGTTGCTTGCTGAAGCAAGCCCGCCCTTCCGGTTATCGCTTCTTCACGCTGTACCCCAGCTTGTACCTCAGTTTGTACCCCACCACAGAAACAAAAAAAGGAGCCGTTAAGCTCCTTTGTGACATAACCCAAGATCTCATGGATTCCGAGATTCAGTTTTGCGTTCTGTTTTTCTACGTCGTTCAAAGGTGCGGATTACACCCCAGATAAACAGGAACAGCACATACCAGTAAAGCGCGGTGATCATACGCGAGTGTCCTGGTTCCAGTAGGTTGCTACCGTCCTCAGAGACACCGCCATTTCTTCCGCAGCCTTTTTCTGAGTTAGTCCTTGCGCCTTGTATTCCAGAACCTTCAAACGCGTTTCATGCTGCTTTCCAGCTTTCTTGATTCCAAGGCATTCGATGGTTGAGCCAGGGAAGTAATGGTTTTTGAGGTATTCCGCTGCCGCCATGTCGGGAACGACAAACACGAGAGGGTGATCGGTATCAGTGTTGCGAATGGATGTTCGGCTAAGAAACTGGTAGCACCGTTCAAAATACATTGCCTGCCGCTTCTTCTCCATCACCGTTTCAAAATCCCAACCGATACGTTCGCAATAGTCTGCCCATCGCTTACGGTCTTTATCGCCCAGATTTGCACATCCGAGGAACACGGCACAATGAATGCTCTGATAGCTGTTTATCCCGTAGCTGGACATTGAAACGTCAACACCACCCATGCGATCACCAAGTTCAGTGAGTCCAATGGTCTTAAAATCGCAGATAGCTTTGTCGTTGTTGGTTGCAAAGATAAAATCCTTTCCGACGATTTGGCGTATTTCCCTCAAGTGGTTGTTAAAGATATTAGCGAGTTCTGACTGCCCCGCTCTTTTGATATCTTCTGAGAGGACAGCAACGATTTTGATAGGCACGTTTTTATGTTTGCGTCTCTCGGGATCAGGCTGAAGGTGTTCACCCGCTTCCTGAACCGCCATCTGAGCGACGTTCTCTGCCATCCAGACAAACCCACTGCGATTCACGCCAGCGCCGAGCACAGTGAAGCTCTTCGCCCATGTTGCGGCCTTCAGTATCGGATTATAGGTGTAGGCAAAGAAGCTGTATGACGAATCACATTCGGTGTGCATCACACCACAACCGTCGAGCGCCACGTAAAGAACCTTCTTCAAGTTATCACTGTTAGCGTGCTTCTCGTGGTAATACTTGTACAGATTGTCGTAGTGCTCTTCGCGCAGGTACAGAAGCCCGTTTCGTTCTTCCAGCCATTCCAGGAATGGGAAGTTTTCTGCCGTCCTGTCAGCATGACGGATCGTTGCTTCTGCTCCAAACCAGCCATCAGGGATCTCGTCAATCACCACATTGTGTTCTGCCAGTAGAGAACGCATCTCAAGATTGAACGTAGCGAGGTGGCAGTAGTTGGTGAAACATTCATGGGTTGTTATCACAACATTTATCTGGAAGCTATCAGCCAAAGTACTTTTCAGGTTGAGAGTCGCCCCTTCAACGAAAATGTGATGGTTTGAGATTCTAAAATGATTCAGATCTTGCTTGAACTGATCGGCTAAAGCGTGGGTTGGTACTACGATTAAGAACTTTTCTGGGACAGCTTCGTTCTTGAAGCTCAGGATGTACTCTTTCAGACGGTGGCTCTTTCCTGAGCCGCAAATCGCATTAACGAAGTTTACTACTGGTTTCTTTTCGGTCATTCGGTTCCTCTCGGTTTAGGACTGCTGTTATTAATTCACTCACCAGCGCAGCGGCTGACTTGTCTTCACGGTTGGCACGTTCAACAAGCGCCTTGTGGGTTTCATCGGTGAATCGGATGTTCATTCGGTTGTTCCTCGTTACGTAAACTCTCTTGAAGCTGCTCAATGCGGTAGCTGATCAAGGCCACCCTGAACATCTTGCGTCGTTCGTCGGAGAGATTTTTGTTGTGGGAGTATTGCTGGCAAATCTTGGGAAGGAGCTTTCCGCTACGCAGAGCTTCGAGCACATCAGTTTTCGTTTGGTACATGTACCTCCTTATTATAACGATTGTTAACTACCTACTATTCATTGTACATCAAATCGGTTGCAAAGTCAACTATTTTATGATCATTTTCAACACGTTAATAAAACAAGCACGATTTGAGATTGCATTTAACATAAATAAATGTTAGTTTTGCCAACCTTTATTTGAACGCTTCTTTTTAAAAAAACAAGCAAATAAAAAATGAACGTTAACAACTCAACTATGAGGATTTATTGACTACAAAACATACAGGAGGATTAATATGACAGATAACCAGGGACTTTCCCCAACCGAAGTTGAAGCACTCTTCACAGAGACATTTACCACCCACTCCAGCACTACCCCAACGCAAGTAACGAACACCATCGAACAGATGTTTGATAGTCTCGTGCCGTATTTCACCGAAGTAACGCATCCACAGAAACGCAGCAGACACCCCAAGGTGCTGACTTTCACCACCGATCATAAACAGATGTGGGCATACCTCAGAAGCCAACAGAGCGAGATAGCCGGATGTGTGATGTTCGACCTAAGTTGTGCGGCCCGTGACCTCGGTATGACGCAAAAACGAGTGATTACCGTCATTGGCGATCTGGAAAATGCGGGCTGGATAATCTGTCGGGACATTGGCAACCCCGGCACTGGAACCTATCAGATCACCATCCAGGACATTGAAACCATCGTTTCATTATGTAGCTCCATTACTTACGCCCAGCCGACTACCCTAACGATGGATGCGTTAAGAGGCGCTCGCCTGCTCCATTAAGTCGCTAACGCGGCGGCAGCTCCGATAATGTTAGCAATGAGATTTCCGGCTTATTATGCAAGTAAGCCGATCTTATGGCTATGCCATTTGCACAAGTAACCTGATACAGAGGGTGCAGAAAAGTCTAAAGTCTCTTTAGAGTTATTTGCATCTTCGGTAAAAGTGAAGGCTTACAATGGAACACTATCGGTGTGGAGTGGTTGCATAAACTCATTTTTTTAAGCGTATCTTGCACAGTTAACGCATGGGCGAGTTGTACGAGCACATAAAATGGAATCAATAACTGTTTATTATTTAAACAGTAGTTAGCGGTTTTGTTGGTTTTAATGTTCATTATGTGAGCAATGCGAGCATAGCAGATTACTTTTACAGGAGAATCACTCCTTAAAATCGCTTCTGGTGCAAAGGTTGCTCTCCTGTAATTGATATCTTTCATGCTCCGCATTACATGCTACTCATGCAGCATACTTTTCATGGTCGCAGTGCTCACCATGAAACAACTCTCCATAGAGCCGGAAAAGTTGACTAAATTACAAGCGATAATCAACTAATAAATGATGATTATTAATAGGTTTAATCTATGCTAATTCTACTCATATTAACCAGTCTATAACACTCTTACAGCGCTTTAACCTATTGATGAAAATCCCTCCACCCCTTATTCTATAAGGGTTTCAGCACAATCGAAGAAAAAAACATGATTCTTTTGCTAAGCAACTCCACCTAACTTGGAAATTTAAACAAACCTATATTTTAAGCCCCCTTCACTCTGAATCTACAGTATCAAACGTCTTCGCATACGGGCATTTTCCTTTGGTAACGTAGGTGAACAGATAGATGCTGTTTTCGTAGGTGCAAAGCGTCTTACCATTCTCGGTCGTATCCTGCTGGGGATCGGTCATTGTGATCTGTCCTGCTGCTGCCATCTGTGAAACCAGTAACCCAAATATCACTATCAGTGCTCTTCTCACTGCATTTCTCCTGTGCATGCTCTTTCGTCTATCAAGACTCATCCATAGCGAAGAACTGTGCAAGACATTATAGTTTCAACATTGATCAATTTTATCGATCGATAAATGATAAACCGATCGTTTTTATCAATTGATGGTTTTATACTGATTCCCGATGAATGTCTAACACCAATCGAAAAAAGGAACGCTATGAAGGGGATAACTCTTGCTGCACTCTTACTGCTGCCTCTGTCAACTTATGCAAGCTCCTATCAATGTGAAGCTCTTCAGCAAGGGCAACTGGGTAGCAATGGGAAGACAGTCACAGCACAATCCAGCATTGAAATTGATGGTTCTCAGATGCACTTCAGTTTAAATAACGCAAGCTGGGATCTCTCGTACATCGGGGAGAAGCAAATTGCCAAGCTCTATAGCACCGACAACGGCAGTGTCGCCGTGTCTTTCATTGACGGCAACCCGCTCATTTTTGTTCTGCATCTGGTTAATGATGACGGTAGAAAAGGCACTTACAACCTCAGCGAATGCTCTGAGCTATAAGGGGCGGTAATGAAAAAACTATTCGCAGCCGCCATATTTTTGTCAGTGATACCGAACGCTTATGCATTGAGTCATGGAGATACCGCCACCCTAAAAGAAGGAACATTTAACTGTAAGAAGCTGACCGACTTTTACGAGATGATCAGTTACATCCAGGACAAAGACCAACAGGGTATGATGGGCCTCATCACTTCCGGTAAATGCCGTCTCCTAAAAGAATCGATGACAGTTGAGATTCAGAACGTAGACGATAAGGGGTTTGTTTTCTTCATTACCCCAGGTGGTCATGGTGGATGGTCAGCCACACAGTTCTTCAAAGAATAATCATCTCATGCAACGACTGGCGTGTGTGATCACGCCATTTTCATCTTCGCTCGTCAAAACGAATTCAACTCCTCGTTTCAAGTCTCAAAACCATCTCCTTTTAAGACCACATCGACGCAACCACAGAATGCGGTTTCGCCTTATCTCAAAAGGTTGATCTTTTATTTTGAGACAGTTATTATTTTGATACTACTTTTTGAGACTTAGAGAACATCATGACTACTGTGATCGGATACGTGCGAGTTTCCACCAGCGACCAGAACGTTGAAAACCAGAAGCAGCAGATTGCCGATGCTGGTTATAGCGTCACTCGCTGGTTCAGCGATGAAGCGGTGAGTGGTGCAGTTAAGGCAGGAGAACGTCCAGGGTTTGGTGAACTACTAAGCTATGTGCGAGAAGGCGATACGCTGATCGTGATTGCTATAGACCGCCTGGGGCGTAACACGATTGATGTTCTTTCCACCGTGGAAATGTTGCAGACAAAAGGCGTGAAAGTTGTCAGCTTGCGTGAAGGGTTCGACCTATCAACACCAGTTGGTAAAGCGATGCTGACTATGATGGCAGGACTTGCCAGCCTGGAAAAAGATCTGATAGCAGAACGTAGAACAGCAGGAATAAAACGTGCACAATCAGAAGGTAAGCATTGCGGCAGACCTATTAAAGCGACAGTTGAACAGGTACAAGAGTTGTTAGCACAAGGTTTACCACCAGCAGCAGTCCAAGAAAGGTTAGCGATCAGCAAAGCCACCTTCTACCGATTAAAGACATCCGGTCATCTCTCCGATATTTGAAAATTGTGTAGTTTAAAATTGGGGGGCAGGAAAAAAGTGCTGAGCAGTCTAAGTAAACGCGTAGATCATCAATCAATTCCGCCTCTATCATCCATGATGTAAATAAATTCACAAACATCCATTTGGGATAGGAATGCAATAACACCCATCCTTGGATCGGTTTGATAAATATGAATATTTCATTGATTCAGTACATAAAAGACCCTATTGTTATCATAGAAACTGTAGCCCCTCACACATTGAGTTCCACTTTTGGGAACACATTGACATAGCAATCAAAGAACACTAAGATGTTCCCATATTAGGAACAAATTATGAAGTTGCTTGGAAGAAATCGGTTGAACCAGCTTAAAAGTAAGAGTTCCGCCACTAAAGTTTGGGTAACCGCATGGTCATCTGAGATTGATTCATGCAGTTGGAAATCCGTTGATGAGGTGAAAGATCGATTCCCATCAGTCGTTTGTATTGAGAATTGTATGTTCACATTCAAAGTTGATGGCTGTGATATGGTCATTGAAACCATCATGGATTTCAATGCGTTGACTGTATTGATTATTGCTGTAAAGGTCACATGAATGGGTATTAAAGTTATAAAGACAGAACAACAGCATCAGGACTACCTGGAGCGAATCCATTCTTTGATGCTTATGATGCCACCGACTCGCTCGGACGAGCATGAAGAACTCGAGCTTCTAATCACGGTCGTAGAAGCCTATGAAAACTCGAAGTATCCGATTGAGCCACCTGATCCTATTGATGCAATTTTGTTTAGGATGCATGAAAAGGGTTTAAAACAGGTTGATCTCGTTCCCTATTTGGGAACAAGAAGCCGTGTTTCTGAAATTCTTTCCCGGAAGCGCCCCTTAACAGTCTCAATGATTAAAGCCTTGTCCATTGGATTGGGGATTTCTACTGATACACTGATAGGCATAAATTCAGATGATAATCAATCTCATGAGGAAGGTGTAGATTGGTCCAAATTTCCCTTAAAAGAAATGATCAACCGTGGATGGATTGCTGAAAACGGAAATGCTCTAAAAAGTTCGGCTGAAGACATTATCAAAGGTTTTATAAACCAGTTAGGCTGGCAAAGCGGAAGCCTTTCTTTCAAAAGAACATTGTCTGGTGATGCTTACTCGCCTTCAACACAATATGCATTGTATGCGTGGGTTAGTAGAGTTGTGCAGCAAGCGCGGAAGAAAAAAAGCTCTCTCGGGATTTTCGACCCAAATGTGTTATCGGCAAGTTTTCTACGAGATCTCGCACAGTTAAGCTGGTTCGAAAAAGGCCCACTTCTTGCGGTAGAATTTCTCGAGAAACATGGGATAGCAATTATAATAGAGCCAAGTTTAAAAGGTACTCGTATTGATGGTGCCGCATTAAAAGATATTGATGGACAACCTATCATTGGCCTTAGCCTAAGATATGATCGTCTTGATAATTTCTGGTTTACTTTGCTTCATGAAGTCGCTCATATCTGGAAGCATGTTCATAATGAAGAAACATTTCTGGATGATTTAGATGCATCTTCGGATGATAAAAAAGAATCAGAAGCAAATAGGTTGGCAAGGGAAGCATTTATACCAAGAGCCGTCTGGAAAAGAAGTGATGCTTATATATCCCCAACAAAAGAAAACATAGACATTTTATCAAGGGAGTTAAAAATAACACCAGCAATCATTGCGGGAAGATTAAGAAGAGAGTTAGGAAATTACCGTCTTTTTGCAGATCTCATCGGTCAGGGTGAGGTTAGTAGAATTTTATCTACAGCAGTTATCGAATAGCTTCCGGAGGCCGTTATATGTATCCTACTTATGTTCCTATACTGAAAGCAAAGCCTGGTGAATTTGCGGCATTAGAAAAACTTAAAACTGCATATTCACAAAGGATAACACCTTTTTTCGAGATCCCTAAATTCACACAAAAAATGCGTGAACAGGCTTATTATCGTGACTCCACCCAGCCTAAAAAACATTATCTCGATAAGATTTCAAATGAAATTTCAAAATCATGTAAAAGTTCGGCAATCTTTTTTGATCATTTTGAATGGAAGCCAAATGAATATACCGAAACAGGAGAGCATGTATACGGTTACATGTATCGTAAACTCTCAGAAAGTGGCTTGAAAGTTCATCCAGTTGTGGGATTTGACCGATGGGATGATGTTGATTATCAGAATGCGTTGTGTAATTTATCCATTGCAGACGACACATATTTTTGTTTGCGTATTGACTCGGAAACAATAGAAGATGCTTATGATGAAGATTATTTCAAAGATAGCATTGACAGCATAATTCAGGGATTAAATCTCACAAACCAGCAAATCATCATTTTGCTTGATTTTGGCGATGTTACTAAAAAATCTATCGTTTCATTACTTGCAGATCTGCAACATCTTCTTAAGATTGTCAGTGAATATAAATTTAGCACTGTGATGATGGCTGGTGCTTCATTTCCAATGATTATTAACGAAGCCGTTAAGGATGAAGATTCTACTGACTATGTCGAACGCCGTGAAATGGTTGTTTGGAAAACACTTATGGAAGATAGTAATCACAACCTCATATTCGCGGATTATGGGATACGAAATCCTTCAGCAGCAGATGACATTATTGCAACTCATGCAAATGGGAAAATTCGTTACACTATTTCTAATAGATATTTTGTGGCTCGAGGACATTCTAAGCAAAAAGGCAATAAAGGTGAGCAAATTTATGACCTCGCCAAGGTTATTGTAAATTCGTCTCATTACTTAGGGCCGGAATTTTCATGGGGCGATGAGAAAATACTTGATTGCAGTATGAAGAAATTGAAAGGCAGGCCACAGGACTGGATCGGATTTGATACTAATCATCACATCAGCTATGTTGTTGAAGAAGTCTTAGAATTCAACCGTATCAAAGCAGCAAAACATGCAGAAGAAATATAAATTGTAAATTGACGATGCCCACTGATGTGGGCATCTTCTATTTCATATAGTTATACAACACTAACTGACAGTTATATTGCTAATGAGGATCACCATATTTTTTATAGTCGTACACACAGAGTAAACGCCTATAATCTGTTCCTTTTTTGTCTGGCATCGAACGTAAAAGCCCTTCGACATCATCAGGAACAATAATATTGTTCCATGTTGACCATATAATAGAATTTATTTTATTAGTTCGAGTTATTGATTCATCGGAATAAATATCACCCCAATTATCATGCGTATTTTGCACAGCAATTGGCAAACCAGCAAGATACTCTTCGATTTTTCTTCTTTGTTGATTTTTAAGCGGTTCACACTTAGCAAGCTCATGGCAAACCTGACAGAAGCCATATATTGGAAACCATTGGGTAGATGTTATATTTATTTTGTCGATCAATTGTAACAATTGATGGTTTGATTCATCAATTATATCAAAATAATCCGTCATGAAATTCGACGAGTTCTTATGCTCGTATTTTATAGAATTATTTGATCCTATTACTAATATTTTATCGCTATTATTCAGAGAGTCGATATCCTCTGTAATATTGACTTTTATACTGGTACCATCATCATGTACACCAGAATATATATCCTTAACAATACTTTGAACTTTCCGTATATCCATAGCAGACACTGGTAGATTCAAGTTAGATAGTGATCTATATATTTCTATAAAATCATCTGTCTTTATTTTATTAATTCTTATTGTGGAAAAACCTTCTAAATCAATGTCATGCTCAGTAATATCATGTGATGCTGAATCTTTTTCAAACTCAACCAAGAGAAAGTTATTTCTAATACGTTGTGCAGTAAGTGAGTTTGGTTCGACATAAGTAAAAATAGTTTTCAGTAAGCTCTTTATGTTTTCATCACCAATTCCATACCCCATGAATATAATAGGGTTATGAATGAAAATTGAGAGTAATTGAGCACGAATTAACTCATACTTGTTATCAAAATGAGCATAGTCATCTTCAGTTATGATGATTTTAGATGGGTCTTTAATACAGCCATGAATCTTGTATACTGAACCATAGGGATTGCTCAACAATATATCATTCCCTACTAACGGTTCAAAGCTAAATACGTCTTCAACAAGACCATCATAGTTTGTAGTTATAACTGAGCCTACATTTTTCCTGATTTTCTTTAACTCTGCCAATTCCTCTTTTTTATTCTCTCTATAATCAAGGCTCCCTACTAACTTTGAAATGTATATTTTAAATCTGCTCAGATTATTTTCACGTTCCATCTCAGCATAGAAATAATCATTTATGTCTTTAAATTTACCATTACGATCTTCACCTAATGCTTGGTTAAATGCTTTTTCTAATTTAGTAGCAATTAGGGAATAGTTATATTTACCATCAACTTGGCATTCAGCTTTAATATCTAAATAAAACTCATTATTTCCTTTCAACTCAAAAGCAATATACTTTAACAATCCATCCCATGTATGCGAATTGTTAAGATATCTCAAACTAACACCTGCTCCGATGAAAAGCACTGGGTGGTTGCGATACTGGCCTATAAATTCCCGGATATTCATGTCACCCCCTCTGATAAGTCAGAACATTCTATCTTGACTGCTTGACAAATCAATCATGTAGACAAACATATATGAGCTAAGATAGCCCAGTAGCCATCGCTGACTTTGCGTCCCTACGATTGATTTCTCATGTCTTCGATGTTAGACCCAGCAAAGTCCATCAACTACATAGGAGACTGTAGATAGAGGAAACGTATGTAAATATCGTTTAGTGATCCCTCCGCTCTTCTCATGGCCTACTGTTTGCTGCAGGTGCAGGATGTTTTTCACCCATCCAGCCATAGCTGTAGAACAAACTGAGTGACGGATGGAATGCAGTAATCGCCGTTGTCCATAATCGTCCAGATAAGGAATACCCAACTGATCTCGAACATCAGCAAAGACTTTACCGATCTTAGTCATGTTTGTACCTGCCACTTCTGAAAAAATCCGCTCTTTCCACTGGCGATCAACGTACTCCATGAAACCCCATTCGATTAACTTAGGGTGGATGACTACCTGCCTCGTAGCGTTCTCAGTTTTCCCCTGCCCTCCTTCAGCAATCAGGAAATAGTAACGCTGGCTATCTTCGTCAAATTTAATCTGTGACTTCTCCAGCTTTCCTATCTCGCCTCTTCTCGCTCCCGTGTATGCCAATAACAACGTGATCCATTTTTGCCAATTATCGGGTTGCTTAAGCGCCCACCCTACAAACTTTTTCATCTCGGCTGTACTGTATGCGCCAAATCTTGCTTTCGATGGTGCAGCCACTACTCCATCAGTTGGCGATTTCAGCAAAACGTCTTTGCTTTCAGTAAGAAAAGTTTTGAACAGTGATTTGTAGAGCTTTAGATGTTTATGGATGGCTTCAACCCCAACCAGTTCATCAGCTGGGACATCGTCACATTCTATCAATTGCTGAATGCTCATTGAGCGATAAGGCTGTACAACGCGCTTAGGGAGGTTCTCAACAACTTCCATCACCTGTTTAATGTTCTGTTTGCTAATCGTCGCTACATCAGTTTCCCCTCCCAAGACCGTTAACAGCACTTCCATGTATCGCTCATTTGCCATTGAGATCGATTTCGTCCAGTTGCGTCCCTTTTCGTCTTTGTACATCGTCCACGCATCCGAGAGAGTTAGCACTTTTTCCGGTTCGGCTGGCGGTTGAGATTCCACGATTTCAACAGGAGGAGCGATCTGCTGGTGGGCCAAAAATGGATTTCTCGCAGCCTTGCGTTCTGACGCAATCAGATTAGACAAAAATGATTCGAACACGAGGAGCGGCGTAGCTAATGATTGAACAAAAGGAATGTGTGGCGTAACGCCAATCATCAAAGCAGATGCTTCACGATAGCTGTCAGTGAGGAGAGATTTCTTATACATCTTGCCATTTGAAAGCCGGATTTGCAGGTAGTAGTTGCCGTTTCGCTGAAACGTGTATGGAAGAGTTTTGTACCCCATGAATACACCCTTTTTGTACCTCAAGTGCATTACGCACCGACAAAAAGAGAGTCAATCTCATGATAAGTAGGCCGAATTTCGGCCCCCTACGCTGGCATTATCCAGATCAGGTGGTACGGGTTTTTCTCAGCCTTCACAAGGAAGGGCACCCCGAGTCATTGAGAGATAAAAACGTTCTCAGCGGGCAGGTTACGGTAAGTCGCGGGACAACGCAAGCCGGCCCGGCGTAGGTATACAAGCGCAAGGCAATTCAAAATTAACAATAAGCAATCAAATAATTAACAAAACAAACACTTTTGCAGATACGTGTTTATAGTTTAGGAGGCGTTACAGGATGTAACCCGACGTCATATCGAAATTAACGAGTGAATCAGCGTAAACCCATGAGGATTCCGATGAAATTAACACCGATTATGAAAAGTCTGGCTCTGGCAGGAATTATCTCGACTCTCCCTGTGACCAGCTGGGCCGAAACGTCGCCGAAAGAAGCCGCTGCGGCGACCAAACAGGCAAACGACGCGCTGTATAAACAGCTCCCCTTCTCCGACAACACCGACTTTACCAACGCGCATAAAGGTTTTATTGCCGCGCTTCCTACGGAGGTGATTAAAGGTGAACAGGGCAACGTTATCTGGAACCCGCAGCAGTACGACTTTATTAAAGAGGGGGAAAAGGCGCCGGATACGGTCAACCCCAGCCTCTGGCGTCAATCCCAGCTCATCAATATCAGCGGCCTGTTTGAAGTGACCGAAGGCGTGTACCAGATCCGCAACCTCGATCTCTCCAATATGACCATCATTGAAGGTAAAGAGGGCATCACGGTTGTAGATCCGCTGGTATCAGCGGAGACCGCAAAGGTCGGAATGGATCTGTATTACAAAAATCGCGGCAATAAGCCGGTCGTTGCGGTGATCTACACCCACAGCCACGTTGACCATTACGGCGGCGTGCGCGGCGTGGTCGATGAAGCCGATGTCAAATCCGGCAAAGTCAAAATCTACGCGCCTTCCGGTTTTATGGAAGCCGCCGTTGCTGAAAATATTATGGCCGGTAACGTGATGAGCCGTCGCGCCAGCTATATGTACGGCAACCTGCTCAAACCGGATGCCACCGGCCAGGTTGGCGCAGGTCTCGGCACCACGACCTCTGCCGGCACCGTCACGCTGATTGCTCCCACCAATATCATCGAGAAAGATGGCCAGAAAGAGATTATCGACGGCCTGACCTACGATTTTATGCTGGCGCCGGGCTCGGAAGCACCGTCGGAAATGCTGTGGTATATCGAAGAGAAGAAGCTCATTGAATCCGCCGAAGATGTCACCCATACCCTGCATAACACCTACTCGCTGCGCGGGGCGAAAATTCGTGAACCGCTACCGTGGTCGAAATATATCAACGCCGCCATTGTGCGCTGGGGCGACAAGGCTGAAATCATTATGGCCCAGCACCACTGGCCGACCTGGGGTAATGAGAACGTGGTTAACCTGCTGAAGAGCCAGCGCGACCTGTATCGGTACATTAATGACCAGACTCTGCGCATGGCCAACGAGGGCCTGACCCGCGATGAGATCGCCGCTAAATTCAAGCTGCCGGACAGCCTGGCCAATACCTGGGCCAACCGCGGCTACTACGGCTCCGTCAGCCATGACGTGAAGGCTACCTACGTCCTCTATCTCGGCTGGTTCGACGGCAACCCGGCTACGCTGGACGAGCTGCCGCCGGAAGAAGCGGCGAAGAAGTTCGTTGATTATATGGGCGGCGCCGACGCTATCCTCAAGAAAGCCAAAGAAGATTACAACCAGGGCAACTATCGCTGGGTAGCTCAGGTAGTCAGCAAAATTGTCTTCGCCGATCCCGGTAATCTGGAGGCGCGTAATCTGGAAGCCGATGCCCTGGAACAGCTGGGCTATCAGGCGGAATCAGGACCGTGGCGTAATTTCTACCTGACCGGCGCGCAGGAGCTACGCAACGGCGTCGTGAAAGGCCCGACGCCGAATACCGCCAGCCCGGATACCGTGCGGGCCATGACCCCGGAAATGTTTTTCGACTATCTTGCGGTCCACATCAACGGCGAAAAAGCCGGAACCGCCAAAGCGGTATTCAATATCGACCTTGGTAACGATGGCGGTAAATATAAGCTAGAGCTGGAAAACGGCGTGCTCAACCACACCGCCGATGCCGAAGCCAAAGACGCCGACGCTACCATCGCGCTGGATCGCGCCACGCTGAACAAAATCATCCTGAAAGAGGAAACGCTAAAACAGGCGGAGGATAAGGGTGAAGTCAAAGTGACCGGCGACGGCGCGAAGCTGGACGAGATGCTGGGCTATATGGATAAATTTGAGTTCTGGTTCAATATCGTGACGCCGTAAATAAGCTCCCGCGGCGGCCAGCTGCGGGGTTCCCCTCCCGGAGTCGACGCGCGCCGGTCAGCGCAGCGAACTTAGTAATAATGCGAAACATTCCTCAATCAGCGGCGGCAAAGGCTGCGGCCCGCGCATCAGCGCCACGGTTCGCGTCAGCGCGGGCTGCTGAAGCTGCGCCACCTTTAACGCCGGATCCTGAAGGTGGGTAGTATACAGCTCAGGCAGAATCGCCACCGCCAGCCGGGAACGCACCAGGCCGTAAAGCGTTTCAATATAGTCAACCTGATAACGCGTATTCAGCGTGAGGCGATGGCTCTCCGCCAGCGCGCCGACCAGACGCTGAATATTGCCCTTTGAGAACACCGCGATATCGCGCCCCGCGAGCAGCTTCCACGGCAGATGCGGCTGCCCGGCCAGCGGATCGTCGCAGTGCAGCACCGCCACAAACGGATCGTCGCGCAGAGGATAAACCTGCAGCTCAGGCGGTAACGAACTGTCTATTGCGCCAACGGCAAAATCTATCTTTCCCGACTGCAGCTCGCAAAACAGGGCGTCGTTGGTCTGATCGTGAAACTCCACCCTCAGGCGCGGAAACGCCTGGGCCAGCGTTTGCGGCAGCAGCGGAAACAGCAGCGAGCTCACCGAGGGCACCAGCCCGATACGCACCGTACCGTCGCCGCCGGCCTCGACTATCTGCTGCATATCCTGAAACGCCAGCTGCGCCACGCTCAGCACCCGTCGGGCGTGGGGCAAAATCGCCGCCCCCAGCTCGGTTAAGGTCACCGCCGAGGCGGTACGGTTGACCAGCTTGCCGCCGAGCACCGTCTCGATTTGCCGCAGCGCGCTGCTTAGCGCCGGCTGGCTGATAGCCAGCCGGTTAGCGGTGTCGGTGAAGTGGCGTAGCTGGGCCAGGGTCACAAAGTACTGGATCTGCTTAAGGGAGAGCGCGGGCAGACGCTGCCAGGGTTCAGTCATCATGTTTTCATCAATGGTGAGCATGCAGAATAACCCGAGGTTATCGGGCGATAAATTTATTCATCTGGGCAAACGTTTGCTCTGCCCCTAGAGTATCCCCATTATCCTTGTGCCGGAGTTGTTATGTCCAGCAGTGCTGAAACCCGCCGCCGCGCCGTGCAGGCCGCACGCGGCGAATCCCCGTTCGATCTCTTATTAACCGACGCGCAGATTGTCGATATGGCCACCGGAGAGATCCGCGAGGCCGACGTCGGGATCGTCGGCGAAACCATCGCCAGCGTGCACCCGCGCGGCAGCCGCTCCGATGCCCACGAACGCCGCTCGCTGGCGGGATATTTCCTGTCGCCGGGGCTGATGGACACGCACGTCCACCTTGAAAGCTCCCACCTGCCGCCTGAACGCTATGCCGAAATCGTCCTGGCTCAGGGCACCACGGCGGTATTCTGGGACCCGCACGAGCTGGCCAACGTGCTGGGCGTCGAAGGCGTGCGCTACGCCGTCGCCGCCAGCCGCCATCTGCCGCTGCAGGTGATGGTCGCGGCGCCGTCCAGCGTGCCGTCGACGCCGGGACTGGAGATGTCCGGCGCCGATTTTGCCGGCGCGGAGATGGAAACCATGCTGGCCTGGCCGGAAGTTTGCGGCGTCGCCGAAGTGATGGATATGCACGGCGTGCTGCACGGCAGCGAGCGGATGCAGGAGATTATCCAGGCCGGTCTCAACAGCGGCAAGCTGATCGAAGGCCACGCCCGCGGTTTGCGCGGCGCGGATCTGCAGGCCTACCTTGCCGCCGGGGTCACCTCCGATCACGAGCTCACCTCGGCGGACGATGCGCTGGAAAAACTGCGCGCCGGGCTGACTATCGAAATTCGCGGCTCGCACCCTTACCTGCTGCCGGATATCGTTACCGCGCTGAAAACGCTGCCGCATCTCTCCTCGCAAATCACCGTCTGCACCGACGATGTGCCGCCGGATATGCTGCTGGAAAAAGGCGGCATTATCGCCCTGCTCAACCTGCTGATTGAGCACGGACTGCCGGCCACCGACGTCCTGCGCTTCGCCACCTTAAACGCGGCGATCCGTCTGCAACGTAACGATCTGGGGCTGATTGCCGCCGGACGCCGCGCCGATCTGGTGGTTTTTGATTCATTAGAAAAGCTCGACGCGCGGGAGGTGTACGTCGCCGGGAAGCTGATTGCCCGCGAGGGCGCACTGCTTGAGTCGATTCCGCCGGCGGCGGGTATTACCCCGCCGCGCGATACCCTGCAGATGCCGCCGCTCAGCCCTGACGATTTTATCCTCCGCGTCGGCGCGATTCGCCACGGCGTCGCCCGCCTGCGGCATATTCGCGGCGCGCGCTTTACCCAGTGGGGAGAGGTTGAGGTGCAGGTCCGCGATGGCCGGGTGCAAATCCCGGACGGGTTTAGCCTGATTTGGGTTAAGCACCGCCACGGTCGTCACCAGGCGACGCCGCAAATTGCGCTGCTGGAAGGCTGGGGCGAGCTGCGCGGCGCCATCGCCACCAGCTACTCCCACGATTCCCACAACCTGGTGGTGCTCGGCCGCGATGCCGACGAGATGGCGCTGGCGGCAAACCGCCTGATCGCCTCCGGCGGCGGTATGGCGCTGTCTCAGCAGGGAAAAATCCTTGCCCACGTGGCGATGCCGATTGCCGGAATGCTTTCCGACTTGCCCGCTCCGGAGCTGGCCAGACAGTTCCGCCAGCTTCGCGACCTGAGCGCGGAGGTCGCCGACTGGGAGCCGCCCTATCGCGTATTTAAGGCTATCGAAGGCACCTGCCTTGCCTGTAACGCCGGACCGCATTTGACCGATTTAGGTTTGACCGACGGCAGCACCCGCCAGATCGTCGAGCCGCTGATAGACTGCCGGGAAATCCCGGAACACACAGAACACAACAATAATCATCAGGGAGCCTGAGCATGGCCGACAATACCCTTCATTCATCCACGCAAGGAAGCTGGCTGGAGCGCCGTTTTGCCTTGTATTCCCGCGGCAGCACGCTGCGCACCGAATGCCTCGCGGGCATCACCGGCTTTCTCGCCGCCGCCTACCTGCTGGTGGTTATCCCCGGCCTGCTGGCGGTTGGCGGGATGGATAAAGGCGCGGCAACCACCGGCACGATTCTGGTGTTCGTCGGCGGCACGCTGCTGATGGCGTTTTATGCCAACCTGCCGTTTATCGTCGGGCCGGGCATCGGCGGCTCGGTGCTGGTCGGCGTCACGCTGGCAGGCAGCGAAGGCATTGGCTGGCAGATTGGTCTTGGGATCGCCTGCTGGTCGGGGATTCTGTTTTTCCTGCTAACCAGGTTCGGCCTGCGTGAAGTGGTGACCCGTTCGGTGCCGCAATCGATCAAGCTCGGCCTGACGGCCTCCATTGGGCTGTTTGTCGCGGTGCTGGGTTTCCGTAACGCCGGGCTGGTGCTGGCTAACGCCAAAACCAACGCCCTGATGCTCGGCGATTTTCTCTCACCGGGGGCGCTGGTGGCGCTCTGCGGGCTGTTTCTGGCCATTGCCCTGCAGGCGAGAAAAATCCCCGGCTCAATTCTGTGGGCGATTCTCTTTGCCACCCTGGTCGGCATTCCGATGGGCGTCACCAGACTCCCGGGCAGCTTTATCGATATGCCGCATTCGCTGACGCCGGTGCTGGGGCAAATCGATATGCTGGGCGCGCTGAATATCGCCTTCCTGCCGTTCCTGTTCGTCTTTTTCGCCTCAGAGTTCTTTTCCACGATGGGCACCACGCTGGCGGTAGGCGGCGAAGCGGGCCTGCTGGATGAAGAAGGCAATATGCCGCATATCAATCGCCCGTTTATGGTTGACTCGATCGCCGCGGCCGTTGGCCCCTGGCTGGGCATTCCGGCGGCGACCGCGCTGATTGAATCCTCAGCGGCAGCGGAAGCCGGCGGTAAAACCGGGTTAACCGCGCTGTCGGCGGCGGTGATGTTCCTCCTGATGCTGCTGTTTACCCCGGTGGCGCTGATGATTCCGAAAGAGGCGACCGCGCCTGCGCTGATCCTCATTGGCCTGAATATGTTCAGCGGCCTGCGCAAAGTGGACCTGGCAAACTTCACCGACGGCCTGCCGGTGCTGATGATGGTGATGATTACGCTGATTGCCAATAGCTTCGGGACCGGGATTGCCGGCGGGCTGCTGTTTTATGTGGTGATTAAAACGATTGCCGGCAAATGGCGGGAAATCCCCATCGGGCTGTGGATCCTTGCGATTCCGCTGGTCTACTACTTTGCCACGCTGGTGAAGCATTAAGCTTCGCACCGATCGTTCTCCCGGAGGCGGCGCTAGCGCGCCTGTTCGGGCTACCAATCCGTAGCCCGGCTAAGCGCAGCGCGAGCCGGGAAAAAGCCGCGCCGATGCATCACCCCGACACCGTCCCGGAGGCGGCGCTGGCGCGCCTGTCCGGGCTTGTATGATTACTCCGTCAGAAAGAACCGGCCAGTTCTCT
>NZ_JBEAID010000021.1:0-138220 GCF_040064585.1 Klebsiella sp. CN_Kp113 | reverse complement strand
ACTTGTCGTCAAAATCGGTGTTGCAAAAACGGGAGTGACCATAGATTCCGTTTTCTGAGGCGACCCCTTATACAGGTTATAAGTTTAAGCGTTTAACCTACCGTCGCGAATTCCGGTAGTTTGTAAAACATCATTACTGGAGTGATACGATGCATATTATCAATGCTAAAGAACAGCATAGTACTGCGATACGCAATATTTATGCTCACCACGTCCTGCATGGTACAGGTAGCTTCGAAACCGACCCCCCGGACGCACAAGAGATGCTTAGCCGACTGAGAAACGTTCAGTCTCAGGGATTCCCATGGTATGTCGCCCTGCTGGGCGATACCGTCATTGGCTACTGTTATATTTCGCGTTACCGCGAACGCCATGCTTATCGGTTTACGGTTGAAAACTCGATATATATTGATCCGGCTTATCAGCGACAGGGCGTCGGAAAAGCATTGCTTGGTCATGCTTTAAAATGGGCCCAGTTCCGGGGATATCGTCAGATGATTGCTGTTGTGGGGGACAGTGCAAACGTAGCTTCTGTATCGTTACATATCCGTGCAGGATTTACTGAAATAGGCACACTGAAGGACATTGGTTTCAAGCATGGCCGCTGGCTGGACACGGTTTTGCTACAACTAAATCTTGGTGAAGGGAGTAGTACTCAGCCAAAAGATTAAGGTCTTATGCTCTGAGGCAGTAAAAAGGGGGCATTTGCCCCCTTCATCTTTATTTCAGTCGTTTACCTGCACCATCAACGACTTTTTCACCGTCTTCCTTGGTGAAAGCCGCTTTCTGAGCATCTGGAAGGATATCCAGAACCACCTCGGAAGGACGGCACAGTTTAGTTCCCAGCGGCGTCACCACTATTGGGCGGTTAATCAGGATCGGGTGTTGCAGCATAAAATCGATGAGCTGATCGTCCGTAAATTTATCTTCTGCAAGACCCAGTTCCTCATAAGGCTCGACATTTTTACGCAGCAAAGCCCGGACTGCAATACCCATATCGGCAATGAGTTTGACCAGCTCATCGCGTGAAGGAGGAGTCTCAAGGTAAAGAATAACGGTCGGCTCAGTACCGCTGTTGCGGATCATCTCCAGCGTGTTACGCGATGTGCCGCAGGCTGGGTTGTGATAAATGGTGATGTTGCTCATTTCAGTATCTCATTACAAAGTGACAGAGAGACGTAGCGCCAGCGCGGCCAGCGTTACAAACAACACAGGCAGAGTCATGACGATCCCGGTGCGGAAATAGTATCCCCAGGTGATGGTCATGTTCTTCTGTGACAGAACATGCAGCCAGAGCAGCGTTGCCAGGCTACCAATAGGTGTAATTTTCGGCCCAAGATCGCAGCCAATCACGTTGGCATAAATCATCGCCTCTTTGATAACGCCTGTTGCGGTGCTGCCATCAATAGAGAGCGCGCCAACCAGCACGGTAGGCATGTTGTTCATGATGGAAGACAGGAAAGCCGTCAGGAAGCCAGTACCAAACGTCGCGGCCCACAGGCCTTTATCTGCCAGCACGTTCAGCACACCGGAGAGGTATTCCGTTAGCCCGGCGTTACGCAGGCCATAGACCACCAGATACATCCCCAGTGAGAAGATGACGATCTGCCAGGGTGCACCGCGCAGCACTTTGCCGGTGTTAATGGCATGGCCTCGTTTCGCCACCACAAACAGGATGGCAGCGCCAACAGCCGCAATCGCGCTGACCGGAATACCGAGCGGCTCAAGGACGAAAAAGCCAACCAGAAGAAGGATCAACACTATCCAGCCGGTTCTGAAGGTTGCCAGATCTTTAATCGCTTTTGCCGGTGCTTTCAGAAGAGCCAGGTCATAAGTTGGCGGGATATCTTTACGGAAAAACAGATGCAGCATCACCAGCGTGGCGATAATGGCGGCGATATCCACCGGCACCATGACCGACGCATACTCCGTGAAGCCCAGTCCAAAGAAGTCAGCAGAAACGATGTTAACCAGGTTCGATACGATAAGCGGCAGACTGGCCGTATCGGCAATAAACCCGGCAGCCATCACGAATGCCAGCGTAGTGCCTTTACTGAAACCTAATGCCAGCAACATGGCGATCACGATCGGCGTCAGAATCAATGCTGCACCATCATTAGCAAACAGTGCCGCCACCGCTGCACCGAGCAAAACAATATAGGTAAACAGCAAACGCCCACGACCATTGCCCCAACGTGAAACGTGCAGCGCCGCCCATTCGAAAAAGCCCGATTCATCGAGCAACAGACTGATAATAATCACGGCAATAAACGTTGCTGTAGCGTTCCAGACGATATTCCAGACAACAGGGATATCGCCTAAATGCACAACACCAGAAATCAACGCCAGTACCGCGCCCAGCGTCGCACTCCAGCCGATCCCTAATCCTTTCGGCTGCCAGATAACCAACACGATGGTCAGGACAAAAATAGCGGCTGCCAGTAACATAAATCCTCCAGACAGGGCGGCTCGGCCGCCCTGTATACACAAAAATTAAACAGCCAGCTCTCTGAGTTTTTCGATGCCAGTGGGTTCTGATGCCAGCACGGGTACTAACGCGACACGTTTGGCATGTGTGCTCTGCACGGCTTCGATCTGAGGCAGCTCTTGTTGAGCACGCTGACAAAGTAGTGGTGAACGCGTCTCAGCAGTGGAAAGACTATTATTGATAATCCAGCCCCAGGGATGAATTCCTGCGCGTTCAAGATCGGCCTGCAGGTTTGCCGCCTCCAGTACTGGTGTGGTTTCAGGCAGAGTGACCAGCAGAACTTTGGTACGTTCCGGGTCCTGAAGCTGCATCATCGGAGTGGTAAAATGACCTTTATCCCCCATCTTCTTAGCAATCTCACGGTGATAAGCCCCGGTAGCATCAAGCAGTAATAGCGTATGCCCGGTAGGTGCCGTATCCATGACCACAAACCGTTTGCCGGCTTCACGGATGACACGTGAGAACGCCTGGAACACCGCAATCTCTTCAGTGCAAGGTGAACGTAAATCCTCTTCCAGCAGCCGTTTCCCCGCTTCATCCAAATCCCGGCCCTTCGTCTCCAGAATATGCTGGCGATAGCGTTCGGTTTCATCATGAGGGTTGATTCGGCTAACCTGCAGATTATTGAGGCTACCGTTCAGCGTTGTGCTCAGGTGCGCGGCAGGATCCGAAGTGGTGAGATGGACATCAAATCCCATGTCCGCCAGCCTGACAGCGATGGCCGCAGCCATTGTGGTTTTACCCACGCCACCTTTGCCCATCAGCATAATCAAACCGTGTTCACTGCGGGCGATATCATCGACCAGGCCAGAAAGCGACATATTCTCTGGCTTGTTTTGTATACTTTGTTCAGGAAGCGATGCTATCTCCGCGTGTTCGTTGAGCAGGCCTTTCAATGCGGAAACACCAACCATATTCAGTGGCTGAAGGAACAGTGTGTCTGTCGGCAAGTCAGATAACCCCACGGGAAGATTTGCCAGCGCCTCTTGCTCCCGTTGCCATATTGCAGCGGCCAGTGAGTCACGTTCTGCTTCGCTCGCAGGCAGGACACCATTAATGACCAGGTACTGATTTTTCAGGCCAATGGCTGATAATTCGTCATGAGTGCGGGCGACTTCCTGCAGTGTTGATTTTTGCAGTCTCGCGACCAGTACCAGGCGCGTACGTTCGGGGTCAGACAATGCTTCAACCGCATGAGCATATTGCTCACGTTGCTTTTCCAGCCCCGCCATCGGGCCGAGGCAGGAAGCGCCTTCCGGGTTACTTTCAATGAAGCTACTCCAGGCGCCAGGAAGCTGGAGAAGACGAATAGTGTGACCCGTCGGGGCGGTATCAAAAATGATGTGATCGAAGCGGGTCAGCAGAGAAGCATCCGTCAACAAGCCTGTGAATTCATCGAACGCAGCAATCTCTGTCGTGCATGCGCCCGAGAGTTGTTCGTTGATACCATTAACAACGTCATCAGGCAAAAGACCTTTAATAGGATCAACGATTCTGGCCCGGTATTGCTGTGCCGCATCTTGCGGGTCAATCTCCAGAGCTGACAACCCTGGTACGGAGGCCACTGGCAAAATGGTATTGCCAATCGTCTGGTCAAAGACCTGGCCTACGTTTGAAGCCGGGTCAGTACTGACAAGCAAAACACGTTTGCCCAGCTCAGCCAGGCGTATAGCCGTGGCGCAGGAAATAGAGGTTTTACCTACACCACCTTTACCGGTAAAAAACAGATAAGGCGGGATATTCTGTAAAAAATTCATATGTCCTCCTGACATATTCAGCAACAGGAAGTCTTACCACCACAGCAACTTGTTGGTGCTAAGCCTACTTTCTCCAGCGGAATGCCAAACCAGCGAGCCAGTTCAGCACGTCTGGGATAACGTCCTGCCATCACCGTTTCGCCATCCAGCAACAGCAGCGGAAGCCCTTCAGCCCCTGATACTTCGAGGAATGCTTTCACTTTTTCGTTCTCAACGAAGCTCATCGGCTGTTGCGCCAGGTTGAAACGCTCGATCTGAACCCCTCGCTCTTTCAGCCATTGCACATCAGCAGAAAAATCAACCAGTACCTGGTCGACATCTGAGCCACAAACACCGGTACTGCAACACATCGCCGGGTCGAACACTGTTAACGTTTTCATTCTCAATACCTCACATTCGTAAAAACATATGTGTACAAGCAAAATTTTTAGATGCAGACAGCTTTACCGCTGCCAGAGCAGTTGGCTGACACCAGCTTACGGGCAATGGCCTGAACGTCGCCTTGCTGGCTTAGCCAAGCCTGCTCGACAATCTGAGCGGCCCATGAGGGGATATGTGGAGATAAGCGGTAGTTAACCCATTTTCCCTGCTTACGATCCAGTAAAATCCCACTTTCCCGCAGCATTGCCAGATGGCGGGATATTTTAGGTTGTGATTGCTCCAGTGCCGTACACAAATCACATACGCATAGTTCCCCCATCTCTCTGAGCAAGAGAACGATGCCCAGACGCGTTTCATCAGACAGGTTTTTGAAGAGTTGTATGGATGATAATTGCGGCATAAGCCCTCCTGCTTTTATCTGGTAGTGTCTCTCTGTGACAGCGGAATGTCAAAGATATATTTGAATTTTCATATATGAAAATGAATAATCATGCCAAATAAAACATGTTAGCAAGGCTGTTTACTTACCAATACGATTCAGTTCTTGCTGAAGAGACATACGATCCAGTTTATGAAACGGCAGGCTCATAAAAATTCGAATCCGGTTGCTAATTTCTTTGTATATTCGGCTGAATTCTTTCAACTTCTGCTCTTCAGTCCCCTTAAACAAGGCCGGATCGGAAAATCCCCAATGGGCAGTAATCGGTTGCCCAGGCCAGGCCGGGCAGGATTCTCCTGCTGCCTGATCGCAGACAGTAAAAATGAAGTCCATTTTAGGAGCATGGACTTCTGCAAATAAGAGCCAACTTTTACTGGAAAGCGTTGAAGTATCTATCTGATGTTGCTGCAAGAAAAGTGTCGTCATCGGATGCAGCTCTCCACGAGGATGAGTGCCAGCGCTGTAAGCTTTAAAATTACCTTGCCCCATCTGATTCATGAGCACTTCAGCCATAATGCTTCTTGTTGAATTGCCTGTACAAAGAAACAGCACGTTGAATGGTTGATTCTGCATCTTAATCTCCTGCCGGATAGCTTGTCAGGTCAATCCTGTAAGTTATTGCGCCAGATTGAAACGCTCAATCATGACAGCCACAATTTTAAGCAACTCCACTTTGGGTGCTTACTCCAAAGTGGTGAGAAGCTGGACTTCTGTGTTTAATCAGGTTCAGGGTAGAGGAGACCTAACGCCTGATACTGAATTGGCTTGATGTTGAATACCGGACGAATAGATTTAGCCCGCTCAACCGCTTCCGGTACGGTTTTGCTGATTTTTAATTCCAGCAAGACACCTGCTGCAACAGTTCCCGTCCGTCCCCTGCCTGCGCCACAATGAAATGCCACTTTATGACCATTTTGATAGGCATCTACTACCGCGAGTATTGCATCACGGAACAGTTGTTCCTCAGGTTCTTCGGCATGATCGCTCAATGGAATATGTACCCACTGCACCTCTGGGTGATGTGTAGCACAGCCCGTCGCTTCGGCACGTAAATCAACCACCACGTCGATGCCATCTTCGTCCACCATCTGCTGGATATCATTAGCGCCGCCACAGTAAATATGACCAGGTATTAGTGCATGATATAACTTGCTCATGTACTTGTTTTCACTCCTAATAAGCTAAATAAACAGACTAAAAACCTAACCCAACAGATTGCCGATACGGTCCAGTTCAGCTTTCAACATGGTTTTATCCTGCTGCAATTTTTCCAATGGAAGCGCAAAAAATGCCTCAATACGCGTACGCAGAATGGTATATGCCGTAACAAATGCCGCATCGATCTCCTCATCCGTCCCTGCGACATGAGCAGGATCCTCAACTCCCCAATGGGTTCGCAACACGGGACCCAAATAGGCCGGACAGGTTTCATTGGCAGCATTGCCACAGACGCTGACGACGATATCCGGTTCCAGGGGTAGGTTCTCCCACGACTTGCTGTAATAACCTTCAGTGGCGATACCTTCACGAGCCAGTAAAGCAAGGGAGCGGGGATGCACCTGACCTGTCGGATGACTTCCGGCACTCATGCCATGCCAACCTTCTGGTGCCAGATGATTGAATGTCGCTTCGGCGAGAATGGATCGACAAGAGTTACCGGTACACAGAAACAAAACGTTCATTCAACTAGTCCTCACATTTTATCCAGGTGGGTGAAAGTGGCTCTGTTGATGAGCAACTGGGATTGGAGTACAGGGATATACATTTTTCCGGATGGCCAGAACAACACTCTTCAGTCAGGAAAGTTATCAACTCCAGCATCAAGGGAATGTTGGCCCGATAACGCTGGAAGCGTCCTTCCTGCTCAACCGAGAGCAATTCGGCATGGGTCATAGCCTTGAGATGAAAGGACAATTTATTTGGAACAATGGCAAGGCTTGAGGCAATTTGCCCCGCTACCATCCCCTGTGGTCCGGCTTTCACCAGCAAGCGATAGACATCCAGCCGGATGCCAGAAGCCAGAGATTCAAAAACTTGAGTTGCGGTATCTTTTTTCATAATTCAATGCTACAAGAACTATTGAAGTAATCAATCAAATTTTATAGGCTGATAGCGGGGTTCGAGGTCCAATGATGTAAAAAACCACGCTAAGAGGTTAATTCATTGTTTGTATTCAAATTTAATGGTCTTAACTCGCCCTTCAGAATATCTTCCGGTAACGAAAACGTATAATGTCCCAGCATATTTATATGGCCATGTATCAGCGGCGATAATCTTGCCAGATGCTCCTCTTCAGGTGTTTCCCCCGATTTGCGAAGATGTGACAACGCCTCCTGCATGTAAAGTGTATTCCACAGCACAACCGCATTGGTCACCAGACCCAGAGCACCGAGTTGATCTTCCTGCCCTTCACGGTAGCGTTTTCTAATCTCACCACGTTGTCCGTAGCAAATGGCTCGAGCCACTGCATGGCGTCCTTCTCCCCGGTTGAGCTGAGTGAGGATCCGACGCCGGTAATCCTCATCATCGATATAGTTGAGAAGATACAACGTCTTGTTGACCCGGCCCACTTCCATAATCGCCTGAGCCAGACCAGATGGTCGGCTACTTCTCAACAGTGAACGAATAAGCTCTGATGCATGGATGGTCCCAAGCTTCAGTGAGCCCGCCATTCGCATCATTTCATCCCATTGGGATTCTATTTTTGACAGTTCAACACATCCCCGGGCCAGCTCATTCAGGGCACCATAATGTGCCGTTTTATCTGCCCGCCAGAATATCGCCCCGCCTGCATCGGCCAGACGAGGGGAAAACTGGTAGCCCAGTAACCAGAACAGGCCAAAAATGATATCGCTGGATCCTGCCGTGTCCGTCATAATTTCTACCGGATTCAGCCCGGTCTGCTGCTCCAGAAGCCCTTCCAGTACAAAGATGGAATCACGAAGCGTCCCGGGAACTACAATGCCATGGAAACCGGAGTATTGATCGGAGACGAAGTTGTACCAGGTGATACCGCGTCCTGAACCAAAGTATTTACGATTTGGTCCGGAATTAACCGTTTTAACCGGTGTGACAAAACGCATACCATCTGCGGAGGCAACCTCACCACCTCCCCAGTACCCCGCGAGCGGCAGCGTGGACTGAAAATCAACCAGCCGTGCATTAGCGGTGACCAGCGTTTCTGCCCTGAGATAATTTTGTTTAACCCAGCTCAGACGATGGCGAGTAAGCGCGGGAATATTATGCTTTATCAGGGGTTCATGCCCTATATTGCAGGCTTCTGCCAGCAGTGTTGCGCACAGACTGACCTGGAGATCCTGCGCCCGAGCACCTGATTCACTGACGTGGCTGAATTCGCGGGTAAAACCGGTTCGGGCATCTATTTCAAGCAACAGCTCCGTCAGATCAACCGGAGGGATCAATTCTCTTACCCGACGATTCAATTGTATCAGTGCCGGTGGCTCATCCAGTTTATCCAGACTGCTAATCGTCAGTGAGGGATGCTTACCTTCATTGCTTATGCTGACCGCTGCGTTGCAGGCAAAACGTGAAGCCACTGATTTCCATGTGTCATCAAGCCGCGTAGCCAGTTGTTCTGCTGCTTTAGTTCCGTCTGATGGATGACCCAGCGCCCGACATACCGGGATGCGTTGTGCCTGCCATTCAGCTCCCTGAAGCAATTTTTGACGCGGGTCCCCCCACCGATCACTGTTCTCCAGCCAGAGATCACGACGGCGCAAAGAATCTTGAAGGCGCTCGAGAAGACACAGCGAGTAACCCGCTCGTAGAATCCTACCATCTCTGTCGTAGACCAGACGTTTCCATGGGCCGGAAATGATTTGCTCTGGTGCATCGTCGAGAATTCGCTTTTTTGAGCCACTCAGTTCGGCCAGATAATGGATTGCTGACAACGTGAGCTCCCCGGCCGGGGCGGCCTGAAAGTGTAAGTCACGCAACATCGCGGACAGGAAACGCTTCACCCGTCCATATTGTTCCACCATTTCATCCTGAAACTGAGTATCTTGCGGGCGCGCCAGCTCATTTACCTTGCCGACGGATTCAGCCAGTTTGTCCTTTGGTATGCGGCGAAAAATAGCCTGCCGCAGAGCTGCTTCATCGGTGTTCTCATCAAGTAATAACGTGCATGCCCGTGCCAGTAATAGCGCGGCACGATCAAGATCTTTCAGGGTCCTGAGCCGCTTTTTCTGCCCGATATTTTTTGCAGAACGCGTGATATCCAGAATAAGCATATCCAGCACATCCACGGCCTCGTCAAGCGCCGAAATTTCCTGTGCTTTCACAAACGCAGTAAGCACGGCCAGTCGCCGTTCGTCAGGCATTCTTGAAATGTATTTCACCGAAGCCATTCCGGCATAACGGGCCAAATTCCGCAGCTGGATGGCAGGCAGACCGGAGAAATTCAACCGGGAAAACTCCATGCTACGCAGTCGGGTATATCGCTCCAGGGCGTCTGTAAATGACGGCCCACTGATAGTGACAGGACCTTTTCGCATCTCCTCCAGCACCGATATACGCTGCCCTTCAGGTATTTCAAGTAAACCGTCCAGTTGTGTTTTCTGCCAGCTGTCAGGCAACAAAGCCAGCCTTCGCCATAATCGTCGACTTGCCCGTTCGCGTACTTCGCCAATCAGCCTTGTCAGAGTCGAGGCTGCGGGTAGCAGGATCTTATTTTGCAGCAACCATGCGGTAGCAAAATCAAACAGCAGACCTGGACGCTCATTGCTGAGCCAGGCGCGAGTATAGAGCAAACGCTTCAGTCTGAATGTCCAGGGGAAATCACCAAAATCATGATAATCATAATAGAGCTTGATAAGCCCCTGATGCTCCCAGCGGGTATTTTCTCTTTCAGCATACCGGGAAAGGATCTCTGGTCGGCTGATGTTCAACTGTGCCGCAATGTAAAAACGGATGAATGAGGGAATTTGAAGGGGATCAGGAAGAAACGTTCCCAGAAAGCGCGCCGTAGTCAGCTGAAGTGCAATCCCCAGCCGGTTATGTTTTCCCCGTCGCTGATTAATAAAAGCAAGGTCACGCTCATCCAGATGAAAATACCGAGCCAGCTGAACCTCATTTGGGTCTGCCACATAGCGACCGTAGTTTTCTGTCTGTTCGCTGGTAAGAAAGTCATCACTCATTGCGCATCCTTTCGTAAACGGGAGTTCTGTCCTTTTTTTAACCGTCTCAAATATTATAAGTTTTGAGACCTTTTAAAGTGCGTGCTTACATGAGTATCAAAAATCGTGTTTTATGCTTTATGATACTACGCAGTATCAGTATCGATTTGTGAGACCAATATGGCATTACTGGGATATGCAAGGGTATCAACGAGCCATCAGAAACTGACGGCGCAGATCATGGAGCTGAAATCTTCAGGCGTCAGAGATGACCGGATTTTTACTGACATGATGTCGGGCGCCACGGACGAACGTGAAGGGTTACAACGGCTGCTTGCCCGTGCCGAAAAAGATGACATTATCATGTGTACCAAAATGGACCGGCTTGGCCGCAACACAGCGGATATGATCCACATTGTTGATGCCTGCTATAAAAAGGGAATAGCCATCCGGTTTCTGGAGAATGGACTGAGTACTGAAGGCACGATGGGTAAAATGGTCATTCAGATCCTTGCTGCCGTTGCTGAAGCTGAGCGGGAGCGGATCCTGGAGCGCACAAACGAAGGCCGGGTCATCGCCATGGCGGCAGGCGTCAGGTTTGGACGGAAACCTCATCACAAATCGGCCGCCGCACTGGAGCTTATCCGGCACGAAACGCCCATTAAACTGGTGATGGAGAAAACCGGCATATCCAGGGCCACCTATTTCAGGTTAAAAAAACTGGGCCCAGGCAGTTAACCCGACGCAGGCAGCGATTTTTTCCTGTGCCGGAAAGGGTTTCGCGGTTGATGCTGATGATCCCCTGCTTAAAAACAGAGTTAACATTGCCCACAATATTGCTGGTTTTGATGAGCCGTTAAAGGAGTTTTATGAATGGATGGATGTATCTGGTGATTGCCGGCATAGCCGAAGTCTTTTATGCCGCGTCAATGCTCCGGACTGAGGGATTTACCCGGATCTACCCCAGTATTTTTTGCCTGACATTTATCGGTGTGAGCATGTACTTTTTGTCCCTGGCAACACGGACTATTCCTGTAGGAACCGCTTATGCGGTCTGGGTCGGGATTGGTGCTTTAGGGACAGCAGCGTACGGAATAATTTACTTAAATGAAGATAAGGGCCTGTTACGCATTGCCTGTTTCGGACTGATTCTGGCGGGTATCATTGGCCTGAAAATTCTGGCAGGACACAAGCAGCTGTAGGTTCTCATCCATAAACAGAACTCCGGGGGCATTCTGATTTTAGACATCAGCATGCCTCTCCCTTTCCCCTTTTTGAAATGGGACATTACCCGCTACATTAATAACAGGCGAGAGAACCGACATAACCGGGGGCGGCCAGGAAAAGTTGCCATGATTGACAAAAAGACTGCTTTTTGTTTGTACCTGCATGATTAACGGTGCGAATTTTTTCGGCAAACTATAAATGCGGGCACCAGTGTGATGATAAGCACCTGAATAAATGCCGACGGTAATGAAGGTGGCCCTGTTGATTAATAAGTTTGCAGGGAAATAAAAATCCCCGTCATCACGGGGATTTTCCGGACCCGAATGCGTTACCGGGAAGGATGCGAAGGAGAAAAGCGCAGTATCAGCATACCCGCCAGTGCTGCCAGTACAGAGCCGGCAAGTACCCCCACCTTGACCTCGTCCACCAACAGGGGGCTTTCTGCAAACGCCAGGTTGCCGATAAACAGGCTCATGGTAAACCCTATTCCGCACAGGACCGATACGCCGTAAACCTGCAGCCAGGTACTTTTTTCAGGCCGTTTTGCCAGGCCCAGGCTGACGGCCAGCAGCGACAGGCCGAAAATGCCCGCCTGCTTGCCAACAAACAGGCCCAGCGCAACGCCGACCGGTACCGGCGACATCAGGTCATCAGCCGTCATACCGGAGAGCGCGACCCCCGCATTTGCGAAGCCAAACAGCGGCAGTATCAGAAACGTCACCCACGGATTGATGCCGTGCTCCAGCCGGGCAAGAGGGGATTGTTTATCCGGATCGGTTACCCGCAGCGGGATAAAGAGCGCCAGCAGGATACCCGCGATGGTGGCGTGCACCCCGGACTGAAGCATGAAAAACCACAGCACGCCCCCCGCCAGCAGATAGGGAAACAGCCGGGTAATCCCGGCACGGTTCATGATAAACAGCAGAGCAACCGTGACCGCCGCACCGGCCAGCATCAGAAACGAAATATTACTGGTATAGAAGAGCGCAATAATAGCCACTGCGCCCATGTCGTCCAGAATAGCCAGCGCCGACAGGAAAATTTTCAGCGAGGCAGGTACGCGACTGCCCAGCAGTGCCAGTACCCCGAGCGCAAAGGCAATGTCCGTGGCGGCAGGAATTGCCCAGCCAGCGAGGGTTTCATCGCTGCCCGCATTAAACCATACGTAAATGGCCGCAGGCACGGCCATCCCGCCCAGCGCGGCAAATCCCGGCAGCGCGCGCTGGCCCCAGGTGGCAAGCTGACCGGTGAGAAGCTCGCGCTTGATTTCCAGGCCGACCATCATGAAGAACACGGCCATCAGGGCGTCGTTTATCCAGTGCTCAACGGAGAGGCCGGCGGCGTTGTATTTCAGGAATACCTCATATCCCTCCCTGAGCGGAGAGTTAGCCACGATGATAGCGGCTGCTGAGGCGATGATGAGCACGATGCCGCCGGCTGCGGGCGAGCTGAAAAATGCAGATGGCACTTCTGACATCCTCTTTTTATTTCTGTCTGGGATTTCTGACACACTCCCTCCCTTTATTCAAAAAAAACAGGCCTTCCCCTGATATACAACCGCTGGTTATCAGAGGATAAGCCGGCTGAGCTACGCTGAAGATATAAAAAATACGATAATTAATTGCTGATAAATTAACGAATTAGCGTGACGTTAATTTTATCATAACGTCCGGCCCGCTTCAGGCGGAAGAGGTAAAGCCCTGTAAAGCTGCCGCAGGCAGGGGCATTTTTATCCGTCATCAGCCACACGCTCACAGCAGCCATGTGACGACAAAAAAACCCAGGGCAGTCATCAGAATGGAGCCGGTTACGTGTACCAGCAGTGAAGTAAACGCCCAGAAATAATTACCGGACTGCAGCTGTGAGAATATTTCCAGGGAAAACGTGGAAAACGTGGTCAGCCCACCGCACAGCCCGGTGATAACAAGTAATCGCCAGGCCGGATCCAGGTCAGGATGGCGCATGAACCAGGCCAGCGACGCACCAATGATAAATCCGCCCGCAAGGTTCACTACCAGCGTGCCCGGTGGCAGGTCAGGAAACAGGCTGTTCAGGCGTGCGCCAAGCAGCCAGCGGATCAGGCAGCCAGCGGATCCACCAATGATAATGGCCAGATAAGATTTCACGGGGTTTACCTCTGTGTCAGAGGGAGTATGCAGGCTGATGATACGGGGCGGCCTGACATACTCCCGGTTAAAGGGGAGTAATATCAGGCGTCATCAGCTTCTCAGGGGAAGCGGTTGGGTAAGGTGGAACGCCATCACCTCGCCGCAATTCTGGCCCGGTCACGGGCGTTAATCAAGCGGCTATCCACTGTTTTTGTGCGACTCCCCCTGCGGCGGGCATGAGGAGCCCGTTTTCAGGCTTGACCTGAAGAGCATTAAAAATTATCGTTTCGGCAGCATTTTATATCTGACTGTGAGTCATGCACATTACGCCACCCTGAGTTTCTCTTCGCCCGTCCTTTATCAGAGAGCCTGCCGCGACAGCCAGTCCGCGCCGGGTACCGTTCTCTCATATCCGTTACGGGACTGCCACCTTTCACGGTGAACCCGCGTGTACCTGCTTCAGGGACGCAGGCGCCGTGTCCGCAGCAGCCGGTACGGACACGTCGTGATTAATCGGCGGGCTGCAGCCCGCCTTCAGGGATATTCATGCGTCAGCTTTTTCGGTTTATGTTTCATCACGCCTCTCACCTTACGTTCGGTGCGATGCTGATGGCCATGTCCAGCTTTGGACAGACCTATTTTGTCTCACTTTACGGGCAGGATTTTCGTGAGGCCTTTGGGCTCACCGACGGCGGACTGGGCGGCCTGTACGCAATCGGAACGGTGATGAGCGCCATCACGCTGACCTGGGCCGGACGGCTGATTGACTACACCACGACCCGCCGCTTCACGCTGGCGGTCACCCTTTTGCTGCTCACGGCCTGCCTGCTGGTTTCCGGCGCACAGGCGGCGTGGATGCTGTGCATCGGGTTTTACTTTCTGCGCCTCGGCGGCCAGGGACTGATGGTGCATACTGCGCTGACCGCAACGGCGCGCCAGTTCCCCCTTGATGCAGGCAAGGCGCTCGGCGCCATCGCGCTGGGGCTCTCGCTGGCGCAGGCCGTTTTTCCTGTGATTGCGGTGCAGATAAGCGCGCTGACGGGATGGCGCGCTGCCTGGGGCATCAATGCCGGAATGCTTGTTGCCGGCGTGGGGGTCGCGCTGATGTTTTTGCCCCGCGGGAAAGAGAAGCCGCTGCGTACGTTCAGAAAGCGGGGTGAGGAGAAAGAAAAAGAGGCGCCGGTATGGCGAAACCGCAACCTGCTGCTGACGCTGCCTGTCGTGCTGGCCTCCCCCTTTATCACCACCGGCTTCTTCTTCCACCAGGCGAGGCTGGCACAGGAGAAAGGCTGGGAGCTGTCGTGGGTGGCGGTATGGTTTATTGCCTATGCCATTACCCAGGCGGTATCGCTGCTGTCGTTTGGCCCGCTGATTGACCGGCTCTCACCACGCAGGCTGCTGCCGTGGTTTCTGATGCCACAGGCCCTGGCCATGCTGGCGCTATGGCTCAGCAACGGTCAGTGGGTGACGCCTTTTTACCTGATTATGACCGGCGTATCGTCGGCCATTGCCTCAACGCTTGCCACCGCGCTCTGGGTACAGCTGTTTGGTCCGGCGCAGCTGGCCAGGGTGCGCTCGGCGGTTGAGGCAGGGACGGTGATTGCCAGCGGGGCATCCCCGGTAATCATGGGCGTGCTGATAGATAACCATGTCACCCTGCATCTTCAGGCCCTGTTCTGCCTGGTCTACATTCTTGGCGCCAGCCTGCTGGCCACCGGTATCAGGACGGATGCGCCGCAATAACGCGCCTTTACCTTCATACCCGTCATCCTCTTTCCCCTGTGAAGGCGGGCCTGATATCAGGCCCGCCTGTTTCATCGCAGCATCAGCAGGGGCTGACGGCTTTCAGACAGCATTTCCGTGGTGTGGCTGCCAATAAAGAATCGCCGTAACCGGGAGTGCCCGCAGGCCCCCATTACCGTGAGGTCGATATCATGGGCGTCCGCGTAGCGGCACAGCGCCCCGGTTACGGACTCGTCTTCCAGCAGGCGTGTCTCGGTCGTGATACCGGCTTCCTGAAGAACAGCCTGCGCATCCTGCAGGGCTGACATGTCACCGTTGACCATCACGATATGACAGCTCAGGCCGTGCAGCAGCGGGCTGACCGTCAGGCGCGTCAGGTTTTTACGGCTCTCACTGCTGCCGTCGTACGCAAACATCACCCGCGCCGGCGGCGTAAACGTCTCCGGCACAATCAGCACCGGGTTTTTCTGCAGGCGAATGACGCTTTCCAGATGGCTGCCTACCTGATTCTGCGTCCCGCGGCGCCCCAGCACCATCAGCCGGACTTCGCCCAGCTCCGCCAGGATTTCGTCCAGTGCGCCGTGCTTTTGCAGCAGCTGTGCGTCCGGCTGTCCGGTCTGCTTCAGGAGCTCCGCACAGCCGGCCAGCACGGCCTTGCCCTGCGCCATCAGCAGCCGGCTGCGCTCACCCTCGACGCGGACCAGCGCTTCGGTCAGCTGCTCCCGGCTGTCAATACCAATGCTCCCGGTCAGGTCAGACACGGCGGGAGTCTCACTCTTTTCGAGCACGTGCAGCAGCGCCAGCGGCGCGCCAAGTTTACCGGCTGCCCAGGCAGCATACTCACAGACCGGCCGGGTTGACGGCGAGCCGTCAACGCAGGCAATAACGGTGTTATTCATGATGCTTTCTCCAGTAAATTAATGGCCACCCATCAGCTTTTCCACTTCTTCAGGCTTGTCATGCACTCCGAAGCGGTCAACGAGGGTGCGGGTCGCGTCATTCATACCCTTGATCTCCACTTCCGTGCCTTCGCGACGGAACTTGATAACCACCCGGTCCAGCGCGCTCACGGAGGTGATATCCCAGAAGTGGGCGTGCGTTACGTCAATCACCACGCGCTCCACCGCTTCACGGAAGTCGAAGTGGCTCATAAAGCGATCGGATGAGGCAAAGAATACCTGGCCGGCTACGGTATAGGTGCGGGTGTCGTCCTTCAGCTCAGAGGAGACCGCCATAAAGCGGGCGACCTTGGTGGCGAAGTTCAGCGAGGCAATCAGCACGCCGGTGAGCACGCCAAACGCCAGGTTATCGGTCGCCACCACCACCACCACGGTGGCCAGCATCACCACGCTGGTTGACAGCGGATGGCTGCGCAGGTTGCTGATGGAGCGCCAGGAGAAGGTGCCGATGGAGACCATGATCATCACCGCCACCAGAGCCGCCATGGGTATCCGGGACACCCAGTCGCGCAGGAACACCACCATCAGCAGCAGCACCACGCCGGCGGTGAGCGTGGAAAGCCGCCCGCGCCCGCCCGATTTGACGTTGATCACCGACTGGCCAATCATCGCGCAGCCCGCCATGCCGCCGATAAAGGAGGTGCAGATGTTGGCCACGCCCTGCGCCTTGCACTCGCGGTTTTTATCGCTCGGCGTGTCGGTCATGTCGTCCACGATGGTGGCGGTCATCATCGACTCCAGCAGCCCCACCACGGCAAGTCCTGCCGAGTACGGCAGAATAATCATCAGCGTGTCGAGGTTAAGCGGGATATCCGGGATCAGAAACACCGGCAGGCTGTCCGGCAGTTTGCCCATGTCACCCACGGTGCGCACGTCCAGGTGCAGCCACATGGAAATGGCGGTCAGCACGATGATGCAGACCAGCGGCGAGGGAATGGTTTTGTTCAGATACGGGAAGAGATAAATGATGCCCAGGCCCGCAGCGGTCAGGGCATAAACGTGCCAGGTGACGTTGGTCAGCTCCGGCAGCTGCGCCATAAATATCAGGATGGCCAGCGCGTTCACGAAACCGGTGACCACCGAGCGGGAGACGTAGCGCATCAGGCTGCCCAGCTTCAGGTAGCCGGCCGCCAGCTGCAGTACGCCGGTCAGCGCCGAGGCCGCCAGCAGATACTGCAGGCCGTGGTCTTTTACAAGCGTGATCAGCAGCAGCGCCATCGCACCGGTGGCGGACGATATCATTGCCGGACGGCCGCCGAGGAAGGCCATAACCAGGGGAATACAGAACGCAGAGTAGAGCCCGACCTGCGGGTCGACTCCGGCGATGATGGAAAAGGCGATCGCTTCGGGAATAAGCGCGAGCGCGACCACAATACCGGCAAGGACGTCACCACGGACGTTACCCAGCCAGTCCTTACGCGTCGAGGACAGCAGCATAGTCATTTCTCAGTTTTTGATTACGGTCAGCCCGTGAGGGCAAAAATTTTACGTACGAAAAAGCACATCCGCAGACGGGATGTTTTTGAGTGCGCGCCGAAGTTTATTCAGTGCGACAGAGGAGGGGTACGACTCAGGGTGGCGTAAGACGCATGGTGGTGTTTATCACTCCTTCACGGCTGACAGAGCAGCGCGGGTAATCAGAAAGACCGGATGAACAGACGTTCAGTACCGGCCACAAATGCCCGCCGGGCAGATGAACCACGGCAAAAAGCGCTTTTTACTCTACACGAATTGTTAACGGGGTCAACGCGCAGGGCAAAAACGCTGTTCATGGAATGCCGGTCAGGCGCATCCGGACGGAAAGTCCTTCTGCATGCTCAGGCTCGTCCGGCGTTCGCACATACATATGATTAAGTGAATATAAATTTGACGGAGAAAGTTTCACAGGTACACTCAGGTCAGTCACAATAAGGAGTCACCATGCCACCCGTGTCCCCCCTGCAGCTTTTTAAAAGCCTTTCCGACGAAACCCGACTCAGCCTCGTGCTGCTGCTACGCGAAAAAGGGGAGCTCTGCGTCTGTGAACTTACGTCCGTGCTGAAAGAAACTCAGCCCAAAATCTCACGGCATCTGGCTCTGCTGAGAGAAAACGGGCTGCTTACCGACCGGCGGGACGGAAAATGGATCCACTATCGTCTGTCGCCTCATATGCCGGCGTGGGCAGCGGCGGTTATCGAACAGGCTTATCTCTGCCAGCGGGATGATATCCGCCAGCTCAGCCGGCAGGCTGAACGCGATAACGCCACCACCAACGGCAAGCCTGTCTGCATTTAAAAATTTACCGGTATATATCTGGATTATCGAATATATTACGCATCGAAAATTTATCAGTCCGGTTTAACAGGCATTTGTATTCAATAGGAGCGGGTATGTTTCTGGCAGGTGCGATTTTCATCCTGACGCTGGTACTGGTCATCTGGCAGCCGAAGGGGCTGAGCATTGGCTGGAGTGCCGTCATCGGTGCGGCGCTGGCGCTGCTGACCGGCGTGGTGCACATCGGTGATATTCCGGTGGTCTGGCAGATTGTCTGGAACGCCACGGGCACGTTCATTGCGGTCATCATTATCAGCCTGCTGCTCGATGAGTCCGGCTTTTTTGAGTGGGCCGCGCTGCACGTTTCCCGCTGGGGAGGCGGCAGGGGCCGGCTGCTGTTCACGTATATCGTTCTGCTGGGTGCCGCAGTGGCGGCGCTGTTTGCCAATGACGGAGCCGCGCTAATTCTGACGCCGATCGTTATTGCCATGCTGCTGGCGCTGGGATTCACTCCCGGCTCCACGCTGGCGTTTGTGATGGCAGCGGGCTTTATCGCTGACACCTCCAGCCTGCCGCTCATCGTATCGAACCTGGTGAACATCGTAACGGCTGACTTCTTTACGCTGGGCTTCAGCGAGTACGCATCCGTCATGGTGCCGGTGAACATTGCCTCCATTGCGGCCACGCTGGTGATGCTTCATCTCTTTTTCCGCAGGGACATCCCGGTCACCTATGACCTGGCGAAGCTGAAGGCACCGCGGGAAGCCATCCGGGATGCACGAACCTTTAAGGCTGGCTGGGTGGTTTTGGTTCTTCTGCTGGTTGGCTTTTTTGCTCTGGAGCCGCTCGGCGTGCCGGTCAGCCTGGTGGCGGCGGTGGCGGCGTTTATTCTCTGGCTGGTTGCCCGCAAAGGACACGTGATTGACGCCGGCAGGGTGCTGAAAGGCGCGCCCTGGCAGATCGTTATCTTTTCGCTGGGCATGTATCTGGTGGTATACGGACTGCGTAACGCCGGACTGACTGATTACCTTTCCGCCGCCCTGAACCGGTTTGCAGAGCACGGCGTATGGGGCGCAACGCTCGGCACCGGCTTCCTGACGGCGGCACTCTCGTCCGTCATGAACAACATGCCCACCGTGCTGGTTGGCGCGTTGTCGATTGACGGTAGTAGCGCACAGGGCGTGGTGAAGCAGGCGATGATTTACGCCAACGTCATCGGCTGTGACCTCGGCCCGAAAATAACCCCTATCGGCAGCCTCGCAACCCTGCTGTGGCTGCACGTGCTGGCACAGAAAAACATCACCATCAGCTGGGGCTATTACTTCCGCGTGGGCATCGTGATGACCCTGCCGGTGCTTTTTGTCACGCTGGCCGCGCTGGCCCTGCGCCTGTCTGTTTAACTTTAACCCCGGGGCTGCGCCCGTGCAGCCCCTTTACGGAGTACCGCTTATGACTGACATTACCATTTACCACAACCCGGCCTGCGGGACATCCCGCAATACCCTGGCGCTTATCCGTAACAGCGGCGCCGAACCCACGGTTATTCTGTATCTGGAAACGCCGCCGTCACGCGATGAGCTGAAGAAGCTGATTGCGGATATGGGCATCGGCGTGCGCGACCTGCTGCGCAAAAATACCGAACCGTACGAACAGCTCGGCCTGGCAGAAGACCGCTTCAGCAATGACGAACTGCTCGATGCCATGCTGGCTCATCCGATCCTCATTAATCGCCCGGTGGTAGTGACACCGCTCGGCACGAAGCTGTGCCGTCCCTCCGAAGTGGTTCTGGACATACTGCCGGACCCGCAGCAGGGCGCGTTTACCAAAGAGGACGGCGAAGCCGTCATTGATGAGCACGGGAACCGCGTCAGCCACTGATTTTTTACCAGGCTGCGGGCATAACAGTGTGGAAAAAGCCGGCATCTGCCGGCTTTTTTATATGCTGCGCTGGTTGACCCGCTCAGAAAGCTGCGCGGCACTCTCTTTCCTTTCGCTGTAGCGGTCGGTGAGATAATCACTGCGACCGCGCGTCAGCAGGGTGAACTTCATCAGTTCCTCCATGACGTCCACTATGCGGTCATAATACGAAGAAGGCTTCATGCGGCCATCCTCATCAAACTCGGCCCAGGCTTTTGCCACGGATGACTGATTCGGGATGGTGATCATCCGCATCCAGCGTCCAAGAATACGCATCTGATTTACAGCGTTGAACGACTGTGAGCCGCCGCTGACCTGCATGACGGCCAGGGTTTTTCCCTGTGACGGGCGGACCGCGCCTGACGTCAGCGGTATCCAGTCAATCTGGGCCTTCATGATGCCGGTCATGGCCCCGTGACGCTCCGGAGAGCACCAGACCATGCCTTCCGACCAGAGAACCAGCTCCCGCAGCTCAGCCACTTTCGGGTGCGTCTCCGGCGCATCATCGGGCAGTGGCAGGCCGGACGGGTTGAAAATTTTCACCTCCGCGCCCATGGCCGTCAGCAGCCGGGCACCTTCTTCCGTTGTCAGCCGGCTGTAAGAGCGCGCCCGCAGCGAGCCGTAGAGCATCAGGATGCGGGGCGGATGCGTTATCTCTCTGGCCTTCAGCTTATCTTCCGTCAGCGGCGCGTCCAGGAGGGCCGGATCGATATTTTTCAGGGCATCAGTCAGGTTGTTCACAATGGGGTCTCTTCGGGAGTCTTTGCGGGTGACAGACTGCAGCTGCCGCCTGCGCAGCATTCTTCTGTCAGAAAGGCCATCAATTGCTCAAGCTGCGCATAGCAGGGCCTGCAGAACAGGGTACGACTCTGCCGTTCCTGGCTTATGAGTCCAGCGGATATCAGCGCTGAAAGATGATGGCTGAGCGTGGAGGCAGGAATCTCAAGGTGCTTCTGCAGTTCGCCAACCGGCAGGCCTTCATGACCCGCCCTGACCAGCTCCCGGTATATGCTGAGACGTGTCGGGTGGCCCAGTTCTCGAAGTGCGTTTGCAGCAGTGTTTAAATCCATAATACCTCCTTTATCTATATTTCCAGAATAATAGAAATATAGCCTGCGTCAATCGTTTCTGCCGTGAGGGTACCGCTTTCCCAATCATGCTCTGTCCGCCAGGTTATGGGGGGCAGAGCCAGAGCACTACCGAAATCCTTGCGAATACCCGTGCAGGGAATAATTTCCGCCCCCTTTATGGCCGGAAAAAAAACTGATAAACGTCGCCTTTTCAGAAGGTTGCTTTCTTAACGTGGTTTTTCGCATGGTTGGACCTCAGACCCCGCTTACGAGCGTGTACCAAACAACTGACCGCAGCTCCCCTTACAGCGATGAAAAAGAGTAGTTACAACACCCATCATTAAAAGCGACACTACTCCCGGCCTTCGGCCGGGGGCGGCGGCGCTTTTCAGTGGTGGGGAGGGGCACCTGGCCGGCAAACCGGCGCTGGTTTTATGATGATTTTCCTTTTGAATGCTGTAACTAATTTAATTCTCCGGCCGGGGCCCGTTGCGAAGCGATGGGAGCTCTCTCTGATGTTGCCGAACCGGCGCGACCGTCAGGTCGCTGCAAGGGCGGGCATTCTCCGCAGCCTGTCCACAGGGCAGGCGATGAACAGGTTATGTGTTTACAGGATTTATTAAAGGATCTTTAAAAGAGATACAGAGTTGGTGTTTAAAAGGAACCACGCGCCCTGAAAGTCCGACGGCATGTGCTTTGTGCGTATCACGGTTGTAGCCTAATGAAATACTCCCTTGCAGTTATATGTGGATAACAGAAATCGGCCGTCAGAAGTGACGCCGGCGATAACATTTATGGCCATGTTGACGCCAGGAAGACCGGAATTATGGTGAGAAATGTAGGCCTGAAGATAAGATAATACGTAGTAGCCGGCCAACAGGCGTGCGAAAGCCTCCGGCGCCGGCCGGATTTTTTAAGGAAGGAATGTTATAGGGGGACAGTGGCCAGTCGCGTGTAGTTGTTCCCGCGCGACAGCAGCATGCGCTCCTGCACACGGCGCTCAACCTCAAGCTTCAGCGCTTCTTTATCGCCCCTGAAGCGGCCGGTGGCGTATTCGCGGGTCAGTTGCTGACGCACGCGCGTCTCGATGTCATGACGCTGCCGTGATGCATCCCGCCGTGCAGTATCCCGCTTCCGGCCGTGAGATTTACGCTCAGCCTGATAGCTGCGAAAACGCTCACGCACAAACCGCCACGCTTTTGCGATCAGCTCGTCCATCTCCAGCGGTTTCAGTTGCTGCTTTTTGCGCTGCAGGTTTTCCCACTCCACACGGCTGCGGCGCGCGGCCACCACAGCAACCTCAGAAACGTCAAGCGCGGAAAACAGAGCCGGGGTGAAGGTGATATCGGTCGGGATGTTACAGCCGATCTGCGGGTCATATTCAGTCTGATAGGTGATGAGCCCCAGCTCGGCCAGAAACTTCAGAGCCCGGGTGGCACGGCTGACCGACAGGTTGCCGCTCCTGGACTCGGTGGCCAGTCCACACTCGATGGCCATATTGGTAATCGAGCGCTGCACGCGATTGGCCAGTGGATCATAGTGAAAACACATTGCCTGCAGTAGCGCGTCAATTGCACGCCGGCGCAACAGTGGCGGCATCCTGTGCCGCTTACCCAGCGAACGCAAAAACGCCACATGAATGGAAAAATCAAAACGGGACGTGAAGCCTTCGGCTTTCGCCATCAGCTTACGGCAGAACGGCAGGGTCTTGATAGCGTTGAGCCAGGACAGGATCATCCCACACAACAAGCACGTTCTCTGAATTGACCCGATCAGCGGCGCGGGTGTAGTTAAAAGACCCGACTTCAATATTGCGGCCATCGGCAATGATGACTTTATCGTGCATGATTTTGTACTGCGACACTGTGCGAACCGGGATGCCGGCATTGACCAGAAGATTCATGGCCGCCAGGCTCGCCTGGTTTTGCTTGCCGGTATTGGCTTTCCAGTCCAGAACCACTTTCACATCGACGCCACGCCGCTTTGCCCTGACAAGCGCGCTGGCGACTTCAGGTGAGGTAAAGGAATACCCCATCAGCCGGATTTCCTGCTGCGCTGAATCAATAGTCTTCAGGACCAGCTGCAGAGCCGTTCCTTCCGGAGAATATCCCGTCTCGATGCTGGCGGCATACACGGCCGGAACAGGTGCACACAAAGCCAGGCTGATTAGCCCGGACAGACAACATTTGCGGAGTGTACGGTTAATTTTTTTCACAGTATTTCCTTAACGGGTGTTTAAGAAACGCCGGGAGCGGGGGAAACTGGCTTTTCCCCGTTCACGGGGTTGGACAACGACGCCATGCGGAGGCGTCAGGATTTTGTGGTATGCCTAAACCAGTAGCAGACGGGTCCGTCGCCGGTATCGTGGACAGAGCCCAGAAACCAGCCATCATCATCCGGCGGTTCCGGTATCCAGCCACGGGCATCCGGGGCTTCATCAGTAAATCCGGCAGCGAAAGCTTCAGGCGCTTCATCGCGCATTGTCATCACAAAGCACTGAAGTTTATTGGTTCTGAGCCAGTAGCTTAATTCTGCGGAAGTTTCACAGCCACTTCGTGCCAGCGCAGGATGTGTCCAGTACCCCTGTTCATCACGTTTCACTTCGGCGGCGATAATCATTTTTCATTCTCCTTGCGTTCAGTATGCTCTGCCGTTGAATTCATAGCGGTTATGGATTTTTCGGCTGCATCGGCTCCGCGGTATTTCAGAAACTCTCCGACCCTTCTTACCAGCCTCTCTGAATCCCGATCGCGTAGTAGTGGAATACCGGCCTGCCTCAGAACCTCTTCCAGCAGAATATCGCGCCGGATACGGTGTTTTTTCAGGTGTGAGGCATCATCCAGTTCAACTGCGCCGATGATAGCGAAGGTATGGATGTCAACGATGACCACGTCACAGTGCCACTGAGAGGCCATCCGGAAGAGTTGCCACCAGGTCCGGGACCGTGGCCGGATATGGGGAGAGAGTGTGGCAATATCTGCCACCCGGACCTGAGGACACAACAGCCAGCGCTTTCGGCTGGTATGCCTCAGTAATGCCCGGAAAAAATGTTGTTCCCGTGGCGTCATCAGTGTGTCATTACCCACCCAGACCCGCTGGCGACACAACCGTTGCTCAGCCTCTGAGGGGCGAATACCCAGGGCTTTCAGTGACCTCAGGACCGGAGATGTCTTCACTGCTGCCCGTCCTTTCAGAAGCATCGCCAGAAATCCCAGCAGACTCAGCACAATCACGGCACTGCCTGTCATCATTAATATCTTTGCCATGCCGTTTCTTCCCTTGCGGCCAGACCATTCCCGACATGCCTGCTTCCCCCCTTCTTCATCGCTCTGTCCCTCTTCTGATGCACCAGGCCGCAGCCGGCATTCGATCCAGTAACGCCCGCCGGAAGGCATTTGGCAGTCCCTGACCGGCGACCAGGTCAGCAATCAGAACCGATATGGCGGAAATCAGCAGAACGTAGCGCAGGACAAAACCGGTCTGATGCACAAGGTCTGTGACCGGTATCTCCCGCAGAGCGGTGAACAACCGGGCAGCGTCCTGCGGAAATCCCCAGGCAAGCCCCCCCACACCTGCCAGTATCACCGCAGGTGCATAAATAATCCCCCGACTGACAACCCGCACCGTCAGGTTAATCAACTCCTGGATCTGCCGGCGGTATACCTCGTCGTCCTGCAGAATGTCCCATTCAATCCGCGCTTTCTCATGCCGCGGCAGCATGGCCACAACCTGGATACCATCCCGGACACTGACGAGTGGAGAAACGTCAGGCTTTCTCATCCGGTCAGTATGCCGCGTATAGAGGGACAGACCGCCCCAGAACAACGCAACTGACAGCATCACCAGAAGCAGCCCCCCTCCTGTGAAAAAAGACGGAGACAGGAGTATCAGAAACAGCGCCAGCATGCCCCCGTACAAATAACAGAATAATTGCTGCTCAATACGCAAAATAAAATATCTGAACATAATTTCAGTCCTTTAATAAGACAGATGTAAAAGGAGACGTTATTGACGGGCCTTATTTATGGCAGCCTGAAGACTTTCCGACTCCGTCATCCCTGAAAATACCGTGGTGTTTTCTTCCGTCGCGCCCTTCACCGGCATCACAATAATACTCGGCGTACCGGTTAATCCCGTTGCCGTGGCGATGTCATTAATATTTTTCAGCGTGGTATTAACTTCATCAATGGTATCCTGTCTGAACTGAATATCACCTGATGTTTCCGTGACGGTCTCTTTGGTCAGCCTGCCTTCATTTAATCCGGTCGCATAAATACCATTATGGTATGTCAGATAAGCCTCCGCCCCCTTTTCTTTCCAGACCAGCAGACCGGTTTTGGCTGCCAGCAATGAAACCGGCCATCGGCTCCCGAAGACCGGCCACTCCATAAAGAAGTAGCGCACATCCTGGTTTTTCCTGATGACCTTCTCCAGCTCTGGCGCGAACCGGCTGCACCAGATGCACTGGTAGTCAAAGAATTCAACCACCATCACCTTTCCGTCCCCGGGCCCCCAGGAGGGGATATTTTTATTACCCAGAATATTTCCCTGTTGTTCCAGTGCAGCGGATTTAAGGCCGCGAGTCTGTTTCGCTTCCTGCTCCTGCTGAAGTGTCTCGCTCATCTGAATAAGTATTTCAGGATGAGCACGCAGATAATTCGCCGCGATTTCTCCAATTCTTTTTTCCTGGGTGACGGAAAACGTTTTTTCCGGCGCATTATGCTGAGCAAAACAGGTATTAAAAGCGACAACCGAAATAAACTGGAGCAGAAAATACAATCCGAATTTGAATTTCATTTTTATTCCTTTAACAAGTTAAGTATGGATAAAATAAGATCGACCGCTAAAGCCGTTAAGTCTTTAGCGGAGAGGTTGTAGAACGATGAATATTATTGTGGCAGGAAATGAATTAAACGGTCTGACTCATCTTCCGTTCAGCGCGTAACAGCTCTCTCATCATGCGCTCACTCGCGTAGTGCGCTTCATCAGCAGTGACCGTAGCCACCACATTCCCCTGCAGATCATAGCGGGAGGCACCTTCCCGCATCCGGGACAGATACCCCGCCGACCGCGTCAGACTCTTCAGGCACTTAATCACCTGTTTATGCGACAGCGGCAGGTCGCGGTTCACAATGTCGGCAAACAACTGTTCGCGCATGCCCGTTGCCAGCAGACGGGGTGAGTTTCCGTCGAACAGCTGTGGCCAGAATGCCTTGAGGGTCATAATGGCCTGTTCCGGCGGCAGCAGGCGAAGATAACGCACCGGAGGGGGCGTCTTTACCGCTTTAACCGGCACCGGCGCAGCGTTGCGCGTGGCGGCTTCGGCCGCTTGTTTAACCTTCTCAAGTTTCGCTTTCTTTGCCTTCCAGGCCGGCGGGGACGAGACCACCACGACCTTCTTTCGGCGCACCACACCAGGAGCAGGGGTCGCCTCTGCGGAGGTCGTACTGTTCTCCGCCGGTTTTCTTTTCAGGCTCAGTACAGGGCGTTTTTCTTCACTCATAAGGGGCCATATCAATAAAAGCTACAGGTCTGAGGTATACGATACGCTAACGGTATCATCGTTTCACCTCACAATGCAGTGGACACAACGATGATGTCCCCTTTGTCACGCTTACGGGCAATGTGCCCTCCCCCGGACCTGTGTCCGGTTTTTTTTACATCGAGATGACAATACCCAGTACCGCCAGGTGCACCGCATAGAACATCACGAAGAACTGCCGTGGCCAGAAGCGTTTTACACGTTCTCCGGCAGATGAGCACACCATCAGCGTCAGCAGCGCAATCGCCAGCCCGGCCACTGATTCACTCACGTCATTCATATTCATCAGCAACACCATGAGGGCCCACAGCACCCCGTATCCCAGCCGTTCCGGTGTATGCTGTGCGCGACAAAGCAGCCAGCTGGCGGTGAGCATGCCCACTCCGGCCATGCCATAGCTGCCGGTTGACAGGGGTATCCAGGCGACCAGCAGTCCAGCCGCCGGGAGGGTGTAATACCAGGACGGCTGGCTGACCCACCGCAGGACCTGGCCCGTGACGGCAAAGGCAAACAGAATATTCCCGGTATACCACGGGTACCCGATGAGCATAAACGACACCTGGGCGACCAGCGCCCAGACCCACAGGCTGTTCAGCTGCGACTGGCGTATTTCCGCGTGCCGGGCCAGATTCATTCCCCATGCCAGACCGAACAGCGGAAAACAACCGCGTCCCAGAAGCCGCATTATCTCGTTATTGTGTGCCAGCAGTAACCCGGCATGGTCGGTGACCATCAGGACCAGGGCCACCGTTTTAATCATATCCGTCTGACCCGGTGTCCAGGTCAGTAATGCCTGCAGCCAGCGGTCAGCGGCTCTGAAACCCATTGTGTGTGCTGTCATCTCTGTATCCTTCTCTCTTTTTACCGCGCCCCGGCAGGGTTCCCGGTGTTAACCGGAGGCCCTGCCGGGGCAGACAAGCCGCAGGCGCGTCAGTCGCCCCCGAGGGTTTTCTCGCGGTTCAGGTCACGAACCATGTCCCGCTCCACAGCCTGCAGACGCTCACGCTGCAGACTTTCTGAAGCTACCTGCTGAATCGCCGCCTCCTGGCGCCGGAACTGAGGATCATCCGGTAGCGTCGCTTTCTCCGTGCCCGGCCGGTCACGCTCCAGTCCGCGGATGACGTCCCCGATAACCTCTTTCACCCGGTCCACCGGCTCGCCGGCTTTACGCGCCTCACCGGCCACTTCCCGGGCAGTCTGTTCCGCCTGTTTTTCCATTTCCCGGCGCTGCTGCTCTTCTGCCGCCCGCTGCGCCAGAACCTCTGGCGGGAGGATAATGTCAGCCCCGGCCTGCGGTACCGGAGCCACCGGCGCCGGATCAGCCCATATCCGCCCGCCGGTCATGGCCCCGGGATTCCAGGGGCGGTCATCACCGGCCAGCCGCACCACCACCCCGGTATCGGGATTATCGCGGGCCATTCTGACCCCCTCTCCCATATTCCCGGCCAGCAGGCTTTCACCATTGCGGCTGTTCTGCAGCGCCACGAACCGGGCGGCGTCATTGCCCATAATCCGTCCCTCTCCGCCGATGGCCTCCAGCCGTCCGTCCCGATCGGTCAGCGGGCTGAGCCAGATACCGGCGGCTTTCCCGTTTTTATCAAATGCCGGCAGCGCCACATGCGGCTGAGGGTACTTTTTCCCCGGAGAAATGAATTTTCCCGGAGAACTTCCATGTGCCAGACCGGACTGCTGCAGGGCTGCCCGGCCCGCGGCGGTTTCATCCAGTGGCCTTGCCCGCCCGAACAGCAGATCGGCGGTTTTCACCGCCCGGTCGTTACGGGGTTCAAGAATATCGTGCGCCGTCGCTTTCTCAGGTGAATGCTGGATGGCCTTTATCCAGCCCTCACGGTTGTCGGTGTAGACCTGAACATGCTGTTTCATGCGGGATAACGCCACATAGGCAGACTCAAAGCTGGCCATCTGTTCCCGGCCACCGGCCACCCCTTCCAGCGCGATGGCATACGGTTCGCTGGCCCCCTGGGCGCCGTGGGCGGTGATAGCGTAGGCGAGGTCGATATGCTGCTGTGCCTGCTCCGCCTTCGGAGTCAGCGTGCGGGTGAGTTTGCCATCAGACAGCGTGACACTGTCACCCGAAACAGACTGCACCTCCCAGATACTGTTGGCCACATAGCCGCGCTCCGGGTCACTTTTGCTGAAGCGCATTCGGTCCCCCTGAGACACGGTGATCTTTTCCTGACGATAGAGCGTGACGCCTTCTGCCGATGCCTCCCGGGGTGAGATATATCGCTCCTTTCCTTCACTGTCTGTCAGGGTGATCAGCTGATTATCCTTATCCACTTTGCTGATACGGTGGTATACGTTATCAACCAGCGCCACCGCCTCCTTGTGAGCCGTCCAGGTCGACAGTTTGCGCAGTTCACCGTCACGGATGTTACTCGTGACCAGCACCGGCAGGGTGATTTCCTCTTTGCCGGTTTCCCCGTTCTCCCGCCGTGCGTCATGGATCAGACTGTTCAGCGCCCGCCGGTCCTTATTCAGATGGGTGATCACCAGCGTCTGCGACTGTGCCTCCGGGGTCCGTCCGGTATAGTCCTTCACCAGCGCCTCGTAGAGCGTCGCGGGCTGACCTTCCGGCAGGTTTTTCCCCTCGCTCAGCGCCTTTTCTATCGCCTTTTCCTGCTTTGGCGTGAATTCCACCACAGAACTGCCCGGCGCCCAGGCGCCTTCTTTTCTCGGCACCTGCTCCGGCGTGACCTGCTCGATGGTGGTCAGGGCGCGGTGCACATCCCGCTCAATCAGGCTGTAGACCGCCGGTCGCAGCTCAGGCACCTGGCGCACAATCTCTTTCATGATGGCAACGTCGGCGGCGCTGCGCTGCTGCGTCAGCCTGAACGGCTGGCCCGACGCGATGGGCGGCAGCTGGTCGGTATCCCCGCTGGGCACCGCCCGTCCACCGCCGGCGGCGATGAGGGAGTGGGCTTTTGCCATATCGGCCAGCCCCACCATCGAGCTCTCGTCGAGCAGGAACAGGGTGTTGCTGAAATCGGGTGTCTGCCCATTGCGCTGCAGCAGCTGCGTGTCGTGGAGGAACGACGCCGTCGTGCGCGCATCCACGCCGGCACTCTGCATTTCCCCGACCGCGCGATGCGTCGGTGCCAGACCGATGACGCGCGGGCGGGTCTCTTCCGGCAGCAGACTGATGACACTCATGACTGCCCGGAACTGGGTGGTTTTCCCCACCCCGGCATACCCCTGAACCACCGTGAACCGGTCCGTGCTCTCCAGAATCATCCGGGTCGCCGCCCGCTGTCCGGCGGTCAGGTCCGTCATCAGACTGTCCGGCACGCGGTCCATCAGGGGGGCCACCGCGTCTTTACCTTCCAGCACCCGGGTCAGGATGCTTTTTTCGGCGTCCCAGGCCTGACGGGATATCAGCAGGTCATTGCCACGCCCGGGCGCCACCGGTACATTCAGCAACTGCCCCGACCTGATTTGTGCCTGGATGGTCGTTTCGATGTCCGCCATCGAAACCTTCCCGCCCCCGGTTTCCATTGCCGTCGCCAGCAGCTGGGGCCGGGAGAAGGTCAGGTCCTGGCTCTCAAGCAGCGGGATGGCCAGGTGAATGGCCTGTTCTGCCGGGGTATGCAGCCCGGCCTTCTGCTGCGCAATGGCCGCATCCAGGTCCGTCTCGCCGGATCGGGCCTTCAGCTGCTCTGAGACCACGCTGAACGCGGTATGCCGCGACAGCTTCTCCGTCGTGCGCGCCGCATCCTGCGCCGAGTACAGCCGGAGGTGACTTCCGCTCTGCGCCAGCTGGTTGAGGGTGGCGTTATCCAGCTCACGCTGCGTCACCGACGCAAAGACCGTTGCCGTCTCGCTAACCGACCTGCCGGGACTTTCCACCCAGCCGTGGCCGACTTTAATACCGTCAAACACGCCCGCCCCCACGGCCAGGGTCTGCGTGGTTTTCTGCCCCGGCCGCTGTACCGTCAGCTGCCCGTCCTCCACTTTCATCACTGTGACGCTCTCCCCGCCCTTAAGGCGTGTGTCCGGTATATTGCCGAGCACCGCCAGACGTTCCCCCTCTGCCACCGGCAGTGTCTCTGCCCGGAACAGCGTCCACTGGCTGTCGACCGCGGAAACCTTCAGATCCAGACGGACCCCGTCCCGGTCTTTCAGGGTCAGCATATTGCTGCTCGCGGTCACCCGGTCAATGACAAAGCGATCGTGCGTCCGGGTCTCCGGATCCCAGCGTTCCATCACCATCCCCTCCCGGTAATAATCCCGCACGCCCCGGCTTTTGCTGTCCAGCCACACCGGCGTCAGGGCTGTAATGGTCGTGTCTTTCTCACCCAGCCCCCCCTCCTGTCTGAGGGAGTCTCGGATGAGGCCGTTGAGTACGCTCTGTTCACGCGTCCCGCTGATTTGGGCCACGCTTTCCTGCCCTTCACGCACGCTGAAGGCAAACTCCTGTGCCAGCCGGCTGTAGCGTGCTCCTTTATCCGGTTCACTGATGATGTCGGCTGTGGTCTGATGGCCCCCCTGCCAGCGATACGTATTCACGCCGCTGTCCTTCAGCACCGTCAGCGCACTGCCGGTCCCGCTGCGCTTCCCGCTGTCGGAGAGCAGGACCTGCACGTTATGGCGCATCGCGCCATCGAGCAGGGAAATCGTTTCCTTCAGGCTCAGCTTCTCCGCCTGATCCACGATGAGTGTTCCGCCCGGAATAAACGCCGTCCCGTCCTGCAGGGCGGATTTACCGGTCACCGTTTCCCCGGCCAGACGCACATCACCGGCGAGAAAATCACGTGAGCGGTTATCGGCCGCCAGGATATGGACGTCACGCCCCTGCTCCCGGGCCATCAGGGTTAACTCGGCCACCCGCTCCCGCTGGCCGGTTGCACCGCCCTGACCGGAAACGATACCCATGACCGGGCGATCCTGCGCCAGCACGCTGACGGCATCGCTGAAAGGGACCTGGCGCACCACAGACGCATCGGGCGTGACGGAGACATGATTCTGGCGCTGCACCTCCTGACTCAGGGCTTTGACGGCGAGTTCATCGAGAACGTGGATGTTTGAGGTGAACAGCCCTTTCTCGCGATCGAGAGGGATAAGCTGCTCCCGTTCAATGGCGGCATCGATGCCCTTTCTCGCCAGCTCAAATACACCGTCCTTCGCCTCCAGCTGGCCGACCGTGCGTGCCAGCAGGTCGGCATACGTGAACTGCACCTTGCGGTCGCTGAGACCGGCAATCGCTTTCGTCACCACATCCGTGATATCCGGACCGTCAGTGTTCACCGGCGCGGCAGGTGCACGGGCCAGCTCTGCGGCTCGCGCATCGGCGGCCTCACGGTACCCCCGGATGTCAAACCCGGTCTCCTTCAGCGTGTTCATCCACTCCACCATCTTCTCTGCCGGATCGATGGCTTCTTTCGACTTGCGGGTATCGAGCGCGGCCACATCCCGGGACTTCAGGGAGGCATCGGGTCCTGCAGCCTCCCGGAGCTCCTGACTGCGCGTGGAAAACCACTCAACCGGCACGCCCTCCATCTCCCACATGCCATTCTTACCCGCATCCACTGTCTTGTAACCCATAGACTCAACATCGGCCCTGAGAGAGTTCTGGTATATCTTTCCCAAAGCGATGCGGTTAGCCAGTATGTTTTCGGAAAACCCGGTTTTACCGACGGTATCGCTGGCCAGCGTCTGCCATTTATCGCCGTTCTGTGTCGCATTGATAACCACGCTGTGCGTGTGTATCTGTGGGTCCTGAGCGCGCGATGTATCGTGGTTAAAGCGGGCAATAATCAGATTCCCGGTCAGGACCGTTTCAGAAACGCCATCTCTCTTTACCCGTGTGGAGGCAAGGGACTCCACCTGGTTAAGAGCCACTGTCACCGCGCGATTATGAGCATCGATAAGACGCTTATCGCCGCCCAACATAGCCAGCATCGATACACTTTTGGGGGCCGAGAAGGTCAGATCGTAACCGGGCCGGTGTTTATTCACGCCATCCTGTATCCAGGTCAGGTCGCTGCCATCAGGTAGTTTTCCCTGCAGAAGCTCCGTGAAGACCTGCTTGTCCACCTTTCCTTCAAGACCAAGCGCTTCCGCGCCTTTACCCTGCCAGCGCTCGTCCATACTCCCGATAACGTAGTAATTATCCTTGTCCGTATAGTAATTACCGGCACTGCCAGCTGATTTAACCTGGCTGAAACTAAGCATCAGAAGTTCCCCCCAATCTCGACATCATCCTGCTCATCGTGGCGGTGGCTGTGGTTGATATTGACTTCCTCACGCCGCTGCATATCCCGCTGTGTCTGCTCATCTGCCAGCCAGGCGTCATACGCCTGCATATCCTCGATGACACCGTCCTCGTTCATGCCGGCCGGCAGCATGTCCGGCCCCTGCTCTGCGGACTGCTGCGCCAGCTCCTGTTCTGTCCCGCCTGCAGCTGCAGCAGGGGTAACGGCAGAGGATGCTGTTGAGGCAGCAGCGGCCGCTGCGGCTGCTTTTGGTTTGATCAACGGTACGGTCGTGACCCGCAGGACGGGAGGCTCCGTTGCTCTGACGGAAGGTTTCGCTGCCGGACTCTTTGTTGTCGGCGGCGCTTTTACCGGTGCCGGAGATACTGTCATGTCTGCTGGCGCAGGCTGACTGATCGGCTCAGGTTGTTCACCGGCGTGACTGTCTGTATCAGCGGGCCCGGATGCCGGCGCATCCGGCATAAAAAGCGTCCTGGCAAGACTGCCTTCAGCTTCACGCGCTTCAAGCAGCGCACTGAGGCGGGCGTCAACACGCGTATCGAGTCGGCGCTGAATAAATCCCTCTGCAATTTTCGGACGCGGCTTGTATTTGAGGGCCAGCTTCACGGCCGGATACGGTCCGGGCAGCGTGACGTAACAGGACAGGTCCGGCAGCGTCTGAATATCGGAGTAACTGACCAGGGTTTCCCGCTCTTTTTCTTTCCCGGTCGATACACCATCACGCACCGGGTCAGCACCGTAAGAGTACTGCTCGCTGGCTTTGAGGATTTCCTTCTCGCCAATTTCACCGGCAGCAAACTCCGCGATCTCCCTGCTGGGTGAACGGAAGAAGGCCCGGGTATTCATTACGTCAAAGAGCGTGGCGGCAGGCTTAACGCCATAGATATCTTCCAGCTGGGCATAGGACTGAATACCGAAAACATAACAACCACCAAATTTACGCGCCTCAGGGAGGATTTCGACCAGGTCAGGCAGCTTGTGCAGCGTGGGGAGCTCGTCGGCGAATATCCACACGCGCCGGTTACGGTTCTCCCCCATCGCCAGCAGGCCGCGGATGGCAATTGACAGCCACATCGAGATAACCGGCTTCAGGGAAGCATGGGTGTCAGCGTTGGAGGAGATAAACAGCCAGCCATTGGGTCTGTCCTCACGGACACCGCGCATCCAGTCCCGAATAGTGAACGGCTCCCCGTTCTTCTCGATGCCCTGCAGGTAGCGAATAGCCTTGACGTAGTTGGTCAGCACGGCACGAATGGAGATGGCCGTTTTCTCAATTTTCTCTTCAACCAGGTTCGCTGCCGGCGTGTTCTGCAGATAAGCGCGCAGCTTGTCGATTTTAATGGACAGCATGGTATCGACCAGCTTCTCGTAGCTGCGATCGTCGTCTTCGCGCATCAGATACGCGCCTTCGGCAAAGATAGTGCGACCGGAGCCCTGCCAGAACGGGTCTTCTTTGGTGCCCATCGGGATAAGGGTGTTGGAGATGTTGTCGAAGTCCGGCAGCGTCAGGCACTCTTTCCACAAATCCCAGGCAGCGCAGCGCGAATCCAGCGGGTTGAGGATTTTATCCAGTGACGGGTCGTAATAGCTTTTGACGAACTCACAGGAGCGATCGTAAATGATGGCCATATCGCCACGTGCACGCACGTAGTTCAGTAGCCGGCGGATCACTTCTGATTTACCGGAACCTACGGTACCGTGGAGGCAAAAGTTCTGGATTTCGGAGTTTTTAAGAATAGGCAGATCGCCAATTTTAATATCGGAGGCCATACCATCACGCTTCATCTGACGGGCCACTTCTTTGGGCTTATCGGAAAGCTGGCGCCCGCCGGTATTCTCATCCTCACTCTGCTGTTTCCCCTGGCGGCCCAGCACCCAGCTGGCGATGAAGAACGTCACGATACAGATAACAAGAGAAACCACGGCAGCAAAGACGAAACTGGTCCACAGCTGCTCTCCGCACCAGATAGTATATTTATCGGCCAGTATTTGTTCTGAGGTATATTCCAGCGACTGGCCGTAATACTGAATGGTGTATACCGGCTGGGAACGAATAATATCGCGCATCGGACCCAGCGTCGTACACCACCAGTATACGCAGCCGTTCACAAAGGTTTGCCAGCTGAGCCGGTACATCAGCATCAGCCCGCACAGCACCCAGAATAAAATAAACAGCACGTAGAAAATAATATTGGCAATCTGACCAAACATGCGAAAGCGCATATTGGCGATCTGACCGCCCTGCGTCATATCTTTGGCATTGAAACTCATGGCACTAATCCGTCAGTAAAGTATTAGGGTCGGAAGGACAAATTAATCAGCGGAAATACACCGGCACAGAAAACAGGATTACAGTCATGCCCGGATCCATAGATGACCAGGCCGGATACTTATTGCTATTAAGAGGTTATGCAGAAGGAATAGCCCTCTGAGCCAGGGCAGTGCCCGCCTTTAATATACGACTTCGCCACTTGCCGTCCGGCCTCATCGACCAGGGCATGCAGTGTGGATGGCAATGTTTCAGCCGTGTACTGCAGGCAGACGCAGTAGCATTTCACCGGAGGTTTAATCATATCCGGACGTTCAAACCAGCCGGTCGACGGGAAAATCCGTGTGCCGAAGAGCCTGTCAGAAGGAAACTGAGTCTGCACGGACCAGGCAAACACGTCGTCAGCGCTGTCGCGGCGATTGACGCCGGGGATATACAGATTTTCAGCTTCGCGGACAACACGGGAGGCAAGAGAGGACAAGGCGGAGTCATCCGTGCTGGCCGGGCCTTCCACACATATGGAAAGATGGAAGTATTCCGGTTTGCTCTGTGCTTCTGGCTTTGTATCGGGAATAACTGACGCCGTGTCTCGCTTACGTCCCGTGGAAGACGTCATTAATTTTCGGAAAAAGACACCTGCGATGAAAACAAGTAGAAGAATAACTAACGGGCTGCAGATATACATGATGTGGTCACTGAAGAGAGAACAGACCTCGCAATGTGACAGGGAATAACTTTCCCCCACTGCAGGATGTGGGTAAATATCGCCAGGCATCAGTTCATGTGTATTAAGAGACCTGACAGGCTCAGATATTGTCATAAATAACCTCTGTTCAAATAAAGACGAAAGACTCCGCCGAAGGCGGCAACGCCTCACAGATGCACAAATAAATTGCGCAACTGTTCACCGTTTAGATGTGGAATTAACTGATTATTTGACGAATGAATTCTGACACGCCAGAAAGGTGATGCCAGTCTGGCCCGGAGTACCCGGGCCGTGGAATAGAACGCTTACAGAATATTAGCGATCGATTTTGCCAGCTGGTCTTCAAGAACAGGCTGGGCTTCAGGGAACTTGAGGTTAACTTTATTAGCGTTAGAGACGATGCGAGTCTGGTATTTATGTTGATTACCCGTTTCAGTACTTGTCTGCACTTTTGCGCCGGATGTTCCCTGACGTAATACGGCCACGTTATCAGTCTGAACCTGTGTTTTGGTTCTTTCCGCGATCTGAACATCGGTGATCATGGTGTAGTTCACATCTTCCACCATCGCGTCAGCCGCCATTCCGACCAGACCGGCTGCAAGCCCTACTCCCAGGGTTGCTCCCGCGGAACTGGAGTTGTAAGCGGTGATCCCCGCCCCAAGAGCGGCGCCAGTCACAGCGCCCTCATAACCCCGGCTTAACCAGCCCTGAGACTCACGAAGGTCCATTTTATCGGCCTTGAGCACATTAGCCTGGATCCAGTAGCCCGCCGTATCCGGGTTACTGACGACCTGATATCCCTTTGAAGTGACGGCGCTGGCAATTTTTGCCTGCAGGCCACTCATATCCTTATCGGAGGTATTTTTGATTTGCAGATAAACCGTCTTATTATTTGAAGGTTCCAGCCAGATTGTTTCGCTCATCTGGGTTTTTACTTCCAGATTTCTCTTTTTAATAGCGGTTCCCATTGCACTACATCCAGATAACACCAGCGCAGAGCTGACGACCATCACAGCCATGACTTTATTAAGCTTCATCCTGAATCCTTGTGACATAATCAATACGAGTGAATACACATTCTCTTATAATGTCGGAATGCGCATTCACTATATACGAATTTTAAGCGAGATGTAAAAACCAATTAAAACCTAGACAGCCAATAATAACAAAAAGAAACTTTTAGCCTGTTAATAAACCACCATGATTGATAGGTTGCATCTGCGTGATTACCCCCCTAACTTTTCTGCGCGGAAAGAGTTCACCGTTCATGATTTCTAACCGATTCAATAACAGACGTCAGGGTCGCCAACTGATAACGACTAAGGTCAATATTCATAACCATAAGTGTTAATAAAAGACTGAAGCCGGTAATAACAATAAAAACAACCGCATTAATTCCGTTATATGCAGAAAAAAACGCCAGACATGGGAATATAGTAAAAATAACTGCTCCATAAACTCTGCATTTCTTTGCTAAAAAACCAAAGAACAACGACTTTTTCCTGAAAGACTCAGGCAAAGAAAGGAAGAGTGAGCGGGTATTCGCGGTTGCAATGATAGAAAAAATGCCCACAACTGCCGCAAAAACCATTGATGAAATTCTATCAAGACCCGTAGAAAAATCACTTATCCCATATGAAAAATATGATGAAAGTAAAAACCCAAACATAAAAGTCAAGCCAGGCCAGATACAACTCCAGAATGAGGGGATCGTTAAATCCTTCTCAGTCAGAACTAGTTTTAACTCGTCAATTTCACCTTGTATTATTTGATGGGTTAACATTCTTTCCTCCCTATCCCTTTGGTTTCTCGTTTTCTAATTTTGTTGCCTTATCCAGTAGTTCTTTGGTGGAATCCGCGCCAGGCAGTCTGGTTTGATGCTCTTTCTTATCATTATAAGAATTTTTGAAATCATTTCCTTTTGTTTTGTGGTCATTTTCCAGTTCAGCATTCTCTTTTTTCACTTCAACGCCTTGCTGTTGTATGTTTTCACGGGTTTCCTGATGCTGTTGTTTATTCTCTGCAATCATCCCATCCACTTTCTGACCCACATTATCCTTAATACCCGCATCTTGCGTCATGGCATCGATACGACCAGAATTTTGTCCGTAGTCAGCCATTACCGAACCATTGTCACCACCACCTGACACCCCAGCCATATTCTGTCCGATGCTTTCACGCCCCTGTTGATACGCGGCATCAACCCTGGGTTCAACCTGCTCTTTGACGAATTCACGCGCCAGTGCTTCACGCTGCGCCGCAATTTCAGGAGAACTGGTATTGGTCAGAATGGCCTCGGCATCCTGTGGAGCACGATGCTGAACAAAGTTCGCAAACTGTTGAGTCAGGTTTTCGTTCATCTGGCCAGTCATGCTCTCTGTGCGTGACGCCATCTCACTGTATTCATGGCTGCGTGTCCGGCTGGTTGTATACTGGTCATAGCTGTTTTTGGCACTGGAGAGTGACGCGGCAAACTGGTCAACACGCGAGCTGGCATTATTATCGGTAATATTGCCCGAAGCGGTGGTTTTGCGGCTGGTAAAGTAATCCGAAGCTTCTTTAAAGTCTTTCGCCGCCTGGCTGCTGGTATCGTGCCTACTGTCATGAGACTCCCTTCCTGATTCGTTTGTCGAGTCAGTAGAGCCACTTGATGCATTCACTCCAGCACTAATTTTTGCCCCCCCTTCAGCAGTGAGTCCTGTAGCCCATTTACCCAGTTTCCCGACCAATTGGTCACCACTACTCCATTTAGCATTACCATACATCTCACCTGATACCGTTCCCTTCCTAGACTCATCCATCAATTGCTGGAAAGACTCCTCATTACTGATGTTGTTGGCTTTCGCATTAGCAACAACCGCATTCCACATCTTGCTTCTGGCCATTGAATCCTGCGAAGACTCGGTAGTATCGGCCCCGGTCGTTGTTGATGCACTGTTCCCTTTATTGGTGCCAAATTGCTGCAGACTATTCCAGGCACTTGTCACGCTGCTGTTATAGCCATGCAGCGCGCTTTCGGCCTGGACATCAGCCTCACGGGCCATCTGTTGCTGCGCACTGGCTATCTGACGACCGACGTTGATATCCACCGGCAGTTTTGACATTGCACCACCACTGTCCCAGACCATCGAGCCATCCCGCGTCTGCGTGCTCATGCCTCCATTCGCCAGCTGCCGCGACATCTGTCCGAAACTGGTTGTGCTGTTGGTACCCCAGCTGTAGCCGCTGACGTTCTCCATCTGCATGTTGGCGAAAGAGTAATTGCCATCCACCACACCGGAAGCCGCCTGCGATGTTGCCCCAAGCCCGGAAGAAGAAAAATGGCTGTAGGCACTGGAGAAGGCGGCTCCCATGCTCTTCACGATCCCCCACGACAAAGGCGGTATCATCACGGCAATATAGCCCGCGGTGGTCGCAATATCCGAGTTTTTGAGCTGAACCTGCGACAACTCAGAGAGAACGACCGGGACGCCATTTTGCTTCGCATAGTAGGCCATTGCGCTGTTCAGGATGGCGAACAGTAATGGCCACGTCTGCAGCCAGATAAGCGCAAACACATACCCCTTTAGCACCTGCAGCGTCATCATATTAAACATGGCGGCCATCACCATGATCGGGAACATCCCAATCATTATCCCCATGATAACGGTCTGCATCAGCGGAAGTGTGCGAAGCGCCTGGTGCCCCATTGTGGCCTGTGCCAGCCGCTGCTTTTCAAGGGATGATGTGTTAGCGATATTGACCAGACTGGCGGTATCGCCGCTGCGGGCCGCATAACTCTGGATCCCGCTGCGCAGGGCGTTCATCGTGACGTTCTGGCGGATAATCTGCCCGGCGCTCTGTCCCGAGCTGTAGAAGTAACTGTAGCTGTCGCCAATCATCTGGCTGAACAGCAGATCGGGATTAGGTTTGCCGCCAAACAGCTGACGAACATAGTAGTTCCAGGTTTTACCGCCTGTCTGGGTATCCAGCGCGAGAGCCGATTTCAGATCCCGTGAGGCCTCCTCGCATGTCTGGAACTGGTTGTTTTTATCAAACACGCCACGCAGTGGACTCGGGTTTGCAAAAATCAGGGTATACGGATCAGGTGAATTCAGTAATTCCTCAAAAGTGTACTTATGATTGAGAAAAATATCGCCCATCACACAGTTTTGTACGTAATCGGAAAACAGCGTCGTAATCTGAGGATTTTGTGACAAAAAATCCGTACTTTTCGCGACCAGATTACTGCCAAATAACATCCCCGTTTTACTGTACGTGACGCTGTCCGGCAGCGCGAAAACCATCTCATAACTCTGGATAAGCGCGTTGCCTACCCGTGTTGTCAGCGACGCCGGAATGGCCAGACCAATAGGTACATTATCGACTTCATAGACCTGCGCAACGTTACTGTAATCGATGATCTGCACAGGGGTGCGAATGACAACCAGCATAGAGACCAGGGTGAGGGAAAAGACCCAGCCCAAAAGGTCCATCACGTTGTGTTTTTTTACCCAGTTCCCCGCCACAATGAGTACCGAGATAGCGATACACATCTTTTCTATGGTCGACCATGTACCGGTCCCCATAAACGCCGCAATCGCGTTCAGGTTGCCCCGTAACCAGTCACCGCCTGCAATGGCATATATCTCAAGCATTACTGATTCCCCCCAAAATGATAGTTATTCTGGTAGCGGGTCATCATGCGGGCAGAGACCTGCTGGCGCATGTAACTCATTTGTCTGTCCACCACGAGCAAGGCGTCCTGCTGGACCTGAACACGGGACTGGAAAGCGGCAATCTGGACACTCGCCTGATTGAGGTTTTCCATGATCATATCCATTGTCGACTGGGGATAATTACCGGTTGAGATCATCGCCCGGGCCTGCTGGATAAGTTCCTGAATGTACTGCAGCAGGATGTCGTAGCCGATATAGTCCGTCAGCTGGTAAATAAGTGAGTTAGACACCCCGAGCATCTGCGGATCGACCAGGTATTTGAATACCGGAATGGTGGTGCTGGAGATAAACCCTTTTTCCTGATCCGTCAGCTTTTCATCAGCCACCGCTTTATTCTGGATACTGCTTAACAAAGCGGAAATCTGGCTTTTCAGCGCCTTACTGGAGGTGATGGTCACGGTGGCATCAGCAACGACCTTAAGACACTTATCCGAATCATTGCAGTGATAGATTTTAGCCGTGCCGCCCTCCATCATGGCTTTAATCAGATCCTGGTCAGTGGTGCGTGCCGGCAGCGGGGTGATCTCACTGTTCTCACCAAAAATCAGCGTCCCGGTCAGGGTCATCACAAACTCTTTCAGCTCCTTATTGCCGTCAAAGAGCCGGTTTTTGGACAGGGCATCCCACATAATGTTGATATTCTTCATTACACGCTCCTTGTCCTTATCGCTGGCTTTATCCTGCACTTTGTCCATCTGCCCCCCCACCGAACAGCCCTGACGGGAAGCCGCCCAGTCCGCAAAAATGTTGCTCTCACCGGCGATGTCCTGGCAGACCTTTTGCTGCGCCACCTGGTTGCGGGGGAACAGACCGCCCACAATGCCCTGAGCGGCCTGGCAGGAGCTGAGGTTCATGCTGTTGATGTCGCTGGCCATCTTCTGCAGGAAGTCTTTGGCAGTTTTGATCTCCGGAACCGTGGTCTGCAGGGCAAGGTCAAAGAAGTAGCCCGCGGCGTTGGACATAATTTGTTTGCCGAAGCGCTGCAGCTGCTCGCTGTTGATAAATGAGAACGACCCCAGGTACGCATCGATGCCGCCGCAGCCGGCGTTAATATCCGGCAGGGTCATGCTGACCAGCTGGATCGTTTTCACCTGCGTTCTGGCATACAGCGAACCGCCGGAGGCGTAACCCGCCGCCTGTCCCTGCCAGACCTGCGGCTGGCTGGTATTGGACGCAAAGCCAAGCTTATTGAAGAATTGGTTCATGTCGCCATTCACGTCGGCGGCGGCACTAAATGACAGGCCAAGCACGGCACCGCAGAAGAGTGACAGAAGTTTAATTCGCATCCTGTCCTCCATTACGCACAGCATTATTTTTAACTCTGTTATTTCTCAGAATAAAAAGGATTTTCAGGTGATGACTGAAAAAATTGAGGATTGCTAATGTCACTCCGGCAACAAAGAACCCCATCCCGACAGCCATCAGCGCATAAGGGATGGCGTACATCATAATATTCCACAGGTCTTTTACTCGCAGGTCACCGCTGGCTATCCAGTCAGCCACGCAGAGATTAAATAAAAATCTCATTATCCATAACAGCAGGGCACCTGCAGTCAGAAACACAATGAATAATTCCAGATAGATTTCCAGACGCCTTTCCCGGTGGACAAATTCCGGCTTCAGTTGTTCTATTTTTTCTGCTGCTGTCTGCCCGGGTGCTTTTAAACTGGCTGGAAATAAAAACGCATACAGTCCCGTCGAACGTATATATTTGTTCATGGCTATTTTCCTTAATCACTTGCTAAGACCGGATATAACAGAGACTCAGTGCATCATCTGAAATACCGTATCCACTCTGGCCATAAAGCCCTGTGCATCCGTGGCGCCCTGCAGGATCGGGTACGCTGCCAGCGTGTTCACGTTGACCAGAAACGTGGTCGGGGTGGCCACCGGGATATTGGGGAAAAAGGTCTGCATCACGTCAGGAGGTGCCGGCAGCGCTTCAGGAAACGCGTCATCACCCTGTCCGTCAATGGTGTAAGAGAACACGGAGAAGCCATACTGTCCGGCCAGCTGCTTCAGCACCGGGTCAAATTTATGACAGTAGGGACAGTGTCCCTGCATGAACAGCACCACTTTCCAGTCGCGCAGATCCACCTGCTTTCCGTTGCTGAGCCGTAACCAGCGTGGCTGAGATGCCCCGCTCACCGCCTGGGGAGTGTCGCTCTGCGGGGAAGCCGTTTCAGTACCGGAGATTCCCCGCGGATCCCAGAGCGACTTCACCTCATCGAGCGTTCCCGCCTGTCCCAGTCCGGCCAGTGCAAGGGAAAGAGACAGCACCGCCAGCGGCGTCTTAGCGATGTTCTTCAGGCTGCTTTTCACAGGCTTTCTCCTCTTTTTCGGCTTCAGCAATGAGGGCGTTAAGAATGCGGTATCCCCCGAACACCACCATTCCCAGCCCGAAGATTTCCCCGGCCTGGACGGCCAGCTCAGGCTGCTTTCTGACAAGCCGGGCTATCAGGTGGAAAAACACGCCCACGGCCAGCACCCACATCCCGGTGATATCTAAATCCGGAAAACGAATCTTTCGCATGACACACTCCTTAGAAATTCGGTTTAAAGTCGCTGGAGACATAGAGGAACTGTTTCGCCAGGTCGTCCTGACTGATAAAGCCGTAACTGAGAGGCTTCACCTGGCCACTTTTCGGGTTAACCAGCATCATCGCGGGGAAGAACTTCACGCCAAGCTGCTCTGCCTGGCCCTGGTCCGTCCGGCTGTCGGGCAGCATGGGGTTAATCACGCCGTCAACCGACACCGGTATCACGCTCAGGCCATAGGTTTCGCGAAAATTTTTAATCACCTGGACCAGCTGGCCATCGATCGCTTCCCGGCCCCGGTAGAAGAACATCACGCCGTAGTGCTGTGCGAGGGTGGAGATAGCCTGACGTTGTTCGGCATAATCGGCGGCGAGCTGGTTTTTTACCGTGCCGTTGTAGTGGCTGTACTGCAGGTTGTAATCGAGTTCCGGGTTTTCCAGCATCGCTTTCTTCGCACTCATCGAGAACAAACCTGCCTGCTGCGTCCAGTAGTTCTGCAGCCGGAAGTACTTCACGAAGTTTTCCGACGATGGATACAGAATGGCTTCGTACAGCGACCGTTTGGTGGCCGCCTGGAGTGTGGCGAGTTTCTCCAGAATATCCATTTGCGGCGGTGGTGCCGCTGGTGCGGCTGGCCTTTCCTCATCACGGGGCTTCAGTTTCTCGTTGTACCACTGCCAGCCCGCATCTTTGGCGAAAGCCGGCATCAGGGCGCAGCAAAGGCACCCAGCCAGCATGGCGGCATGTATTGTTCGCATGGCAAATACCCTTTTATGAATTATTGCGACTGGCGTGACAGATGCTGATAGACACTGTATTTATCGAGCTGGCGCTGTACCTTTCCTGCATCATCACGGGCTTCAAAGCGGTAACCGCTGCAGTACAGAGGCAGATGATTTATCTGAAGGTCCACCCGCTCCCCGTCCCTGACCACCCACGCGGTCTGAGAAACAGTGTCGCACTGGATCCCCCAGGCCCGGTTAGTGGTCATAAATGCGTTAACCTGCCTGTCCCGCCACAGGCTGTACGACATAATGCTCACCAGAAAAACAACAAACACGCTGACAAACAGCACCACCATTCCATACGATTTTCTCTCTTCCATCCCTGCTCCTTTATTTTCCCTTCTGTAAAAGTCTGGTCAGCGCCGAAAAAAACAGATAATTCATAAGCCCGACACCGCCCGTGCAGAGAATAAAGACCACACTCTCGACATAATCACTCCCCGATGTCCCTTTGACGGCATCCCAGGAGAAATAAATCACCGGAAAAATAATGATTATTGTCAGCGTTAATCTCAGGACAAAATCAATGGCAGGCTGTTTGTGAAAATTAACTTTCATTCTTTTCACTCCCGTTATGAGTATTCTGTTTTACACCGTCAGCCTTGTGCAGCCCGATAACGTAGAAAATGAGTGATGCCGCCCCCATCCCCATCGACTCAGACCAGCCCCGGGCAGACAGTCCTGCAAACGCAACGGCAACAGCCGCCTGGCACGCCACGGCCCCCAGGAATATCAGGAGCAGTCTGCGGCCTGACATGAACAGGGCGATACTGGCCGGAATGAAAAGAAAGAGCACAAGCAAAACAACGACCATCAAGGACGTAGCCATTTAGTCACCTTTGATATGTTTTTAATGGAGAGTTACTTTGCTGAAGACTGCGTGAGAAGTTCTTTAATACGCGCTTTTGTTTTTTCGGTCAGTTCGCTTTTATCCGGGATTTTCTGGTTATTTATTAAATCCTCCATGAAGTTTGTGAAATCCAGCTCGTTAAAATCAATCCCCTGGAGTTCCGCAACGGTAATGCCCCGGCAATCCGGGCTGCTGGCGCCGCCAAATCCGATATGCAGCTGACCGTTTCTTCCCTGCTGCTGAACGATCTGCGCCAGTTTTGAGTCGAACTGGCAATAGCTCCTTTTTTTCTCCAGGCAAATACCCAGAACCTTTTTAGAGCAGAATTCCCCGATACTGACCGTCAGCTTGTCTTTTTTCGCTTTGGCCAGCGCCTTTTCCTCGCTGCTGCAGCGTGCCAGCCCCACATCCTGACCCCAGCCGCCGTCTTTGCAGCAGTTACTGAAGCCGGCCGCAAATTTCTTACAGAACTTCGCTTTTCCGGTGAAGGCCCGGACATCCACCCCGTTCAGTGCCGCGACGTCCTTCCCCGCAGCAGCCAGTGCCGCCAGCTCAGACACCGCCTGCCCAAAGTCGTTGCTCTTCCCGGACGTGGCTTTGTCACATTCACCATCGAGGCAGAAGACATCACCGCCGCATATCATTTGCTTGCCACTCGTCCTGGTTTCGCAGGAATACGTTGCATATTCATGCAGGCACGTGCCTTCCTCGCTGGAGAAGGCGCACTGGCGGGATGACAGGGTACAGGCCGTATTTTTCATCAGGCTTTCACAGGAGCCGTTGTCCGCCGGCTGCGTGAGCCAGGTATCCTTATATTTCCAGCAGGCTTCCGTAAACGAGTAATTCCTGCCTCCGAGGGTGATGGTTCGCGTTCCTCCCGGGCTGATACATTCCTCGCCCGTTTTTTTTCCTTCATCCTTACTGAACGGACAGCTTTCCACCCAGACGACTTCAGGTGCGTAGACGGTTTCGGTTTCTTCCATCACCAGGGTGACCGTGACCTGTACGGGTTTCTGGCTGGCCGATGATACGGTTCGTGATATTTTGCTTACAGCAAAGTTCTGCCCTGCAGTGACCGCTTTGTCCACACCAAACGACTGATGAATCTTCCCCTGCCCGTCATAGGTATATTTCGTACAATGAGTGTTCTGGCCGCCTGAACATATCGATTCTGATCGTGGCCAGCTGATCACATCAATGGGTAACGTTCGTTCAAAGAGGGTCAGGCTTTCACTGACTGCACTCTTGCAGCTATCCCGCACCTTCCCTTCGGCGTCGCATTCTTCAATCCAGGGGATGACCAGAGGCTCACCATCCACCGAGGCATTCAGCAGACGACCGTTGGTCGGGATCGTCAGGTTGCCACTCCATTGCCGGGTACTCCGGGCATAATTCAGCGTCACCACCTGCTGATAGGTTCGGTTAACTTTCTGCGTGGTGGCGTTATCCTTCAGGGTCGCTTCCCGTGTGCAAAAATTTTCCACCTGCAGATCACGTTCGCAGGTATGGTTTGTGAACTCGCTGCGGTTCACAACCTGGGCGGTACAGGACTGTCCGGTATCGCCGACAATGCTGTCGGCACGGGATTCTGTATCCCTGGCGGCCTGAATAAACGGCGCATCCTGAGATATCTGATCCGGTGGCCGGTTCGTGAACGACTCCGTAATCGTTTTGCCGGTATCCCCCTGGCTGAACTCCAGGGCTGAATCGCTTTTCAGGGAGCTGTCTCCGCTGGCTGTGACGCCGCCGTAGTATTTTGTCTGATCCGGGTTGTCGGTATACCCCGGCAGGTTTTGCTCACCACTGAAATTTTTTAGTGAGTTCAGACCATTGCCCTGCACCTGTTTCGCAAAATCCGAACCGGCTGTATAGTCACTTCCACTGTCAGCGCAGGCGGGGGATGCCAGCCAGATGAAGGCGCTCAGGACAAAAAGCGCGGTCAGCACGAAAATAACCGTCTTCATTTCCACCCTCCCGCATCCTTCACCATTCCCGGTAACGCCATCAGGTCCCGCCGGAGAGTGTTCCGGCGCCAGCGGCTCATGTTGTTATGTGGCTTCGTCGGATTTAGCCGGAAGCAGAGGGAATACACTGAATCAAAACTGCCGGTGATTTCCCATCCCCAGTTCAGCTCAGGCTCTCCTGATTCAGCATCTGCGCGCAGACGCCGGCAAAGCCGTGAGGCCTGGGTAACAGACGAGGTGAAAGCAACATAGGGCATCACGATATCGACGGGGTAGCCGTGCCCATGACAGGATGCATACGTCCTGTACGCGTAAGCATTCATACAAGCCACCAGGTACCGGATATCGTTGTCGATATAATGGTACGGCTTCTCTTTCATGGCTGGCTCCCGGCGGCATTCGAGGGCGCATCAAGCATCTGCCGGGCCACCAGTGCGCAGTCACCGGTTTGTGCCACTTTCTCCAGCGCCTGTTTGACGTGAATGTTACCGCGTACCACGTCATACCCGGCCTGACACCGTACCACCAGAGACGGCACACTCCGGATGCCGTACTGCGTGTACAGTGTCGGGTCGATCTGCACTCCGTCGGTCACGCCATCCTTCACCAGCTGCAGTACCGCGTCAGTGGTGGTCCTCATGTCGTTATTGACGAGCCCACGCAGTGTCGCCGGAATACCGTACTGCCGGGTTTCGTGCAGCATCCGCTTCAGCCCCTCTTCAGGTATCGAGAAGGAGACAAAGTACAGCGCTCCTTCTGCCGGCTTTTCCTGATTCGCCGCTTTCTGCTGGCTGACCAGATTATCGATAAACTGGCGGTCAGATTTGGGCAGAGGATTGCGGCTGATTTGCGCCTCAAGCTCCTGCTGCAACTGTTTATCCGGATGCTGGCGCAGCTGTTCGCTGAGGTTCTCCTGCTGCTTCAGCCATTCCCTGTCTGTAACCGAGGAAGTTTCAGCCAACACTGATCGTCCGTTCAGCAAAAGCATGACCATAAACAGATTCATTAATTTCATGAGAGACTCCTGTCAGAGAAAGACACAATTGCGTTTACGCCACATCAGATAGCCGTAGTTCTTGCGGGTGTTGGGTGGATTTTTGCCGGCCTCCCAGCGCATCACGCTGCGTCCAAGCGGATGGCACTGACCACTGTCCGGGTACATGTTCACCATCTGATAGCGCCAGCGTTCTTTCGGGATGATCGGGGAGGGATATTCGTAACAAACCGCCTTGTCCTTCCCGATGCTCTCCATAATTTGTCCCTGCCGGTGGAGCTTGAAGGCCATACGCTCACTGACCAGTACCGACGACTGCAGCGGGCTGGACTCATTACTGACCTGGCCGTTAAACGGGTAAAGTGAGCCGTGACTTCCACCACACCAGAAGAGCACATCCAGCGGCATATGGAATGCACTGGCCAGCGCATCCGCTGCGCAGGCGCCCTGCGCGATGGGGTTGGCAAACAGGATGGCTTCCGGATTCAGGATGGTGGTGAGGCTGCTGTCCACCCAGGTCGGGTCAATCTCGGACAGATAGGCAATATCCATGTCGCCGCCTTCCAGACAGCCTGCGGAGGTGATGATGTTCAGCCAATAGGTTAGCGGGTACTTGTACCAGTGAACGTGATAGAAGGCGCCGTTCACCTGCTTGTCATCCTTTCTCGCGGTCCCCATGCCGGTCTTGCCGAGATTGATACTGAAGCCCCCCAGATTGACCATACAGCCTGGCGAACGGCTGACGTCCGTCATGGCCATCGGCTCCCAGTACCCGATGGCCAGGCCGGGGCGAACAAAAAGCGGTGGCGGCGCCGGACACAGCTGCAGGGGACTGCCGGGATTGCTGGTATCAGGCAGGTCGCCTTTACCAACCTGCACGCTGCCGAGCGACAGAGGGAAGATGCAGCGCCAGCACACATCGGTGATCGGGTTAACAAACCGGCCCTCACAGGAGGGGTCAGCAGCCGCACTGAGGCTGTACCCCCACAACATCAGGGCACTCAGGAAAAGCGTCAGGGTTTTCACAGAAACATCCTTATTTTACAGGGAAGGTCTCAATATTCAGCCGTTCACCGGAGGGCGCCGGCGTGATCCGCGCCGGGACCGCCGTCAGGCCAAATCGCTTGCTCAGTACGCCGTTCTGGTCGAAATAGATCCGGCTGTCCAGCGCTGCGGAGGTGTCCGGGATACTGCCACGCACCAGGATAATTTTGCTCATCAGGGTTTCCGACACCTGACGCTTCATCCAGGCCAGCTGGTCGGCATCGTCACCATTGATGAAGTACAGGGTCTGGACAAACGGTACGGTTTTAAGCGGGTTCACCACATCGCCCTTGCGGGCAAACACCCGCCCCTCATTGTCCTTCAGGTCTTCGGTCAGGCGGATGCTGGGATCAAACCAGCGCTGCTCGTATTTCTCCGCACGCTTAATGCCTTCCACCGGCGCCGGACGCTGACTGTTCTCGATAACCCGCTGCTTAAACGCATCCATCGTCTGGTCCCACTGGCCAGAGGATTGCAGCGACTGCAGACGCTGCGTGATGAGCTGCAGCATGTCCTGCTCCCGGACGGGCCATAAATCCCCCCAGGTACCGAGATCAGCCGCCTGAGTCAGCGGCGATAGCAGACAGGCGGCGAGCAGACAGCCTTTCAGTCGTAACATTACTGTTCTCCTTTCATCCGGCGGGCAATGTCGTGCTGGATGTTGCGGGTCACATCGGGCGCGCCCTGAACCACGGCAGGTGAAACCAGAATGACCACATGATGCTGCTGCTGATACTCCGCCAGACTCTTCTCCAGCGCGTCGTTAAACCGATCAGAGAGCGCTTTTGACTGCGCCTCTGTCAGCTGCTTCTGACTGACACTGTCCATAAAGCTGTCGAGCGTCTTCTTCATATCAAAAGCCACCACCCGCGGCGTGGAGTACTCCAGAACCACGCGCGAGAGAAACGCGCTGGTTGCCAGGGCGAAAAGCACGAGAGCAACGATGACCGATATACGGCGAAAGGGATGAGAGGTCGTACTGACTGGCTGTTCGGTGTTGTTTTTCATCACTGTTTATCCTCCATGTCATTCACCGGTATTCGGGATTCAAGCTCAGCCATTTCTTCTTTAAAGTTGTGGCACGCCAGTCCGTACACCGCATCGTGGATATCGACCCCCTCCTGCCGGCGCGCTTTCATGTACTCAAAATCCGGGCCTTTTGAGGAGTACATCGCCCGGCTGAGCGGGTCGACGAACAGGCGGTGCCAGGAGCAGTTCGCTTCCACCTGCAGCATAAAAGAGGAGAACCACTGCTCTTTGGCCGAGCCGAAGCCGTTAATCATGTCTTTCTCCAGCTTGCTGAACTGATCCGGGTACAGCTGGTTATACTTGGCAAACTCTTTGGCTGACTGCTTCAGAATGGCCTTGTACGATGAGTTCCCCCATGCAGCGCGTGCAGCGCTCGATGCGGTCGGGGAGTCGAAGTCCACGATATTTTGCGTGATGGTGATATAGGCCCCTGTGTGCCGGCGCGCCGTCCGGTAGCCCTTCTCGATAAAGGTCCCGACCTTCTCGTTTTTGAAGTCCAGCAGTCGCCAGCCTTCATCGATAACGTTAAGTTTTTTCAGACTGCGGGGAGACTGGTACATCCGGTTCTCGATATAGATGATGAGCGAGAACATCACCGCGACCAGCAGGGACTGGCGCGACTCCAGCCCGCCCAGTTCAAGAACCACCATCCGGGCATCGTCGTGCAGGGACGGCTCATCGGAGTTGAAGTATTCCCCGTACAGCCCGTTCACGGTGTACTGGTCGAGCAGGATGATCATGTCATCAAGACGGCTGCGCACTCCCGGGGAGTCGGCGTATTCCTCACTGTCTTTCTCGCTCTGGAGGAAGGCCACCACATCATCAATACGCGCCTTGTTGCGCTTACTCAGCCAGGCCGCCCGGACCGCCTGCAGAAGCAGACCTTCATGGACTTCATCCAGGTTGCCGTTCGGACTGGCCATCACCGACATCTGGTCGCGGATACGCTCGGCGGACAGGTCAAAGTTAGCGTCGTCGAGAATATTGGCGAACGGATTAAACTTCAGCGAGTCGCCGTCGAGATACACGCCACCCATGTTTTCACACAGGGACTTGTAGCCGTCGCCCATGTCGAACACCCAGGCAAACCCGCCGGAGTCGAGCACGCTGCGAATGAGGGGCTGAATCAGACCGGTTTTGCCCGCCCCGGAGGTGCCGCAGACCGCCATGTTGAAATTGGTATTGTTCATTCCCTCGTAGAACAGGTCGATGAACGCCAGCTGGTTACGGTAGGTGGGGGCCAGGAGTCCCGCCGGCGCCAGCGGACTGTCAGCGACGATCGGCAGTAGGTTAGCCACCTGGAACGTCTCCGCCCGCTTCACCACGCCTGCTGCCTGCAGCTCTTTGAACAGGCCTTCGCCGCATTTGAACGGCATCATGGCCAGAAAATTACGCAGGTGATGGTAGCGGGCCGGGATAAGCTGGAAGCCACCCTTACGGTAACTGTTGAGCACCTGCTGCTCGGTAGCGAGAGAGGCCTCTGCGTTATCGGCGGTATACGTGGTGATGTTAAAGAAGTAGGACACCAGAGAGGTCTGGTTGGTCGCCAGTCGCTGGCGGATATCGCCCCACTCCTGCATTTCCTTTATCACGTTCGGAAAGTACTTCGCGTAGGAGGTTTTGCTTTTCTTCTCCACGTCCATGAATTTCAGGTTGGCTTCGTTCTGGGTCTTCACCTGGTCCTCCACCATCAGCGTCAGCGTGATGACAAAGGGGCAGGAGATGGAGAGCTCCGGGTTCAGCAGGTTGGCGTAGTTGTCCGCAGCGGTCCAGAGGAAGGCGATTTCCGGGTCACACTCCAGGTGGTAGTTCGTCACCCGGGTCACGCACTCTTTCCCGTCCCGCCCCAGGCGGCCAATTTTCAGATGACCGGCAGTGACCTGCATATCAAAGCTGTCATCCACGCACTGGTAGTTCAGATCCTGATACGGGTCCAGCTTGTACGGCACCCGGTACATCTCATGCGGATCCGGGTTAATCAGCTCCCGCATCAGTTCGACCATCCCGGCCGCATCGAGGATACGCGTCGGGATGTAAGCCCCGCCGAGCGATGCCCGTAACACTTTAATCTGATTCTCCAGCTCCACAATTTGCGTGGTGGAGTTCTTCTTCCGGGGCACGCAGCAGGAGATGTACACGCGGTAGTTACGCAGCGTCAGGGGCAAATCCAGATTGTCCGGCAGGGGAAATTGTGTTTCCGCCGCCCGGAGATAGTAGGCGCGGGTGATGGCGTTAAACTTTTTAGCCTGTTTACCGCTCCAGCGGAATTCACGCAGACCGTAGTCGATGTCATTGCCGACCAGTTTGCTGGAGACCAGATGAAAACTGACCGGGACGCCCCGGGGAAGTTTGCTGCGCAGTAAATGCTCCAGTGTGGCGACGATACTTTTATCCGCACCGGGTAAAGGACGCGCCTCAAACATAAAACCGACGGTTTTGTTATTAATAAACAGACCGGTCGCGGAATCATAATCCTTATAGGGCAGAATACGGCTGAACTGGGGGAAATTCATGCTGCCCAGCGTGTCATTGGCTTTCGCGGATTCGTCGGGCAGCTTCAGTGCTGATACCAGTGAATTCACAGCCTGGGTGACAGTATCGATGATGTTATTACTCATGCGGGCGTTCCTTTAAGAGCATTTCAAAATAACAAGGGTAATAAATGGCAAGAAGAATATTCACAGCCGCACTAGAAACTCCTTCTTATAATGGAAAGCACTGGAATAAAAAACAATAAACACATGGAGGCAATAATCTGACCCATAAAGATCGCATCCAACAACATCGCCCCTTGCCACAAACAAATAAGCAGAGTGATAAATAACAAAACCACATGAAAGAAAACAATCAGGAACAGAAGGTTCGCTGAGAACTCCCCATCACTAATTTCCACCTCCAGGCAGAAAAAATAAAAGACACACAGACTACAGATAATATAGAGGCCTTCATGTCGAATACCCTGAAGGAAATCAGGAGAAAACTCTCCTGCCAGTCCATTGTAAGTCAGCCTGGCTCCCAGATAGATGAGCCAGTAGACTGGAGGGATAAACAAAAACCCATACTTTCTAAAAAACAGCATCATATCCATCCCCTGATTATTTGCTCATAGCGTTCAGTGCGTTAAGTTGTTTATGTTTCTCGTTACATTTAGCGGCAATTTTCTTCGCATCGCGAAGGGTTAATGGTCCCGGGCTATTACGGAGTGCCGTTCGAAAATCCTCACCGACACAGGGTATTTCATGAGAAATCATTAATAACTGTTCTTCAGTCGCTGTACCGTTATCTCTGTAATCATCGTAAACAAGATACAGCAGACCACCCAAAAAAAAGAGTGGAAAGGCCCAGTTAACAATGTTTTTAACCGCGCTCGCGACGTTTACTTTCATTTTTTATTCGCCTGGTATAATTCCCACTGATGGATATACGCATAATACCGCTCACCTGGCACATTAATGATGATGCCATCACAGTCCAGTTTATTAACAGGGCTGGTAAAAGCGCCTGTCGGTATGTTTACTTCAAGTGTCTTGCAGTCGTTTTTCCAGTGTCTACCTGCTTCAAGTTCATCCATCGAAAATGAGTGAATGGAGATAACGAACATCCCGCAAAACCCAACCACCGCTATAAGCGCACAGTATATGAATGTATCGCCTCTGTTAACTCGAAGATTGAATTTTTCAGGGATGGCAACCATTGCCAGCGCACCGACCACACCAATAACAAAAAGAATCAGGCATATACCGTTAAGCCATGCAACGTTATGTCCAAGTATATAGTACGCTTTCACTTTCTTATTCCTTATGCTGCATACTTTCAAATAACGTGAGATTGTTAATACTGACCATCGGTCTTACTATTCACCTGCCCCATCCGATCAAAGGAATAAATCAAGACATAAAACATATAAAAGATCACTGTGGCTGTAAAAAATCCCGTTATTACTGACAGCGTCAAATCAGGAGAACCGACCCACATGTTTTTATCCATGAATACCATGAAAGAAAATAAAGCACTGAGACCTGTAAGCCCAAACAACATTAAAATATAGGCAAGCGCATCTTTTATAAAAACACCCATAATTACATAGCCGTAACCACAGATAATGATTGCCATTGCAAAAAACAGTCGTACATAACCATCACTATCAAAACTTAACAGAGACTCAGCCATTTACCCACCCTCACTCAATGTTTCCATCACGCTGTTCAAAGGCTCGCGTGTTTTAATTTCAATGCACTCTCCTGTATTACTTCCGTAACCTCTGCCTCCACGTGCTTCGAGTACCCGTAGCATTTTTATGCAGACATCTGTATTAGGCATGGGAGTAATATCCCAGATTCCACCACCACTACTCGGCGTCATCAGCACCAGAAAAATAAAGGCATGCATACTTTATTGCCTCTGTTTATATATTAACGAATGAATATTTCTTTCATTGCCTCTGCGAGAGTTGTTTGCTTATCGCCACTTATCGCTCTGTCATAATCAGCCTTGCTGACATTTTCAATAACATCACCACACTGAAGTCGATTTTGCGCAGGAGAGAAAAACCCTTTATCAATATTGGTCTCAAGCAACCGGCAGTCATTTTTCCAGTGATGAGAAAGAGCTTCGGGCACTGTATTACTGTCAGTAGAAAACAGCAGGACATAACCTGCCAATAAAAATACCAGCATCATCGTCCATTTGAATAATTCATCCATAACGTTACTTACCTTCCGTACTGAGTTTATTAATCTCTGCCTTATCCCTGTATCTCACATCCATATACCGTGTTACGCCATCCGGGCAAGACCAGGCATCTTTTGCTTTAGCCAGAAACCCTGCCTGCTGCGCTTCAAATGCGGAGATTCTGCAGTTTTTCAGCGTATAGATGACATCCTGTTTTCTGGTTTGAATCTGTTTGTATGTTGACTCAGGCTCAAGAAAGCCAAAAACTGCTGTAATCGCGACGACAATACACATTTTCAGAATGATTGACTTACCCCACCAGGACACAAACAACCTCTGCAAAAAGAAAGACATTACTACGGCAGAACCAACAATCAGCATCAACATAAAAATATATGACGAATCTTCGCGTAAAAGCAGCCATAGATATTTCATTGAGTCAGTCATTTTTCAAATCCTTTCATTCTTCGTTATCGACGTTCATTTCACACGCTACCGCCCATCCCTTTCAACGCAGAGGGCACTCGTTTTAATTCAGAAATGAGAACTTCCTGCAGCGCCAGTAATGGCGCTGTGAATCAATTAAGGCGAGGTTGTCCCCACGCCGATGGTGTCACGACAAAAAGAACCGTTGCTGGCTGGTGATATACATCATCTGAGTCCACATACGGCGCTATCCACAATGACGTTGTCTCCTCCCCTTTTCTTAATGGCCGGGGATAGTTACCAGGAGCCGTCCCCGGTGATGTAAAAGTTGATACACTCACCGGCCGAACAGCTGGCGCTACAGCCACGGGCCGATATACCGGCGTACTGACTATTCTGTTATTCGTCAGCAATCCTGACGTTACTGTATTAGTCGGTGCCGTTGTCGTTGCTCCGGGATGCATTAAATTTGGCTGTGGCGGCAACGGGTACGAGTTAACTGACGTTGTTCTGAAATTACCCTCAGCCAGTTGTGGCAACCCGGCCGCAGCCGGCTTTGCATCACTGCGTTCCTCTTTCAGCTTCGCTTTTTCATTTGCCTGCTCCATCGTCATACAGGTATCCGACGTCGTGGCATTACATTGGAATTCGGTCTCTGTGCCCGCACACCCGGTTAAGAGCAAAGCGCTGCCCAGAGGAATTAACAGCATTAACTCCTTCATATATTCACCCGTACTTAGTTAATTTCTGAAAATTAATTTCCAGCCACTGTTCCTGAATACAGCCTCAGCAACACTACTTTTCCTTAATACAGCCTCAGTAACACTATTAGCAGCCCCTACAAGCTCCTCATAAAGTTTGGGGTCTTAATAATTTGCAGATTGAGGTACAGGCTTAGGCTCCTTTTTCTCCGGCTTCCTGTTCATTCCGCATTTCCCCCCTGCTGCGCTGCGCCCGGAGAGAACTCACGCGGATCAAGTTTGCCCAGCTTCTTCAGCATCTCGTCAGTATTGAATCCGTTCATACCGCCGCCTGACTGATGATGTGCATCAGCCTGCGGTGCCGGCTCCGCCTCCTGATTCTGAGCCTGCTGTTGCCCGTTCTTTTCCGCTTCCAGCTCTTCAATCGTTTTCAGCTGGAATCCATCCTGGAACACGACGGTCACTTCGTTGCCCGCACCGATCGGGATAACTGGGTGATACTGCTCAGAACGTTTAATGTAGTATTCACTCAGCGATGAACCACCTTTGGACGCTCCGCCGCCAATCCCCATTTTGAGTACATCAGCTGCGCCGACAGTTGCCGTGGCGCCCAGCCCCACAGCCGGCTGAGAAGCACGTTCTATTCCCTGACCAATCCCGTCAACAAAACCGGCCCCCCATGCCCAGCCAAGGATTTTTCCGTTACGCATCACCACCTCTCCTTTCACGCCGTTCTTGCCCATGAATGAGACGTGGCCGTTAATGGGCTGATCGATGGTTTTATCACCTTTGATACAGCTGATATTGCGGGTCCGGACAATGGCGCGCTCACTCGATACGTCGCCCCAGGCTTCAAGCCCCACAAAACACCCTGTCAGGTCGTAGGTTTTGCTGTTTGGCATTTCCACGCGACCGGTGATACGCAGCTGCATCGGTACAGTGGATTCATTCCCGGTAACAGACGCGTTGGCATCTGCCCCCTCGATAAGCATGCTTTTTGCAAAGCTCCCCGACGGAATGTACGGCAATGACTTCGCTTTCTTTCCTTTGTCATAACTGAACGTCTTACGCTGTATCTGGTTTGGTACCGGCACAGACTGGTAGCTGACCTGCGGCGGCGGTGTCATACCATTCCCCGGATAGAATGCCGTCGGAGGCGGTACCGCGGCGCCGGTCTGCGGCGGATAACTGGCTGGCTGCGGCTCACCTTCCGGACCGGGCGGCGGTGACGGAGGGGTCGGCGCGGGCTCGCCACCAGAGACAGCCGGTTTCACGCCCAGCGCCTTCAGCTGATTCTGCATGGCTTCATTGTCACTGCTGAGCTTGTCGATACGTATCTGGTCAGCGGTTCGCGCCTTACTCAGCAGGTCCACTTCCCCCTGCAGGGAGTCAAAACGCTTGTTGAGATCAGCGGCAGTCGCCTGCATTTCAGTGGTCGCGTGCTGCTCCACCTTACTGTTGAAGCTGCTGTCGACCACCCCGGTCATATCCGGTGCGGGTTCGCCCTGAGCCGGGGCTTCCTCATCAGAGCTCATGTTCAGATCTGAAAGATACAGCCCGCCTCCGACGGCTGCCGCGCCGCCCGCCAGAATGAGTCCCAGCCAGATATATTGCTTACGTTTGATCAGCGTGTTGAAGTTGGCCATCAGCGCTTCACTCCTTCATCTGACGTCGTGACCCAGATCTGCATGCGACCACCGGCAGTCAGCAGGCCCGCCGGGGTACTGAACATGACGGCACGTGTTCCGGGCTGCCAGAAATCGCTTTCACGCACCATACGGGGCGACAGGGAGACGTTATTCAGACTGTAACGGACGACTTTCAGGTGGTGGCCGACCCAGACCCTGTCGGCAGTGGCGCGCAGACCAGACGTTACCTGCAGCACTTCAGAGGTGACGGGGACAGACTGATACTCATCGGGTACGCTGCCCTGTCGCACGGCGCGATTCAGCGAAACCAGTAACGATTCATAGGGGTTCGACTCTTCCCAGGCTTTTGCCGGACCGGGTGTCCCCGCCAGCTCGCTGACCAGCTGAATTGTCCGGCCTGAGCCCGCACGGGGCACGGCACGAATGGAGAAGTTCAGCCCGCGTTCGGTTTCCACAATGAAGGTGAATGGTTTTTTACTGACGGTCGCCAGAATGGCACCGCCGCTGTCGGTCTGCTCCTGGTTTGTCAGGCCACCGTCCAGGCTGTTTATCGCCGTGATGCGATCGCCAGGTACTGTGAACAGATTCGGGTCGGTGTTACTCACGGCAATATTGGCCTGACCGCCATTGGTCAGGGGGACCACTGTCGGCGCCAGCGTACCGCTGAGGGTCGCGGACATCGCGGGGGCGGCCAACAGCAGACAGCCTGAAATAAATAACGGGTTAATTTTTTTCATTATTTATTTCTCCAAAACGCGCCAGCCAGCTGACACCATCGACACGACTGAACTGAATGACATAGCTTTTAATTTCACTGTAGGGTTTGGAATCCCCAATCCACGTTTTCAGCTCCCCCCGGATATCCACGCGGTTCTCTGCCGGCCAGGCACGGATCGACGTCATATAAAAGGTGGCATTAACGTTATTGTCTTTAATGCGTTTCGCATCTTCAGCCAGCTGGACCTTGAGGCTGTTCTGCGAGGCGGGTAATACATACCGGAGAAGCTGCTGATGCTGGGCATCAACCGTTTCCGGGGTGACATTCAGACGCAGGGCAATAAAGGACAGGCCCAGCTGCTCAATATAAGAGGCATCGGCCTGGTTCTGAGACACCGCAAAGGGGGCACTGAATAACATCGGTGTCACCGCCACTTTCTGTTCTGTCTGAAGACGGTAATTATTTATGCCCTGGATAATATTGGTCGCAAGACTGAGGGTCAGGAGTGTCCCCAGACTGATAAATCCCACTGCGATAACGCGGGTGGTATTTTGTCTGGCACCATGTTCCATATGTTATTTCCCCGTTGATTTATTTAATCCACTGCCGGAAACAGGAGTCCGGAACATCATGAAAGAAACCTTTAAGAAGGGAGGTTGGCAGATACCAGTAAATCAGGTCGCGTAGCCAGGAGCTGCCCCGCCCTTTTTTCAGTTTCTTGATACCCCAGAAAACCAGTGCCGCTGCAGCCATACCAAAAATGAACTTGCTGGTCCAGAAACCCCAGCCGAGACAAATCACGGCCGGGATAAGTTCATCGAGATATAAGCCAAACCAGCGGGACTGGTTAGTCAGTGTTTCCGGGAAACGGTATCGCTTTAATTCGTCTCCCGTCATCACGTGTTTCCTGTCAGTAACCGGCGACCGACATACCGATGGTGATAAAGGTGGAAATAATCGCGAAGCCGAACAGGAACTTCACGTTTTTGGTCATCATGTACATGATGCCGCCGGCGACGACTTCTGCCAGAACCACCCATTTGACGACGCTGGAAGACTTACCAAACGTGCCTTTAACGGTCGCATCCCCGGACTTCATCAGGTCGGTTGCCGTGGTGGTGGCCATCGCAGCATCCGGGAAGAACGCCGCCACAGCAGCAACCGGCAGCGCAACTTTAGCGACTTTCAGGGCTTTCTTTTTATTGAAAACGCGAGACAGAAAAGACGGTTTGGTTTCTTCAGAGACAGCAGTACCCTGAACACTTAATACAGCATTCATATTTATTTCCTTTAAAGAGAATGTATACGTTAGTAGAAAATCACATCTAAACCTGATTTTTATATCTTTACCTTCCTTCCTCCTCGCTCTGTTCAGAAAAAATATAATTGGGGAAGCGTCTTAGATGATCTTTAAGTCGCATCGCCACTTCCGTTGACTTCGTTCTGCCACTACGGTTCTTTGCGCTAACTAAAAGTGCATGAGTGTCGTCATCAAGGTAAACGGAAACAATATTCTTATTTCCAGTGTTGGTATAACGCTTTGACACACAACTTCTCCGATTCGAGACCTTATAGACAAATCATTACACAGAAAGGCACAGGAAATAAAGGGGCTAAATATCCCCAATTTATTTAACACTTCATTAACATTATATATTCGTAAACATTCTCAATGAAAAAATATATTTTCCTGGTCTTGTAACAATCCGATATAAATGAGCTAAAAGAAGGATAGATCTCCAGTACTTTCTCTTTCGAACGATCGATTCTTTTTTTCACAATTTTTTCAGACACACAGATATAACTTGATATATCCAAATAGCTAAAGCCAAGAACATAAAATGAAAGAGGAATTATATTCAAATCACTTATCTTTGAAATAGCCTCATCAAAATATGAATTACCTTTTGATTTGATAACCTCCATTTTCCGGCTGGGTAATGGAACCGTTATCAGAAGATTTATTTGCCAAAAAAAATAAAAATCATCATCCAAAAGACTGATACACTCAATCCGAATTTGAAAATTCGATTTTCCACACGAAAAAATTTTACTTAAAACACAGCCTTTACCTAGCACCATGCAATCAAGTTCTAATTGGGAAAACATCAACTCCAATTCATAAAACGTTCCAGAAAAACTACCTGCTACACATTCTGTTTTAAAAAAGTCATACATTTGTTCAAATGATGTGTTGGAATATAGTACATCACGTTGTTGATTTCTTACGCAAACAGAGACAGGTGAGATGTTATACAACCCCTTTATGTGAAGAAGAGCATCCCTAACCGATTGACTTAAGCTGTCATCACTACTACGATCCATCGCACACATAGGTTCCTCCTTAGAAGGTTTCTATGGATAGTTGGTGTAGAGAGGGTTCGACTCTCTACACCAATGATTCTCAAATTTTCAATTACACCTAAATTATAAATCCCATTGAAAATGGATGTCATCTGATTAGCTTAGATCATTCTTCCAAATATTCACCAATAAGAAGAACAATAATTCATTCTACAATAAATAAGCCAGCCCAACCAATGATTACATTTATATTACGTAAAATCTTACGCTATTCATCCTCAATCTCACTTTCATTCGGAAAGAACTTCTCCATCACCGCACTAACATCGTCCCGTATGTTCTCTATTAACCCTGACCATTCCCACTTTGGATTGCCATTAACATGAGGACTTAGACACTCGATCCCCAGCACCTTATTTACAGTAAACTGAGTTTTAACCATGCTTTCTAGCAGTGCTCTATTGAATGCCATCTGATTAAATCCGGATTCTTTACGTTCCATCTGGGCTTCATAGACACGCAAACCAAGCTCAAGCAACATAGATGCAATACTTGAATAGCTTATATCTTTCTCTTTCGCACCTTCAGCACGACGCTGAACTGCTATCGCATTAATTTTTTCAGCAACATTGTCATTTACATAAACCTGGATCTTAGCCATAGTCCCTCACAATTATAATCTCGTATAATCCATAAAACCCTAAGAGCTAAAACTACGCATGTTGCGCGATTCACAATTAGAGTCACTATGATAGAAATGAAGATTCACTTCACGAATCACTATCCTTTTAGCCACGAATCTAATATAGATTCATGGCACTTGTAAATAAATGTTTTACAAAAAATAGTCTCTACTGAATCTCATGCAATTCGTTAGTGAATCTATATAGATTCATAGCCGATTCGCATTAACACATTAAATAAATGTACTGCACATTATTTATTTCATAACTCACTGTTTCCAAATAGCAATCTGCAAAATTTTAATTTTGCGTAGTGTGTGGTGATTTTGTGGTGAGGAGTGCATATCTGTTGAGTCTGGTTCTGGTCTGGGTTAACGTATTTGCGGGAACCGACCCGGAGGGAGTCTTTTGAGAAAACAACTGGTATTAGCTACCCTGCTTTTAATTTCCACGCCTGCCTGGTCTGCGGATTGTTTTGATATGGCAGGACGGGACTATCGAATAGATCCCGATCTACTGCGGGCTATTTCATGGCAGGAGTCTAAATGGAAGGTGAATGCCATTGGGAAAAACCCGGGATCTGGCTACGGTGCCGGACTGATGCAGATCGACTCGCAACACCAGGGTGAACTGTCGCAGTACGGTATTAAACCGGGACACCTTCTGACTGATGCCTGTCTGAATATTTACACCGGTGCTTATTATCTGGCACTGGCTTTTAAAAAATGGGGAGTCAGCTGGGAGGCAGTCGGCGCCTACAACGCCGGGTTCCGGAGATCGGACAGGCAGGCCATACGACGACTGGAGTACGCCAGGAAGATTGAGGCCATCTACCTGGCTATCAAGAGAAATAAAAATGCCGGCCAGTCATCTTTAACAAAAAACTGAAGACCTCATTCATGAGGTCTTCAGAACAGGGAAGTGATTAATCAATTGCCCGCCATATTAAATGCCGTTCGGGATGCTGAATAATGCTGATATAATCCTTCAGTGCATCCTGCCGTGAAACCAGACGCCTGCAGATCTGGTCATATTGCGGCCCCATTTCAGCCACGTGCCAGGACAGCCTGTTCATAATCATCAGCGTGGCAATAATGCCTGCTGCATCGGCGCTGACCTCACCTTCGAAATAATTTCCCGGGATGCACATCCTGTAACGCTGATCACCTTCTGGTGCGATATATCCGGTCTGCGTGGTAATGAACTGGATGCTGTTGGGTGCAATATTCCCGCCAACACCCTGTGGAATAACCCAGTAAGACCAGGAACCACCGTCGTATTCAGAATGCTGGCGTAACCAGCTCGCGGCCATATTATCGGCTAACGGCGTAAAAAAGAGGTCCGGGATAAAATCCAGGCGAGCTTTACCATTGGTTACGGCACAGCGCAGATATTTGTCTGTTTTAAACTGTTCGTCTGATTCACGAGTGGCGGTGTTGACTTTCATTGTGCGCATACTGATTTTCTCCTTCGCGGTTTATTAAAACGTTCGACTTCATCACTGAGCGGCGAAGGGCAATTTGCAGCCGACGGGGAGAAAATAAAGGGGCGCCTGGCGTTCATATACCCCTTTATTTTCGCCACGGCTGATGCTAAAAGCAGCCCTCCGCGAAAGATGAAGTCGGGCGATATCGAGCAGGAGTGAGAATGCGCACAACCCTGAACGTCAATCCGGTGTTTATCGGATTCACGTTCAGGCCCTGGAGTGGCGGGTATTTATCGCCACGGTGAGAGCGGCGCATCCTGATAAGGATGCAGCAAGCGAGATTTTGAATTTGCGTCAGGATGGAAGCCCGACAGGGCAGAGACAGCTTGCTGGCTCTGTTCACGACAGCCGTGTCCCGACAGGGACGACGCCCGGGTCAGAATTTATTTAATCTTTCATCAGAGATAAATAGCGGAAGAGATACACAGCAGAATATCGGAAGCGATGTAACAGGGATGAATAAAGAATATTGATGAGATAATACCGCGCCGGAGTAATACGGGCGGCGCGTAGCGCAGCCGGTATTATTCAGCGCCACAGGCGCTGCGGCCTTTTAGCGCAGTCGGGCAGGTTATCCCCTGCCCTTCCGGTTATTTACGCGGCCTCCTGTATTCCGCGCATGAAGTCCCGCATAGCCCTGAACCGGCGCAGATCTGCCAGTCGTTTTTCAAAATCATTGAGGTAGTAAACCGGGGTATACCTCACCCGCCGGAACTGCATCGTGAGCGTGTTGCCCGTCACCACTTCCGCCGCTATCCCCAGCAGTGACAGCTGGATGAATGCCATATCTGCCGCCACCGGATCGATGTCAATGCAGCTGCCGAACATGTGCATGGAGGGGTTAATATCCGCTTCAAGCAGGCACTCTGCACAGGCGATCAGCATCCCTGCGGCCCCACACGCCGGATCGCTGACGGTGGCAATGCCTTCCCGGCGGATAGTGTCTCTGACGCCTGGCATCAGCATTCGCGCCATCAGACACTGCACCGAATACGGCGTAAAATACTGCCCGCGAAAGTTATCGCCCAGCTCAAGCCCCATAAAAATCGCGCCGAGGAAATCATGAAATTTCGCCTCCAGCGCACACACCATCAGGCAGAACATTTCCTGCATGTTCGCGATGTCGGTGGCCTCGTACCGGGCGCAGATTTTCCGGCAGTGCTCCATGCTCTCCGGTGTTCGTATCCGGGCCATATCCAGCTCACTGGCGGCGAGTGACAGAAAATCACTGAACACTTCCCAGCGCCCCATATGGCGCCCCGTGTCTTTAAATACGCTGATAAACCGGCTTCGGCTGTACTGCGCGCTCATCATACGATGAACCGCAGGCACCTGTTCCGCGATCTGCTGCTCTGCCTGAATAACAGGGCTGTTATCCGCGGTTTCTCTGGCCAGATTGAACACATCGGCAAAATTCATCTGTGACATAGCATTATCTCCGCTGTTGCCGCTCCCGAAGGAGCGGCTCACCTTGTCAGTTACATGCGCGTTTGAGTTCAAGCGTGCGGAGCACCTGTCCGAAGGCGGTGTTGTTCATCGCGGGGATATGGACACCACGCCCCTTGCGAACGCTCCGGGCAATATGCCGTCCGAAAGCCTTCAGCGCCGGGTCAATCTCCTGTGCGGCGATATCATCACGCAGGTTGCGCTGATGACGGCGGGGCTTTACAGCCTCAGTGGAAGGTGAAACAATGGATACGTTCATTTTGAACTCCTGGGTTTATTTGAACAGCCGTAAAAATCGTTCCAGCGACTTTTACGGCGTGGATAAAGCAGGGTTTTCCCTGCTTTTTTCATTTCCGGAACAGGTTAAATTCCTCCTTAATGCGCGTTGTAATCTGCGCATGGCTCAGGTTGCACACATCCCGCAGCCGGAAATATCTGGCTCCGTAGCGGGCATATATCTCTGTCACGTCACCGCAGACCATCTCCTGCAGCATGAACGTTTCCCACTCGCCGTTCTCACTTGTTGACCAGTTGAGCGGATACATCAGGCCCAGCGCGTCATGGAACGTGTGAACGTCGATTTCTGAGGGGGCTTTAACCGCTGCTTTCTGCCGGCTCAGCCAGTATTCGCGCTCTGATTCTGCTGTAGCCAGCATTCCTGGATGGGCTGAGGATTCGGTCAGGTGTAAGTTCATACGTCTCTCCTTATGTGGATCACCGGCGGCCCCCGGACCGCCAGATGTTGGGAAAAAAAGCAGACTCATGGCATATGGCGTTCAGCGCGCATTGAGTCAGCAATGTATTTGCGTGCGTCATTCCACACTTCCTTACCGGTATCACCAAAAAGAAGCTCAACGATTTTCCGGGACTGAAGCCACGGTTGAGCAACGCCGAAATGCACCTGCAGAACGTCCGCGTGCCAGTCAACCACTCCCGCCCCCAGGACGTTATCAGCCATACGCATCAACGTTCCCCACACCAGTTCACTTCTTTCGCTTTCTCTCAGACGCTTGTTTTTAAGCTCTACCAGATGCAGCAGAAGACTTTTTTGCTCGCTAATCGCGTTGGCCAGAAGGTTTTCAACCCATCTTTCGGTAGATTCTTTGGTGGCGGTTTTGACGTTGACGTTCTGTGTGTTCATTCTGCTTTTCCTCTGGTCTGGTGGTTAATCCATCTCTCGGTGAGTTCCCTGGCGGCAAAGGGCAAAGGAGCAACGGCGGGGCGGAAGGAGAAGGGCGCCGCCAAAAGTTTTTGCGGTCCCTGGCAAAAAGTTTTGGCGGCGTTCATTTTACCCTTCGGATGACGACACGACGGTGCTACGACCAGCCCTCCGCCGGGGAACGGACGAGGGATGACTCACCAGTGGAAGGGATGAGAATGAACACACCCGACACGACGGAACGGCGTGGCGCCATCAGAGTGCCGGCAGGTGTATCGCCGGCACGGTGAAAGCGGCGCGGCCGGAACGGTCGCAGCAAGCGCTGCCGTTGACCTCAGACATCAGACACTAGCCGACAGGCCCGAAACCGCCTGGCGGGTTCGGCGGAGCTTACCGCGTCTTTTCGCGGTTAGCGGAGTGTGGCTCGACGACTGGACAGCGCAGCTGGCCAGGAGCCGAAGGTGTCCAGTATAGGTGTGCTTTTAAAGCCTTTAAGAGTTAAAAAGAGGAATCACAGCAGGGAGAAGAAGAGGAAGCAGACAGACAGCAGGCAGCAAACAGGGAAGACGCGGAAAGGAAATGCGGGCGGCGCGTCAGCGCGGCCCGGTTTTCCCGGCGCCGCAGGCGCGCGGCCTTTATGCCCGTCTCGCAGGCAGGATGAGAGGTTTAAGACAGCTACTGTGCGATCGCAGCGTTTCATTCCCTGCATTAAACTCTCGCCATGCAGTCATGCCTTCCAGCAGTTCACTAAATACGTCTCGCTCTTTCATCTGTGCCCTCTTCGCCTGCTCCGGTATCAGTCAACAAACATCGAGACCGGGATTTGAAATCGATTTGCCAGCGCCCGCATGTGATCGAGGGTCAGACTACGTTCACCACTGAGGATCCGGCTGACGAGCGATTTTTTGCCTATCTCGTTTTCAAAATCGGACTGTGAAAGCCCGTGTTGCTGCATGAGAACCCGCAGCAACGAAACACCGTTCTTGCCTGCTTCGATGCGCGTATTAAATTCTTCAAATTCCACCGCGTTATCTTCCCAGGCATCAATGCGGGCAGTCAGCATATCAACCAGCGGGCTGTCCGGGTCATGTTCCAGAAGATATTCAACGAGTTTAAGTGCCTCTTCGTAATCTTTGCGGGACGAGCTGCCACCCAGCAGAGGGACAATACTGGCCAGGTCATTCGCCGCTTTAATGGCATCGCTAAAAATCATTCTTTGTGCTCCCGATAATATTTCGTTAAGCGATCATATTCAGCATGGGTGGTGATGTGTTTGACGAATATCTTTCCGCGCTCAAAATCAGCAAAAAACATCATTCTAAGGTTATTACCACCGATATCGATAACCCACCATTTTTCCCGGTATTTCATGCGATCCAGACTGGTAAAGTATCGCTTTAGCTCATCCGGTTTTTTTGCGACAACCCGCTTTAGTACACGATAGGTGTCATCGATGGCCACTGCATCATTCGGATAGTGTCTTGCCGCCTCATCAAAAGGGGCTCGTGATATAACATGCACGCCATGCCTCCGGTTTCCATTATGGAAACATTGTACTTCACTCCACGGGAGTTGACAATATGAAAACAGGCTGACAGGCCAATTTCTTCCCCGCCAGCCATTCCGATTACCCGACGTTTACGACTTCAATGCCCAGGATCAGAGCGATGAATTCTGCTTTGTTCTGAAGCAACCAGGTGCGTGCTTCGGGTGCCTGAGCTTTGCTGATATCGATATCAAACTGATTAAGCGCTGCAGCATCGGCGTGTCCAAGTGTAATACCGCGCCACTGCATCCCTGCAAAATAGGCGTTCCCTGCCCCCTGCTGGATTTTTCCTTTCACGTGTGCCATTGCCCAGACCTCATTTCACACCCAGACGGCGGAACATATCGGCGATGATATTCCGGCGGGTATATGAGGCACCTGCGGCTTTCAGATCGGCCAGCACGTTATAGGCGAAACTGGCTTCCTTTCCGTGAAAAGCGATCACCTTTTCCGCCTTTGGTTCAAAACAGGATGGGGAAGTTTCCCGGGAGAAAGCCTCTGATGAGTGTTGATGGCCGTATACTTTCATTTTGCGTTACCTCTGGTCTTTAAGGGATGGCAGCGATACGCCGCCATCCGTGTTTATTTCTCAGCAGTCGTTTGCCGCCAGTTCACTCATCAGTACATCCCGTGTTTCCAGCGCGCGTTCCTCTTCGGCTAGCGTCAGCAGATAGCCGCGCTTTGCCGCAGCGCCCATTAACACCGGACGGTCTTTCAACGGCAGCGCATCCAGATAATCCAGCGCACCACCCAGCAGACGGGCCTGATACAGCTCGTAATGCATCCCGCAGCTCCGACCAGCCTTTTTCTCGATACGTTCCAGCACTACATCGGCGCGGATAACATCGAACGGGTTTCGGGAATGAATGTTGCGTATAAAGCCATCGGTACGCAGGACCATATTTCTACGCTCCATCATCGTTTCTCCTCTGTCTGGTTTTTTTGTCTGTTAAAACCATCACCCGTTGAGTTGCCGGGGCCGCGGTTTTGACTTTGTGCGGGGACCTGCTGAACCTGCCCCCTGGTTGTTACCTTCACCCGTTTGAGAGCCGTTCGCCGCAAGGGCAAAGACGCCACGGCCTGACGCATCTGTCCGGGGCAGGACACAAAAGTTTTTGCGGTTCCATGCAAAAAGTTTTGTGGACTGTTCATTACACCCTGGACAGCTAATGCGACAGGTTGTGGCTATGTCAGCCCGGGCGAATGGACTCAAACGGGTGATTCGGGTACCAGGGGAAAGGAGCAGGCACCCGCCGCAACGACGGAACGCGCGGGCGCGAAACGGCGTTGCCCTGCAGAGTGCCGGCAGTCCTTCGCCGGCACGGTGAAAGCGGCGCGGCCGGAACGGTCGCAGCAAGCGCTGCCGTTGACCTCAGACATCAGACACTAGCCGGCAGGCCCGAAACCGCCTGGCGGGTTCGGCGGAGCTTACCGCGTCTTTTCGCGGTTAGCGGAGTGTGGCTCGACGACTGAACCGCGCCAGCGGGTCAGGAGCCGAAGGTGGCCCCGGTGCAGATTGTGTGAAAAGAAAGTTAAACAGAGGAAGAGCTGCAGCAAGATGGAGAGTACCGGTCTGGTCAGGTCAGGACTGAGATTCGCCCTTCTCTTTTCTGTACTGAACAACGCAGTACCAGGCAGAAGCCAGGAAAGCGAAAACGGTGATCAGGGCACGAAATTCGTCACCCGGCTCTTTCCCCTTCAGCATCAGCGTTATGATGATGCCGGCAACGATAATCCACGCAATGCCACTCCAGAGGCGCAGCTTATCCGCCACGACATTAATCAGAACAAAAGCAACGGCCAGGATAGCCCCCCACAGAGCCGGAACAGGCTGAAACGGAATAAAAAACAGGTTAATGCCGGTTAAAAGCGTCACGGCAGCAAACATCAGAGACATACGCACAGATTACCCTCCCTGGACACACTGAGTAAGAAAATCAATTCTGCTGATCATCGCCCGGTTTATTATATTCGGGCGCATTTGCGCGCGGCAGCTGCTGACTGTTCAGTCGATGTACGCAGAGCCGTTCACGGAAATATTCGCGCAGGTGTTCAGGCTGTTCCCGTTCAACAAGTTCCGGCATGACGGGCTTGTTCATGCGTTCCTGCCAGGCAACAGCAGCGGCCACCTTATCGACGGCAACTTTGTCCTGCTCCTCTTTTGAAAAAGAGGCAATATTCCACTGCGACATACCCAAATTCCGCAAAAGAAGAAAGGGTACGCAGATATTACGCTCTTAATTCTTAACTGGCGACCTGTTGAGGTGAGGCCTGTACGCAGCGCCGCAGGCGTGGCGAACCGCCTCACCGGCAGGCGAAGCCTGCCAGGATTTTCGCGCGGCCGCACCGATCTGCGAAGCCGGGTAAGCTCCCCACAGATCGTGCCGTCTCAGACCTTAAACGGGACGTCGGGCGCCCCGATGTAGTATCAGTCAAGAGCCGCGTAAATAGCTGCGCATTCGTCATGAGAGTCAATGAAATCCCACAGCTGCGATTCCCGCAGCATCAGGTGGCGTGTCAGGGCAGCATCACCGCGTTCATGGTGCAGCCAGATACGGCGGTTGATCGCCAGCGCCGTAATGATAACTCCGGCCGCATCCGCGCTGACGGACCGATCAAACCAGTTATCCGGGTTAGTCAGATGGAAACGGTCACCGTCAGGCATCATGTAGCCGCCGCCCTCCGGAATTCGGATGAAATGCCAGAAGCCTCCGCAGTAATCGGTGATGTGTTTCACAGCGAGCGCATAGACCTGCATCTCTCCGGCCAGAAAATCGTTACCAAACAGATCCGGCAGGAACGAGAGACGGTCGGACTCCTCAACATTCAGCATGGTTTGACGGGCATGATACATAGCAACCTCCACAGGTTCATAAGATTGCGGCACCGGGTTGTGCCGTGCCGACACGACAGCCCGGCGGAAAGCGGAAGACGCAGGGGCGACACCGGAGGCCGCAGCGCAGATAAAGCACGAAGCTAGTCTGGACGGTTTTCGAGCGAAACCTGAGCGAGAAAACGACGGGAAGAACAGCGAGCATCATCAGTAACCTGCGACCGGGCGAGGATGGCGGCGTCAGCGAACCCTTGCATCTGCAGCGGCCGGGTAAAGTGAAGGCACAGCACTACCCGTCGCGATGCAGAGGTTGAATAAAAGGTTTGTCTAACCCGTATTTCGACCACAGGGAGAAAAGCGGAAGCAAATGTCGCAACGCGACAGACGCAGGAATCAGGCCACAGACCGGAGGGATGGGGCCGGGTGAAGCGGAGTCGGCGGCAACGACAAGCCGGTGACGTCCTTATCCGGTGTTGATGGCACGGCGCCGGTTTATCAGTTGCCCGTCACCAGGCGATCCGGGAGACCTCTCGTTCTGAGCTTACCGGCGATCTGGTTTATCACTGGCCACGGAGATACCAATATACATACCGCTTCCCCAGATAATCTGGGAGAGCACAAATATCCACTGAGGGACGTCAACAATCAACAGCGGAAGAAGAGCAACCGTCACGATTAAAATCAGGCGGCTACCGAATTGCCGGCGCACCGGTTCAGCGGCGTCAACCGGGACGCCTGCATATCGCAGAACCTGCCTTAAACCCGTATTCATAATCACTCCACTCAGAATAAATACACTGTACTTCAGTATATTACATTTTATTAGATAACGATTCTCCGGGCTGGCAGTGATCCTTCTGAAATTTCCCTGTTTTTGCAGGAACAGCAAATGGTTACAGACAACGGCAACAAGATGACTTGAAAAAAAACGGCCTCCGCAAAATAATACTGTATATATATACAGTTTCAAGCGAGGGGAAAATACGATGAAGTTCATTCCTGCAGTATCAGAAGCCAGCATAGTAAAAATTCCTTTGTTCACAGAGCGATGCCCTGCGGGTTTTCCGTCACCGGCTGCGGACTACACTGAGTCTGAACTGGATCTGAATGAGTACTGCATTCACCGGCGCCACTCCACCTATTTTGTCAGGGCGATTGGCAACTCAATGACTGATATTGGCCTCTATTCCGGCGATCTGATGGTCGTGGATAAAGCAGAACAGCCGCGGCACGGGGATATTGTTATCGCGGAAATTGAGGGTGAATTTACGGTAAAACGCCTGCTTCTGACGCCACGGCCGGCCTTGCAGGCGATGAACCCGGACTTCCCTTCCCTGTACCCGGATCCGGAAACGCTGCAAATTTTCGGTGTGGTGACGGCCTTCATTCATAAAACCCGGGGGACAGACTGATGTTCGCCCTGGCCGACGTCAACTCCTTCTACGCCAGTTGCGAGAGGGTTTTCAGGCCGGATTTGCGCGGAAAACCGGTCGTCGTTCTCAGTAACAACGATGGCTGCGTTATTGCCCGGAGTGCTGAAGCCAAACGGCTGGGTATAAAGATGGGAACCCCCTGGTTCCAGCTCAAAGAGGCGCAGTTTCCTGAAAAACTGTACGTTTTTTCCAGCAATTACGAGCTCTACGCTAGCCTGAGTAACCGCGTGGTCGCCCTGCTGGAGGAGCTGTCTCCCCGCGTCGAACAATACTCGATAGACGAATGTTTCCTGGATGCCCGGGGAATTGGCCAATGTATGGATCTGGAGGATTTTGGCAGGCAGCTGCGTGGGCACGTTCTCAGTGGAACCGGACTGACGATCGGTGTCGGCTGCGGCGCCACAAAAACACTGGCCAAATCGGCGCAGTGGGCGTCAAAGGAATGGCCACAATTCAGGGGGGTGCTGGCGCTGTCGCCCGATAATCCACGCAGGACGGCAAAATTACTCAGCCTGCAGCCGGTGGAAGAAATCTGGGGCGTGGGGAACCGGATAGCGAAAAAGCTGCACGTTATGGGGATCACCACCGCCCTGCAGCTGTCGCTGACGAACCCCGCGTTTATCCGCAAAAACTTCAACGTAGTGCTGGAGCGCACGGTACGTGAGCTGAACGGCGAGAGTTGCATTTCACTGGAGGAAGCGCCGCCGCCGAAACAGCAGATTGTCTGCAGTCGCAGCTTCGGGCAGCGGATCACCACCTATGAAGAAATGCGCCAGGCCGTCTGCCAGTACGCCGAGCGCGCAGCAGAAAAGTTGCGAGGTGAGCGGCAGTACTGCCGGCATATCAGCATCTTCATCAAAACCTCCCCTTTTGCGGTTAATGAACCGTACTACGGTAACGTGGCCACTGAGAAACTGAACACCCCTACCCGTGACACCCGGGACATTATAGCGGCAGCGGTCAGGTCTCTGGACAGGATCTGGCTCGATGGCCACCGCTACGCAAAAGCGGGGATAATGCTCAATGATTTCAGCCCGAACGGCGTTGCACAGCTGAATCTGTTCGATGACGTGCAGCCACGGCCGCACAGCGATGCGCTGATGAAGGTGCTCGACGGTATTAATCATTCCGGACTCGGGAAAGTCTGGTTTGCCGGACGGGGTATTGCGCCGGACTGGCAGATGAAACGGGAGATGCTGTCACCGGCATATACCACCCGCTGGAAGGAGCTGCCGGTTGCCCGTTTCTGACCGTTGAAATGACAGAAGGGACTTGCCGCCAGAGCTTACTTTACCGATCATACAGATGACTTGTCTCAGGGGGGAACCATGACAAACATCATTCTGTGTGATGTGACTGCCAGCGTCAGCGAACTTAAAAACGATCCGGTGGCCACCGCCAGTGCCGGCGGCGGCTACCCGGTCGCGATTATTGACCGCAACCGCCCTGTTTTTTATTGTGTGCCCGCGGCTCTGTATGAACAAATGCTCGATGCGCTGGACGAAAAAGACCTGGTGCAATTGATCACAGAACGTCAAAACCAGCCGCTGCGTGAAGTGGATCTCAATCAGTATCTGTGATGTGCTCCGGTGCGAGGAGCAAGGAATGTATTAAATCAATGTTAAGGAACAATATGGGTAGCAAAATCGCAGGTGTGGTTTTCTTATTCTTCACTGTCTGGGGAATGGCTTCAGTGATTGAATTGCAGTACTGGCGTAACGCTGATACCTATCCTGTCTGGCTGACAAAACATCTCCGGATCTCTCCCGAAAATAACGAAAAGAGCCTGATAAGGATAGGAATGGAAACCTTTGACAAGGTATGTGGTGATAACAGGGGCCTACTTGCCGTCACCCAAAAACAAAACGGTATGTTTATGCGCTGTGATGATTCCCCCGGATTTTTTTCATGGTTCAGCGGCGTTTACAAAGTCAGTTAATCAGATAACGTGTTGGACTTTCAATATGTTACCCACACGGTTATCCCCCGTTACTGTGGATAATCAATATATTGTGTCTCAGACAGCTGCTTTTTCTACCATATGTTGTGTCCCTGATATCCCCTCGGACGGCGTGACAAACGACATCACACTGGAGACGCTGATGACGGGACCATGTTCATCCAGGGTCGTAAGAACGGCCGGGACTGGTTACCGGCCGGACGAAGGACCGGCCAACGCGCAGCGGCGGCAGCTGGTTTTAAAAATGCTGGCGGAAATTTAAAATTAAGCCGCACACCCCGCGAAATTTTGGAAATTTCACTCAACATGCTTCGTTCAGATCCCAACAGAGCTTTCACCATCACCTGTAATAGCCGCCCTGCTGCGTGATTACTCCGCTCAACAGGTTGCTGGCGACAAGCCAATACCTGTTCGTGACAGGCATTGCTTAACCGTTGTCCCAAACTAATAATGTGCCGACGATGCAGGTGGGACCGTGCTCCCAGGCAGATTACCTGACCGACGATGCAGGTGGGACCGTGGTCCCAGGCAGATTACCTGACCGACGACGCAGGTGGGACCGTGGTCCCAGGCCGATAAACTGACCGGCGATGCAGGTGGGACCGTGGTCCCAGGCAGATAAGCTGACCGATGACGCAGATGGGACCGTGGTCCCAGGCAGATTACCTGACCGATGACGCAGGTGGGACCGTGGTCCCAGACAGATAAGCTGACCGATGACGCAGGTGGGACCGTGGTCCCAGGCAGATAACCTGACCGACGACGCAGGTGGGACCGTGGTCCCAGTCAGATAACCTGACCGATGACGCAGGTGGGACCGTGGTCCCAGACAGATTACCTGACCGGCGATGCAGGTGGGACCGTGGTCCCAGGCAGATAAGCTGACAGATGACGCAGGTGGGACCGTGGTCCCAGGCAGATAAGCTGACCGATGATGCAGGTGGGACCGTGGTCCCAGGGAGATAACCTGACCGGCGATGCAGGTGGGACCGTGGTCCAAGGCAGATAAGCTGACAGATGACGCAGGTGGGACCGTGGTCCCAGAGAGAATATTCAGGCCAGTTATGTTTTCTGGCCTGTGAGAAAGGAAATGAAGTAAAGGGAGATCACCGTAGAATAATGCGTGTCCGCATCAGACTCCTGGTTTCTCAAGCTCCTTAAGAATGGCTTCTATTTTCTCTATACACTCCGCAGGAATGCGGGACTTATCCAGGTTAAGCACCATTTTATCGCCCTTATACAATGCTGTTGCCCCTGGAGCAAACTGATGACGTGAGCTCAGATTAACTCTTGATGCGGGAGATTGTTTCAGTACGGATGTTAAAAGACTAATGACCTCTTCAGCTTCAAAGATTAGTCCCGCTTTCTTCTGATCGTGGAGAGTCTCAGCCTGCTGCTTCAGTAATTCTTCTTTATCTGCAAAAGCCTTCTGAAGGGCTTCACCTGACCGGGCAGACAGTTCTCCAGGATGTGCAAACAGGGCAACAACGGATTTAGGCAGTTTGGCCGTATTAATACAGCGGGTAATGATCTTACGAGAAATGTTTTCCGCATCGGCAAGCGCAGAAATATTTCCTGCAAACTCATTCTGCAGCCGGCTTGTATAACGCAGGCCACGTTCATAAGCACTCGTCGGCCGATAATCGTTACCCAGTCGGGACAATGCAGCCATCTGCTCATCGTCCAGTTCACCAACCAGAACGCGATAATCACTTTCCGTCAGGATTGCGGCTTTACGGCGACGGCTGCCGTCTGCAATTTCTATGACATCAGAAACCCGGCGGCCGAAAGCTGGAGTCTGCTGACCGGTCAGTAAAAATGAAGGAATGAGATCATCCAGAGCATCTTCGGTAAGTAGTTCCTGATCGCGCTCATTGCCTGACCATACGCGTGAAGCGCTCTCAACAGAGTCTCCCCGGAGCACCTCAAGGGTAAATTTTACTTCCCGTCCACTTACCGGAAGAGAGATTGCATTACCGCGGGCCATAGCACCCACGCGCGCAATTAATGAATCCACCATCGGCGCGGCCGGCGCCGGTGATGAAGTATCTTCAGTCGATTGAGTATGTGTGGTATGTCTTGGAATGACAGGAGCACGCTTCATTATCTAATCTCCCAGCGTGGTTTAATCAGACGATCAAAAATCTCATTGCAAACAGGCTCCCAGATAGAGAGGGCATTACGCCAGGCACCGGTTGAAGAACGTTGATCAATAGCCTGTTCAAAAACGGTTCTCATACGGATCTGACCTTTGCCGACTTCATCCGTTTCGCGCACAACATTTTTAAGGACCATGCTTCCCCAGGCATCCCGAATTTGTTCTTCCATCCACGGGGACTGCGAGCCATTATTATTACTGTATTTGGTAAGCAGAATACGGACATCTGGCTCGAAGCCTTTAAGATCCACGTTCTTAAGCAGGTCACGAAGCATATCGAAAAACTGCAGTGCGGAGGTGTAGTCGAACAGCTCTGCCGGAGTAGGGACAATCAGAACATCAGCAGCGCATACAACATTTATCGTACCGATACCAAGGTTGGGTGCGCTGTCGATAACTATCACGTCATAATCATGAGCGACAGTTTCAATGGCCAGACGGAGCATCAGGTGCGGGTCAGCAGGTAATTTGCCTTCGTCAAATTTCCCCATCAGCTCGGTTTCAATGCGGTGCAGTGCCAGACAGGACGGGATGATATCAAGGCCAGGCCAGCAGGTGGGCTTTATAGCGTAGCTGGCGTCATCCTTTTCCCCAAGATAAAAGGGCAGGAGAGTGTCCTCAGCATGAATATGAAGATCGGGCACCCATCCGTGATACATAGAAGCAGTTCCCTGTGGGTCATTGCCTTCAACAAGCAGAACACGGAGTCCTTTCAGTGCAAGATCCTGAGCCAGGTGAACGGATACTGAGGTTTTGTAAACACCACCTTTGTGAGCTGCAACGCCAATCACCGGCGGAAACGCATCTTCAGCACGGCGCAGTCGTGTACCAAATACATCCCGCATGTGATTGATTTGTTCGATGGTATAACCAACGCGTTGCTCAACTCTCCCACGGGTTTCCATATCAGGGTGCGGCAGCCGGCCAGCTTTCTCGGCATCCCTGATAGCCTGAGATGACACGCCAACTAAATCTGCCGCTTCACCAATCCTCCAGCGCCGGGTTATTTTCCGGGCTTCCGGACTGTCATCATTAAACTGTGCAATGGCGATTGCTTTCGTCATTTCATGACCAGCACTTATGCACTGGTTGAGTGTATCCATGAGTCCCATACTGAACATCCTTTAATCATCACTTTGCATTATTTTATTAAATCTTGGAATTTATTGCAAAGCAACAATAAAATCGCAAAGTGCACGAAAAAGTGCAAAGTGAACCACATTGGGTAATGAAAGAACGCAGGGGATTACAAAAGAGTACATACCGCAGTCAATATTAATCACTGCCGCTCGCCGCAGTAAGCGATCTCACACAGTGAGAAAGCGGCGAGGAAGCGGAAAATCACAGAATTCACAGATTGCACGTACGTCGGGTTGCTAAAGATGGCTCGGGATCAGCCAGTTATAATGAAATTGACTGCGGTATGTAATATATTGACTATGGTATGATGCTTACCGCATCTGTGTCGAGGAAGAGGAAAGACGACTCAGCATACCGCAGTCAATGTTTCATTGTTGTACCTGTAGATCTCAATCTTCCAGAGCGTATTCAGGAAAATAAGGCCAGGGTTCTGGATATCTGGCGTGGCGCTTCCGGGCTTGTATCTGGGTTATTCATGGTCTCGATCCAATAATTGATCCCAAGGAGATCATAATGAGATCCAAAAGAGATCCCCGGATCGCTCCAGCATGCGCTGTAACTGGCTTTAACGTCTGTCTGGATCGACTGTGGAATGTAAAATGTTGACTGTTATATGCATAATCTAATACTGTGATATGCAACGGTATTTACTGAGGTATGTATATCCGTTGACTGCGATACGTATTACTACATCCTTTTGTGGATAACCGTTGAGGATCAAGATGACGAGCGAAAATAACAGCTTACTTCTGAACCTTCAGGAGGTTGATAAGACAACCGGTGAAGTTGTTAAGCTGGATGTCAACAGCACCAGTACCGTGCAGCCAGTAGCGCTCATGAGACTCGGTCTCTTCGTCCCAACTCTGAAATCAACAGGGAAGAGCAAGGCGAACCGGAAAAACGTTACAGACGCGACTGAGGAGCTTGTACAGCTGTCCATTGCCAAAAGCGAAGGATACACTGACGTTAAGATCACCGGTTCGCGTCTTGATATGGACACGGATTTTAAAGTCTGGCTGGGGATAATTCGCTCCATGTCGGAGTATGGGGTAAAAAGTGACACCCTGGAACTGTCGTTCGTCGAATTCGTTAAGATGTGCGGATTTGACTCCCGTCGTTCAAACAAAAAAATGCGCGATCGCATCAGTAATTCCCTGTTTAAACTCGCCTCGGTTACGCTGAAGTTCCAGAGCGAGACCAAAGGATGGACCACACATCTGGTGCAGTCAGCCTATTATGACATCAACGAGGATATCGTTGAGATCAAGGCTGAACCTAAGCTGTTTGAGCTTTACCACATGGACAGAAGGGTACTGCTGCGGCTGAAAGCCATTGACGCCCTGCAGCGCAAGGAATCAGCCCAGGCGCTTTATACCTACATCGAAAGTCTTCCCCAGAATCCTGCACCTATTTCCATGAAACGGATGCGTGACCGGCTGAATCTCACCTCAAATGTCTATACGCAGAACCACACGGTACGTAAGGCGATGGAGCAGCTGCGGGATATTGGTTATCTGGATTACACTGAGTTTAAACGTGGCCGAGCCACCTATTTCAGCGTGCATTATCGCAACCCCAAACTCATCAGTGGTCCTGTGAAGGTTCCGCGCAAAGAGGAAGAAGAGAAGGCGCCAGAGCAAAATTATGACGAAGTCATTAAGGCGCTGAAGGCTGCTGGCATCGATCCCCTTAAACTGGCCGAAGCTCTCTCAGCGATGAAGCCAGAAAATTGACTGCGATATGCATAACATGACTGCCGGATGCCGCTAAGGACATTCCATTGACTGTGATATGCATCACGCATACCGCAGTCAATATGTGTTCTCCATCATGTCTGCCATGATCGAACAATATTGACTGTCATATGTGATTTCAGGCCGTGATACGCAGATATTGACTACGGTATGCGGGTTTAACGGCGATATTCCCAGGTCTGTGCACTGCTCCACACGTGTTAACATGCCACAGTCAATTTTTCAGTAAAGCTCTATACCCCTTACGAAAATCTCAATCGGATGCTGAGACGGTCATGTTACCTGACGGTATCCGTTCCCCTGTGTATTGCAGGTTTAGCCCGGCAGGATGAGACTGCAGCTGTCTGTATAACCCGGCGCCAGCTTCACACTGCTAAATGCGAACAGGAGACCGATGGCAGAAGGGAGTGAGCCACAGGGGTGAATGACTTTCGCAATTAACGGGATGATTCACTGAGCTTTCAGGAAACAATACACTGTGGGATGTACGGCCTGTGTCCTGTCTTGTCTGCGGTATGTCGATGCCTGCAGGCTTGCAGGTCACCGTGCAAGACCACGGCTGTTCAGTCATCCGAATGATGTCCTGGTGTGCTGGAGCAGGGAGGGGCACTGAATGCGCTCTGCTCCTGTATTTCGTATTAGCTGAATACAGGACGTCATGCCAGGGCCGTCAATCTCAGCCGGCCGGGGGCAGGGAGCGAAGGATCTCCGCGGCATCTCGCCCATCACCGGTAAAGGGAACGGCCAGGGTGGCAGCCATGTCCAGCGCAAATACCCGGGTATAGACTTCCATCGAGCGCGGATCCTTATGCCCGGCCAGTGCCTGGATGACCTTCCTGGGCTGCCGGTGATAAAGCATGTGCATAATATAGCTGTGACGGAAAGTATGCGGCGTCACGGGGATCGAAAAATGCACGCCGTCAGCTTCAGCCCGCTTCACCGCCTGTTTCAGCCAGTTGCGCATTGTCTCATCCGTGACCGGCCATAACGGCTCACGCCGGCGGGGGCGGGTGGTGACCATCCAGCTTTCCATCTGACGCACAAAACTGGCATCCGTCAGCGGCACCAGTCGCACTTCATCTTTTGGTGGCCGCCCGCGCCGCGCGCGCACTTTCTCCGACAGCACCCTAACAAACGGGCGCAGACCATCCAGGTCGAACGATTCCGGGGTGAGCGTCCGGGCTTCACCGATACGGATCCCGGTATTCCACATGGTGGCGAACAACATGTGGTGACGCTGGTCAGGCATATACCAGAGGAGGGCGCTCACTTCCGGCGCCAGGAGGTAAGCCGGCGTGGCACCTGTTGAGGTGGCCATCCGCCGGAGTGCCACCGCGGTCGCAAAATCAACGCCCGGGGCGATCGGCAGCAGGGAGACGCGTTCTGGTGAATTCTGCAGGGAAATGATGCTGTTCATGAGTTATTTTTCACGTAGCGCACGCACTGTTTATGGATACAGGTATTTTGCACCTGACGGGCCGATCCTGCCATGACAATAAATCGCAGCGCGCGGATCCTTTTGTTGTCTTATCCCGCATTATTGCGGGAAAAACCAAATGCGTAAAGGATCCTTTTTCTGCTCAGATCCTCCATGAAGCCAGTCATGACGCGGGCTGAGGGCTGTTTTACGGTTTTTGGGAGAATTGGAGTAATGCCAGGATGTACATGTTAGGCAGGAAAAAGAAGAGAAGAGAGCGCTACGCGATTTCCGGCCTGGTACACCCCTGTAACCTTGCGGGATTTCGCGTAACGCTTTCATAAGTTTACAACAGAAGAGAAAAGATATTTGCTGAAAAATGAAGTCCGTAAGTTAAATAAAAAATCATGATCCGTCCGGCACTATGTACTTAGCTGTCGTTTAGGTCTTAGGTGTTTTTGCTAAATTACGATGGTATCCCTTGTCAGAGTAATCTGGCTTGTCCTGCACATCTTCAGGTGACAAGTCAGTGCAATTTCAGGGGGTAATCCTTTTGTCGTCTGCAGAATCTATCTATAAACGGGCTGTTTGTTGGTTCGCCAGAAGGAAAAAATTTAGCGTCGCGCAGATTCAGGCTGTGTTGAACTTTTCTGTTCTGTATCAACAGTTCCTGTCTTAAGCTGATACAATATACCCTCAGTAGAAAATATTGGATAAGGAAACTATGCACCTTCCTGGACAATTTTCTTGAGCCTTTCATGCCGTTTCGTCTTGTTCAGATTCAGAACTGCCATACGTTTCTTCAGCCACTGGTTTTCATAAGAAACCATGAAGATCAAGCATTAATGTCTTTACATTTATTTGAACAGATGCGCTTTAAATGTGCCACAAAAAATAAGTCATTGTAAGTTATGGCGATTTTTAATATACAAATCATTATGCATTCTGAATACATGGAAGTGTATAATGAGCGCTTCAGGTCACAGATGATTAGATGTAACAGTTCACTATTCATCATGATGTATTGGAAACTTGTTAAGTTTTATATGATTATGAGATATTGGGATTATTGAGTTCCAGGACAATTCTGATAAGATAGCGATAACCAACACTACCCTGCAATAACCACTCAAGATGAAAATTATGACAAACCATAAAGAAGAGAACAGGTTATTATCATTGTATTCTATGGGGATCCTTGATACAAAATCTGAAGAACGATTTGACAGATTGACGAGGATTGCCACCAAACTCTTTGATGTACCAATAGCACTTGTTTCATTAATTGATAGAGACAGGCAATGGTTTAAGTCATGTTATGGGCTGAAGATAAAAGAGACAGATAGAAGTGATTCATTTTGTACAATAGCAGTAGATCTTAGTGAACCATTAATAGTGCCCGATGCAATCCTTGATCCAAGATTCAAAGAAAATAAATTAGTTAAAAATGATCCTTATATCCGGTTTTATGCAGGGCATCCCGTAAGACTGCCAGATGGTGAGATAGCTGGAACAATATGTATTATTGATACAGAACCAAGAGTATTAACCAGAGATGACTTCTTATTGCTTAAAGATTTAGCAGAAATCGTAGAGGATGAGTTTAGAATAATAAACGAAGCAACTACTGATCCTTTGACAGGTATATGTAACCGGCGTTCTTTCGCCCTAATGACGGATGAATCGTTAAGAAAAGCCAAAAAAAAGAAAAAAACATTCTGTGTTCTGATCATAGATCTCGATAATTTTAAACCAATCAATGATAACTTCGGTCATTCAGAAGGTAATGAAGTACTTTGCAATTTTGCAGATATGCTGGAAGATCTTAGTAGTTCAAAAAGCGTTGTTGCAAGATTAGGAGGTGATGAATTTGGTGTTCTATTACCCGAGTCAACCTATAAAGAAGCAGAAGAATTCCTTCATAAATTGAGGGCCGGGATTACCAGCTACAATCTTAATTCTCAAAAAAAATACAACATAGATTTTTCTGCAGGGATTATTGAATATGATGAGAAAATTCATACTGAACGCTCTGCTATCATGCAGGATGCAGACGAAAGAATGTATGAAATTAAAAAGGGAAAACGATAGTATATGAAAAAATAGGGCATACAGCCCTATTTTTTTTGGCCCCTCAAAAAATCAATCAGTTGATCACCTGACAAAGGCTCCGAATAATAATAACCTTGAAATTCATCGCAATTCATATTTTTAAGCAATTCAAACTGTTCATTATTTTCCACACCTTCTGCTACTATACCTAAACTGAAAGCTTTTCCAAGAGACACTATGCTTCTTACAATAGATAAGTCCCGTGCATCGTAAGCAATACCACTAATGAAAGTTCTGTCTAACTTAATCGCATCAAATGGAAATTCTCTAAGATAGTTGAGAGAGGAATATCCAGTCCCAAAATCATCAATGTGAATTTTATATCCTTTTTCTTTAAGTTTAGTCAGGTTGTTTAAAGCTAAAGTTGGATTAGTTATCATTACGCTCTCAGTAATTTCAAAAATTATTCTGCAAGGATTGACTTCATATAGTTCAGCCATTTTGTCTATATGATTAAGAAGGGTACTATTTTCAAAATCCTTACCAGATAAATTAATCGAGAAAGAAATGCTATTCACCTGTTGTGAGAAACTGAAGACCGTTGTGATAACCATTGCAGTTATAGAATGTATTAAATCTACTTTCTCAGCAAAAGGAATAAAATTGTCTGGTGGTATGAAACCATAATTTGGATGATACCATCGTATTAATGCTTCTGCGCCGGATACATCAGAATTAATAAAACTATATTTAGGTTGATAATAAACAACAAATTGGTTTTCGCGAATTGCTTCAGTTAGCAGACCAAGCATAATAATTCTCTCTTCGTGTTCTTTATATAAGCTTTCGCTACCAAATATTACATTTTCTTTATCTATTCTGTAAGTTTGAGAGAAGGCAATTTGAACATGACTTATTATATTTGATCCTGAGATATTACAGTTGTTAACTATGAGGCAACCTGCGCATATGATCGGTTTAACTAATGAATCATTACCTGTGATGGATTTTTGTAATTCCTGGAAAAAAAATCCAATTCTGTTTTGAATAATATCTTTTGTGTGATATTCAACACGCTTCAATTGCAACGAGAAAATTATAGTATCGTTGTCTTTTTTAATAACAAAATCATTTTCTGAGCATTCTGCAGACAATTCCTTACAGAGGTTTTCAATAATTGAAGTAATGACATCCCTTCCGTAAACCTCACTGATCAGTGAGATGTTTCGTACAGAAATCTGTGATATAATTAGTACAGTATCTCTAAAGTTTACTTTTGATAAAGACTGCTCAATATTTTTGCAAATATTTTCTTTATATCTTACTTCATTATCTTCACTAGAAATGATGACAGATTTATTTTTAATATGATCGTCTGTAACGATTAATAATAAACAAATAAAATCATTTCGTCGAACGTACGTTTTACACGCTATCATCTCAACTTTAAAATTAATAGATTTATCGAGTGAGAAAAAACAATCACTGCTGTTTCTTATTAAACCATATTTCAGTTCTGAAAGCCAATTATCTATACTGATAACTGGGCTGTATAATATATCCGTTATCTTTTTTCCTTCAACCAGGTTAGCACTTAAAAATATATTCGAATCACTATGAAATGAATTTATAAAAAATCTGTCATTTAACTTAATATATATGATACCTTTTGATGTTGAATTATTGTAGTTATGTTCTTTGAAGGAAAGTAAATTTTTATATGAACTATCAATTAACCCTTTTTTTATTCGACGTTTTGCTAAGCAGTAGCAACCTAAAAAATTAACCAGAATCTGTGTTAGTAACAAAGATGATTGTGTTGCCCGACTTAAACCTTCAGAAAAAAAGCACAATAAAAGTAATATTGATGATAATGATACAATCAAAAAACAAACAATGCAGTCATTTTTTTCTTCATTAGTTTTATGAATAATCGATAGAGGATCCATAACCAAACCTTATAGTAAAGCTAACAATGCAAGAATAAATTCATTAGGGTAATATTCCATGTGTAACCTATTCATTTTATTACCATTTATAATGGTTACAAATCTACATCAGCAAGGTGATAACATACGATGAATGAAAAAGGTTTTTTGTTTATTATTCATGCTCCATGACACTGAATGGATTAGAATAAAATTAGCTATTCATACCCTGAATTAGCCAGAAAGTATTACCAGATAGTAAAAAGTATTATGTTTTTATAGCAGAACAGTAACTATTACAGCAACGATTTTGAAAAAAAATGATAAGTATGGCTTGTACGGGGCATGTTTACCCCATGTGAGAGAAACTTAGACTGGCTGGTTGTTTTTTAGCTAAATGATTTTGGATAGTGAAATAATTGTCACATTTCATTCCACAGGCAATAGGATTTTTCTTACTCCTGTTGTATATTACTCCCGCTGTGAATTTTGGAAAACAACAACATCTACAACATCATCATGTGAGGATAAAATGGAAACTCTGTTTTTCCTAGGGATAGCTATCGTTCTTTTCGTTATTTCAATTGTATCCCTGCTTTCATACATAAGAGACAGAAGGAGAATCAGAAGGACATTCATTAGTAAAAGGAGATAACCCATAAGACATGAATAAGGTGGTGATGGTTAATTCAATCACTGCATCTTTAATGATAACAAAAACCAATAAAAACAGGGAGTGAATTAAAAAACCAAGACTCTAATCAATCACTGCAGGTTTATAACGATCACTATAAATTATTATATCGATGACATCTGTTGCAGTAAATTTAAAATAAATAATTTGCAATCTTAACATTCTTTTTATAACAATTAGGGTTCTATTGATTGTGTTTTTAATAGGTAACATTAGCCTATAGTTACGCTGGAGAAGGATATTACATAGTATGCCAGATATCGGTAAATCTGGACGTAGAATGTCTACGTTACAGAAAAGAATACTCATTGTACTTGCCGCTTTGGATGAGCGTAAGCATATGCCAGTAGCCACTAAGGATATTGAACGAGTGCTAGCACAAGGAGGGGAAAAACCGGTATATGGTTCAAACTTAAGAGCTGCATGCAGAAAGCTCGAAGAAGCAGGATTTCTCAATACACTGAGAGCACGGAATTTGCAACTTGCTGTCGAACTAACTGAAACGGGTAAACTTATAGCACAGCCTTTACTTGAGAAGGAGAAGAATGATGAACTGGATAAAAAAAGGATTAGAGAGTGTCATGTATTACCCCACACCATGGCTTCATGGAGGGAAGTTGCGCATAGTATCGAGATAGATGGTAAAACATATTCTGTATTCCGCTGTGCATACGTAATTCGTTTGAATAAAACAAACTGTCTACAGTTATGGACAAACACAAGGAAAATAGTGAAACTTGAAGGAGACGCATTACAAATCGGCGAATGGTATCAGAAATGTTACGATGCAGGGATACATTGTCACATTCAAATTAATGAAGGCGAATGCTTGAGCAAGAGGAGTGTGGAGTATCTCAATTTCAAACATGGTTTATTCACTAAATAGGTCATGTAATCGATTACGTATTGATGAGAACATTATTTGGATTACATGGATGTTTCATTCAACGACGACCTTCTGGAATCAGTGATAATTCATCAAAGGGATTATCTGGCTGTAAATAGTAAAATCCAATAACGTTGGCAACGAATCATTTCGAAAGATGTTTGAAGTAAAAGTATCAGTCATTACTAAGAATGCTTTCACTTATGAAGCAATAATTAACATTTTTAAAAAAATAGCAATCCCGCACATTCAATTCATAATTAAGAAAAATGATGACTACCTGCTCGGTAAAGATGTTGTGTTTTATGAGACCCTGTCGGGTGAATTATTCTTACCTAATGCCAAATTTATGAAATGTAAACCAGCCAGGATTTTGTTTATATTGCATGATTATACTGATGGCTTTTGTTTTGATGATGTAAAACGATTTGAGAATAACACTTTTACTTTCTCAATGAAAAATAATACTCTTGAGCAACTAATGATTACTATCAAACATGGTTTGGTAAATTACACACATTCGCAATCTTGTTCAATTCAGGAAGAAAAGATTGAAAAACGTGTACGCATTAATTTATCTAAAAAACAGTCAAAATTACTATTCAACTGGCGAATGGACTAGATCTTAAGACAATATCTTCACTAAACAAAGTTACTGTCAATACTATAAAATATCATATAAAAGAAATAAAGAAAAAGATGAAACTTGCTAGCACATATGAGTTGTATCAATTCGCACATATGTTAAAATCCCTCACGGACTCGACCTAATATCCCTTTTTAATTGTTAACACAGGTATTTTTATGTTATTCTATGTTGTTTTATCTATTTCGCTGGTTTTATTATATGGGATGATAATAAAATATAAAGTGAAATCAAGGAAATCACAGGGCACTGTAAAAAAGCCTATGGCAATCAGGAATAATAGAAATCTAAAGTAGATTCAAAGAGAATAGCTTTCGGGTATAAATGTAGTTACAGTAAGTTAATGATAAATACTTTACCTCATGTTATACAGGACGAGTTGTTCTCACTTTTATCTAATGTGTCTTTATATCTAAAACTGAAGTCATTGATTCCAGACAGGGCGCGATGACGGTAGTTATCCCGTCTTGTCATTGCACAAGAATACTGAAAATCTACGGCCAATCCGACTGACCAGAATAATCAGAATTATTATTGCACAACAAATTTTCTTTTCCTCACTTCACTGATTCTGCCGTGCGTTAAGTAAAAACTGAGAAGATCTGCCAAATAATATATGATCTAATGTAGCTCTATATTATTTTTCCCGGAAATTAGCTGCAACAGATATATTCTGTCTTTCTCAATGAGAGCTGGAAATGTATCGCCAGTAGCTGCCAGCAGAGACCATACTTCCAGGATGGCATAGGCCTTGGTATATTCAAGTGCGAAACCTAACCCTTCCAGAGAACCTGCTCTGCGAATATGTTCACATATTGCATTTTCACATACTCGTGTCAAGGCTTCATAGCTGAGCGAAAAATCATATTTTTTATCCATCTTAAGCTATCTCCACCCAAATGCAGATATCTGGTTACACATTGTAATGCGAAACATTATCAATAATAACCCGATTATAACATAATCTTTCGTTTTGTAATGTCGGCACCACGCAACATTTTACTCTGTTTTTTTTAAAAAAAAGAGTGCCTTTGTTTTGGTGCACACCTTAGGGGGCGATCGCCCAGCAAAAAATCAATATTCGTTCTATAATAGCGAGTAAAAAACCGCATTACATGCATTGCTTAAAAGTTGCGCAATAAATCTGTGATCTTGACCCTCCATCTCCGAACAGCTTTTGTATCTTAAGTTAACGATGTCCGCTGCCGCCGGTATTCCCTCGGGGAGTGATATCCCAGCGCGCTGTGCGGATGCCATTCGTTGTAATGCGTGAACGCTGCTGCAAGGTTTCGCAGTGCTGTTCTCACATCCGGTTTTGGCATGAACGCGATATAGTCTTCTTTCATCGTTTTCACGAACCGTTCGGCCATGCCATTACTCTGCGGGCTGCTCACCGCTGTTGTGCAGGGCTCCAGATTCAGCTCTCTCGCGAACCTCCGCGTTTCATACGCGGTATACGCTGAACCGTTATCCGTCAGCCACTGCACCGCTGTGTCGGGCAACCTGTCGCCGAAGCGCGGGGATTGAGCAGACCAAAATTTTTAATGAACTTGAAGTCATATACCGCAACGTGAAAAGCGATGCAAACTTTGACTATCAGCATACACAGCAATCCATCGACGCTATCATGTCCCGGTTTTACGGTACAGTCATTAGCAAACAGATCTTCGGAAGTAACTGGTACGCACATTATAAATTTTACTGTGAATTTGAGAAAGCATGGGTTGAAGAAGAACTGAACCTGACACTGAAGGATAAAATTCCGCTTTCGCTCTGCTTTCTCGCCGGTCTGGTGATCATTTTCACTATAGCTGTCATCTGGAAAACGTCCTGATGTTGCTGTCGATGAAAAGTTCAGTAAGCTGACTGGCAAATATGCGATGTATATGTATAGCCGGTATCACCATCTAATTTACGTTCAATAAAATTGACCTGCTATTCTGCAGGTCAATTCATACTTCAGACCCTTCCGTTGTCTTACTTGCTCAGAGCGAGGTGTCGCTCCTGGGCTTCATCAGCAGAGTTAGAAGCTGAAGTCTCCTCTATCAACACAACCAGAGTCATGGCAGTCGGTAAATTCGTTACCTAATTAGCCAGTTAAGATCCGGCTTTAGCTTTTTTCGGATCTGACCGGGAAAAGAGAGAATACAACATAGGTTCAACATATCCATATGCCGGGCATCTGCATAGGTGTGGCATACGCATATACTTACCATCTGCATATGCTATGACTATACATATGCTTTGCATCTGCATATACTGAACATAGTCATACAGGCCGGTCGGCCAGGAGGAAATGATGAGAACTGTATCCATTTTTAAAAACGGCAATAACCGCGCCATTCGTCTGCCCCGCGATCTGGATTTTGAGGGAGTGAGCGAGCTGGAGATCGTCCGGGAAGGGGACAGCATTATTTTGCGTCCCGTCCGGCCGACCTGGGGCTCGTTCGCGCAGTTCGAGAAGGCAGACCCGGACTTTATGGCGGAGCGCGAGGACGTTGTCAGCGACGAAGGACGATTTAACCTGTGAACAAGACCTATATGCTCGACACCTGTATCTGCTCGTTCATCATGCGCGAGCAGCCGGAAGCCGTCCTGAAGCGCCTGGAGCAGGCGGTGCTGCGCGGCCAGCGCATCGTTGTCTCGGCCATCACTTATTCTGAAATGCGCTTCGGGGCCACCGGCCCGAAGGCCTCCCCGCGCCACGTCGAGCTGGTCGACGCGTTCTGCGCCCGCCTCGATGCCATCCTGCCCTGGGATCGCGCTGCGGTGGACGCCACCACGGAGATTAAGGTGGCGCTGCGAATGGCCGGGACGCCGATCGGCCCGAACGACACGGCCATTGCCGGGCACGCCATCGCCGCCGGTGCCGTGCTGGTGACGAATAATACGCGGGAATTTGAGCGGGTACCGGGTCTTGTGCTGGAAGACTGGGTAAGATAACGCTGTAAAACAAAACAGGCGGTCTGGCGCAGCCGGACACTCTTTCAGTCAGCGGTATATAAAGGAATAAAAGATGCCTCTGATCACGCGGCTTATGCTGTAAAACTTTAAAAAGTTTCCGGAACTGGACCAGCGCTTCACTCATGACCGTAACATTCTGGTCGGGGACAATGAGTCCGGGAAAAGCACGATTCTGCTGGCCCTTGACCTTGTGCTGAGTGACAGCCGGCACCGGGTCGAGGCATTGGGTGTGGAATCGCTCCTGTCCCAGTCAGCAGTAAGGCAGTTTCAGGAAGGTGAGCGCCGCGCCGATCAGTTACCCGTGCTGACAGCTGACGTTTTCCTGAGTAATGGGGGAGATCCTGACCTGAACGGCAGGCAAAATCTGGCGGGTATCAATGCGGATGGTCTCAGAATGCGTATTGCACCAATGACGGAGGAATACGGCCAGGATATTCACAATGTACTACAGCAGGATCCCGATAATTTTCCCTATGAATACTATTCCGTGCGGTTCAGCACCTTCTCCGGTGGTCATTTCGCCAGCTTCAGACGCTATCTGCGCCATCTGCTCTTAGACAGTGCACGCATCGATAACGAGCACGCCGCACAGGAATATACGCGCACAGTTTACAGCGTCAATGTGCCGGTGGCCGATCGGTACCGGCTTGAAAACAGTTACCGGCAACAGAAAATGCACTTCTGCACCCGGCATCTGTCAGCCATAAACGACACGCTGGAAACGTATCAGTTTGGCGTGCGTTCCGGTGCTAAATCAGGGCTTGAGGCGAATCTGGACATTACCGAGGACGGTATTTCCATTCGTCACCGTGGAAAAGGAAGGCAGTGCTTCATCAAAACGGAGTTTGCGCTGCAGCGGCATCAGCAGCAGGGAGAGCTCCACGTACTGTTGCTTGAGGAGCCGGAAAATCATCTCAGCCATGTCAGTATGAAGAGGCTGGTTAATCAGCTTGCCACTGAACGGCAGACGCAGGTGTTTATTGCCACACACAGCAGCCATATCTCCTCCCGCCTCGATCTGCGTAAGGCAATCCTCCTCGGGTCTGCCCGGCCGGTACTGATGAATGAACTTTCCGCTGAGACTGCCGCCTTCTTCATGAAAGCACCGGATAATAACGTACTGGAATTTGCGCTGGCCAGACGTGTGCTGCTCGTGGAGGGGGATGCTGAGTTTATTCTGATCGAGGCCTTTTATCGCCGCCTGTATGGCAGGGCACCGGAGGAAGACGGAGTTCACATCATCGCTATCGGCGGAACGAGTTTCCGTCGTTATCTTGAACTGGCCCGTCTTCTGGAAAATCGCGTCGCGGCCCTTCGTGATAATGACGGCAACTATCAGCAAAACTGCGATGAACGCTATGCTGACGTGATTTGTTCCCGCTCCCGGGTATTTGCTGATCGCGATAACACCCGATCCACATTTGAAATCAGCCTGTATCAGGATAACGCTGATCTGTGTGATACGCTTTTCCGCGGACCCCGCCGGACACTCACGGTGCAGGAATACATGCTGGCCAATAAGGCAGAAGCAGCATTCCGGCTGTTACAGCTGCACGCCGGAGAGCTGACCGTACCTGATTATATTCAGGAGGCACTGGCATGGATAAGAGAGTGATATTTGCGGTTGCCGGCTCGGGCAAGACCACGCTGCTGATACGACGGTTGAGTGAGGACAGGAGGACGCTGCTCCTGACCTTCACCGTGAATAATGAAGCGCATCTGCGGGCACAGATTATCAGACGTTTTGGCTTTATCCCGGAAGGGATCAGGGTGATGACCTGGTTTGAGTTTCTGCACGGTTTTTGCTTCCGGCCTTTCCTGCAGGAGCAGCTGGCATCGCGTGGCCTGAGCTTCGACCAGCCCCCACCCAGAATACCGCGCACGAATGCCCGGCATTATCAGGATCCCGCCGGACGGCTGTATCACCGGAGGCTCGCACATTTACTGACAGCCCGGGGGTTGCTGCCGGATATCCGTATCCGGCTTGCCCGTTACTATGATGAACTGCTTGTCGATGAAGTCCAGGACTTTGCCGGACATGACTTTAATTTTCTGCTGGAGCTCTGCCGCGCGGAAATCACTGTGCTCTGTTGCGGCGATTTTTATCAGCATACCTTTGATACAAGCCATGACGGCAACGTTAATTCAACGCTGCACGACGACATCACGCGATATGAGGCCCGCTTCGACGCAGCAGGTTTCGCGGTTGACCGGGACACGCTCAACCGGACATGGCGTTGCTCAGCTTCAGTGTGCGAGTTTATCACCGGGCAACTGAACATCCGTATCGCTGCCCATGGGATACATGCCTCCCTGATTGAAACGATCGCAGATACAGAGCGCTCAGCCACCCTGCACGCCGATAATACGGTGATTAAGCTCTTCTATCGTGAACATCACCGTTACGGCTGCTATTCCATGAACTGGGGCGCCAGTAAAGGGCTCGATCACTTTCAGGATGTCTGCATTGTGATGGGATCCTCCCACTGGAAGCTTCTGACCCGTCAGGAACTGGCAACCCTTCCACCGTCGTCCCGTAACAGGCTGTACGTGGCATGCTCACGGGCACGCGGCAACATTTATTTTGTTCCCGAAACTCATCTGCGCCGATTCCGAAACTGAGTTACCGACTTCTCAGTCGGGCACAAATCAGTAAAAAGCGAGGGTCATCGACGGGAATACCGGCTGGACAGGTGCGGTTCCGGTTCTCGCTTTCCGGAACCTGGCTAACAATATGTAACATTATCATTAAATACAATTATGCCAGTTATTTTTATTCGCAAAATGCTAATAATGTGGCATACACGCCAGTATGAAAACATTGTTAACTTTTTAAGTTCTGAATGGTATGTCGCTTGTGCAGTTAAAAGTGCAGATCATTGAAAGTATTGTACGGTTTTGTTGACCGGAGACTGTTTCATCGTCGCGGATAATGAGCAGAATTATCTGTCCACTATATCTGGGGCAGGCTGAAAACATGGAATGGTTGGTTATGGATGCTGAGATTCTGTCATTTATGAAACAATTTCATTTGTGGTACTATAAAAATAGTTTTTCTGATTTACCTGAGCTGTGAATATGGCATACTGCAGATGTTACCCGGCCGCACTCATACCGGGTAACGAACTGTGTATTGTGATGATTTTTTATTACAGGGGGATGATCGTGATCAATAAGATTTGCCAGGTAATTGACGGGGAGTACGTCTGCGACATTGATATCAGTGTGGAAGAATGGAAAGCTCTGTTAATGAATGAAAAGGTTTTTGACTCTAAAAGTATTGAGGCGTTAAAAAAATGGTATATTGAACCAAATCATTCCTGCACATGTTTCGATATAGGCAAAAAGTACGAACAGCACAGTATGAGTGCTAATGGCGTTATTAACGGGCTCGGTGGTAGAGTTCAAAAAGAGCTTGGCAGATTTGAAGTTAAAGGGATCGGCAATATAGCACCCGGCACAAAATTCATTACAGTCATGAAGAGTAAAGAAACCGGTGAAAAACCAAAAAGATACTTATGGACTATTCGTGATGAACTTGTTCAGGCAATTAAAGAACTGGATTTTTTTGGGTCGGAAGAAATAACCACCAATGAGTATTACTCAGACGATGAGTTGATCAACGCCATGGAGGCGAATAATACATTTGATGTCGCGCAGACATTTGAATATACAGGGGAAGCTAAACCAAAGAAACATGCAACAGAAGTAAAAAATGGCGTCTCGTACCCAAGAAGTAAAGGGGTTTCAAAAAATGCACTGAACAAAGCAGGTTACAGATGTGAAGTCGATGGCGAACACCCAACCTTCAGAAGGCGTAACTCTCCCCTGAATTATACTGAACCTCATCACATTGTACCTATGTCCAGGCAGGATGACTTTAACACTTCGCTTGACGTCGAAGAAAATATAATATCGCTGTGTTGCAATTGCCATAAGCAAATTCACCTCGGACAGGGATATGAAGAAATGCTTGAGAAAATATATAATGAGAGAAAGGAGTTGTTAAAACAGGTAGCTATCGATATATCTCTGGAGGATTTGATTCGCTATTATAAAGGACAGAACAGGTGAATGTTATTCAATAGTAATGCTTTTACCTTACTTACAGAGAATGTCATTATTTCCTGGCAGTTACCGATTTGGCGCGTAAAAATACAAAACCCGAAATTAATCGGGTTTGAATTATTTAACGATTAACAGACTCCTGTGTCCAGGAATGATGTAAAATCACGCTTATCGTGACATTTCTGCAAATTTTACTTTTGAGTATCAAGCCATTTATTCATCTGCTCAATTTCACCTTTTTGAGCTTTAATGATGTCCTGCGCGAGCTTTCTCATTTCGGGATCTTTTCCGTATTTTAGCTCAGTCTCAGCCATTGCTATTGCCCCTTCATGGTGTGCTACCATGCCTTTCGCAAAAGCCTTGTCGGGATCGGATTCATTTACAGCAGTCATCATTTTGTCATGCATGTCTTTCATGCCAGCCATATATTCCTGTGACGAAGCTGAGGTAGACATATCAGTCATTTTCATTTCTGAATGTTCTGCTGAAATCGCTGGCAGGGATAACATTAATACTGCAAATAAAGTGTTTCTGGCTTTCATAAAAAATATCCTTTTAGCGTTGATACCCGTTAACTGTAGCAGAATCTGATAAAAATGCCCCCTGTAGGGGGCAAAGATGTTGCAATATATCCGGTTACGGAAAAATCTATCAAGGAAATCAGGACTGCAAAGATACTACCATCGCCGTCAGCCTGCATTGAGCATACGACGATGCGCTTCGGCCATGGCCTGATGTGGGCCGGACTGACCGTTATTCATAAATTCATGGGCAACTGCAGCTCTTTCATGCTCATTCATTGCCGCGAATGACTTTGACGGCCCGGTAGGGGAAACGGTCTGACTTCCCATCATCCTCTGATGACTTTCCACCATTTTCTGGTGCGCATCCGCCGACTCGTTCGTCATGGTTTCATGGGCAATAATGGCCTGTTCATGCTGGTCCATACCGGTCATACGAGGAGCCGTCCCCTGGATCACGGCAGGAGCCGCAGCAGACTGCATCTGGTGAGCTGGCGCCTGCGCATTATTGACGCGCTCATGGATATTCACGGTTTCAGTGGCCCAGGCCGAAGAAATTAAACTAAAGCCCAGCAAGGATGCTAATACGATATTTTTCATGATAACTCTCCATTTCTTAATTAGTGATGTCCGGGGGAGTACAACCGGTGTTTTCAGTTCCATAACTGAAACAGGTTCGGCAGTGTTTATTTCTCCGGGAGAGGACTGGATATTCATTTCCTGGCGTACTCTGACGACGGGTATTGATGAAGCAATCCAGCCTTCCTGATAAGTTGCACTAATTATATCGAATGGCTTCTGTTTGCTGCATGACAGGCTAATGACATCTTTGTCATTTAAATCTTTATTCTAAGTATTGGGTTTCCGGAAGCATTTTCTCAAGTCTGGGCACGGATAAGATAAAACGAGTTGAGCGTACGTCCGATTCCACCTGCACTCTTCCGTGATGTGCTTCCACGATGGACTTCACAATCGCAAGGCCGATGCCGCTGCCTTCTCCTTTTCGTTGTCTGGACGGATCCACCCGATAAAAACGGTCAAACAGCCTTGATAAATGCTCTTCAGGGATTGGTTCCCCAGGATTTTCAATCACAAGGTCAAAAAAGCTCTCCTGCTCTCTTATTGAGACGGTGATTGCCTGTCCCTCTGGGGTATAACGCAGGGCATTGGATAACAGATTATTGATCGCTCTTCTGAACATTTGTGGCTCTCCCTCAACCAGGCAGGGCATCCCGTTAAATTTGAGCGTGATATTTCGTTCTTCGGCCCAGGCTTCGAAAAACTCGAAGACTTTCATGACTTCTGCTCTGAGGTCAAACCGAACCCTGTCAGGTATCAGCTGATTATTGTCCGCCTGCGCCAGGAACAGCATGTCGCTGACCATTTTTGTCATCCGGTTATACTCTTCAAGGCTGGAATAGAGGACATCCTCAAGTTCCTTCTGGGTTCGATCCTGACTCAGAGCGATTTCAGTCTGCGTCACCAGATTGGTGATGGGTGTTCTGATCTCGTGCGCGATATCGGCAGAGAAATTGGCCTGGCGGGTAAAAACATCCTCAATCTTTCCAATCATATGATTGAACGAGATAACCAGCTGCTCCAGCTCAATGGGAACGCGTGTCGGTTCCAGCCGCGCATCAAGATTCTCGGAGGTGATGTTTTTAATGGCATTGCTGACATTACGAAGTGGCAGGTGCCCCTGACGGACAGCAATGCGAATGATCAGAACAATTAGCAGACTTATCACGACAGCGATCGCAATCAGATTTTTTTTCAGCGCATCGAGGTAATGGAGATGGAAATTAATGGAGAGGCCAGTCAGCATGACATAGTTCTGCTGTTTGCCCTGAAATATCGCCTGACCAGAGGAGGCAATAATTCTGTATGTTTCCATCTTCATTCCGGACCCGGTATCCATCGGTCTCGCAGGATCCTCCACCGTCCAGAGAAAGACATCACGTGCACGGCTATGCTCGCTAAAATCGGCTGAACTCACAGCAGAGCGTAAAGCAGCCCCCTGCACAGAGCTGTACAGCACCTCTCCCCGGGGATTAAGTAGCAAAAGAGCAACGTTACGGTAGCTGGCGATCGATTCCTTTATTTTGCTTATTTTCTTTTCATCCGGATCAACCGGAGACTGCAGGATACGGTTTAGTGTGGTGCTGATTTGGTGCAGATCGCTGACATCCTGCTCGGCAAAATGCTTATCAACAGAATGCAGCATAAACCAGGTGAAGGCGATAAACGCCAGTATTGTGGACAGGCTGATAAAAAAGGTCAGCCGCAGAGCGAGTGAGAAAGGTCGTCTGGACGGTTTGCTATGCATCCGGGATCTCCAGCATGTAGCCCACGCCCCGCACTGTCTGGATCAGTTTTGTCTCGTAATCGTTGTCTATTTTAGCGCGGAGTCGCTTTACTGCGACATCAATCGCGTTAGTGTCGCTGTCAAAATTCATGTCCCAGACCTGAGAGGCAATCAGGGAGCGGGGAAGAACTTCTCCCTGATGGCGAATGAAGAATTCCAGCAGGCTGAACTCTTTACTGGTGAGCACAATGCGGTTCCCGGCGCGGCTGACTTTTCTGGATACGAGATCAATAGAGAGGTCAGCCACCTTAAACTGGCTTTCCGTGATCATCGTGTTTCCCCGCCTCAGAAGAGTTCTCACCCGGGCGAGCAGTTCGGCAAACGCAAAGGGTTTAACCAGATAATCGTCCGCACCCAGCTCCAGTCCTTTGACCCTGTGTTCGATCGTGCCCAGGGCCGTCAGCAGTAAGACCGGCATACCCTTTCCGGCAGTGCGCAGCATACGGATGATATCCCAGCCGTTCACATCAGGTAGCATGATATCCAGAATGACTAAATCATACTCGGCGGTCATGGCGAGATGATATCCGGTAAGACCATTATCAGCGTGATCCACTACGAACCCTGCTTCTGTAAGCCCTTTGCTGAGATATTCACCTGTTTTAATTTCGTCTTCGACGATCAATATTTTCATCTTGCTCCCCGGCTGGCTGCTAATGTCATTCTATTGCGTCCACGATCGTTATCAACGGATTACAGCAAAAATGACAACATTGTCATTATCCTGTCACCCGGCAAACAGAGAGCGTTCGGTAAAGTATCCCTATCAATACTCTGGACTTCGTTTGAACCATTTACCAGGTCTGCCTGTACGAGAAGCGTTATGTTCAAATTAAAATTACTTAGCATCAGCACCATATTCATCCTGGCAGGTTGTGTTTCTCTGGCACCTGAATATCAGCGTCCGCCAGCTCCGGTTCCCCAGCAGTTTTCATTGTCTAAAAACAGTCTGACGCCTGCGGTAAACAGCTATCAGGATACGGGCTGGCGAAACTTTTTTGTCGATCCCCAGGTCAGCAGGCTGATCGGTGAAGCCCTGAATAATAACCGTGATTTGAGAATGGCTGCCCTGAAGGTTGAAGAGGCCCGGGCCCAGTTCAACGTCACGGATGCAGATCGTTATCCCCAACTGAATGCCTCATCCGGGATCACATACAGCGGTAGTCTGAAAGGTGACAAGCCGACCACGCAGGAGTACGACGCGGGTCTGGAACTCAGCTATGAGCTCGATTTTTTTGGCAAACTTAAGAACATGAGTGAGGCTGATCGCCAGAACTACTTTGCCAGCGAAGAAGCCCGTCGTGCCGTACACATCCTGCTGGTCTCCAACGTTTCACAGAGCTATTTCAGCCAGCAACTGGCGTACGAACAACTCCGTATTGCGCGGGAAACGCTGAAAAATTATGAACAGTCTTATGCATTCGTTGAGCAACAACTGGTGACCGGGAGTACGAACGTTCTGGCGCTTGAACAAGCCAGGGGGCAAATCGAAAGTACCCGCGCCGAAATAGCCAAACGAGAAGGCGATCTGGCTCAGGCAAACAATGCCCTGCAACTGGTGCTTGGAACGTACCGCGCAGTTCCGTCAGAAAAAGGGATGAAAGGTGGGGAGATCGCACCAGTAAAATTGCCACCAAATCTGTCGTCACAAATATTGCTGCAGCGTCCGGATATTATGGAAGCGGAATACCAGTTGAAAGCGGCTGATGCCAATATTGGCGCAGCGCGAGCGGCTTTTTTCCCGTCCATTACCCTGACCAGTGGTCTCTCCTCAAGCAGTACGGAGCTGTCCAGCCTCTTTACGTCAGGAAGTGGAATGTGGAATTTTATTCCTAAAATTGAAATTCCTATTTTTAATGCTGGCAGGAACAAAGCCAATCTGAAGCTGGCTGAAATTCGCCAGCAACAGTCGGTGGTTAATTACGAACAAAAAATTCAGTCAGCCTTTAAGGATGTTTCCGACACGCTTGCGCTGCGCGACAGCCTTAGCCAGCAACTTGAGTCACAGCAGCGTTATCTTGACTCACTTCAGATAACTCTACAGCGTGCCAGAGGATTGTATGCAAGTGGTGCTGTCAGTTACATAGAAGTGCTGGATGCAGAACGCTCGCTGTTCACTACGCAGCAAGCCATTCTCGACCTTACCTATTCCCGACAGGTTAACGAGATTAATCTGTTTACCGCGCTTGGTGGCGGTTGGGTAGAGTAAATTATATTCAACATATCAGGAAATTAAAAATGCGTAACTCACTTAAAGCCGTTTTATTTGGTGCTATCTCTGTCATGTTTTCTGCTGGTCTTCATGCTGAAGCACATCAGCATGGTGATATGAACACTGCCAGTGATGCTTCGGCACAACAGGTTATCAAGGGCACCGGTGTCATTAAAGACATTGATATGAATAGTAAAAAAATCACCATTTCGCACGAAGCAATTCCTGCGGTGGGCTGGCCTGCAATGACCATGCGCTTCACTTTTGTTAATGCAGACGACAATATTAACACCCTCAAAACCGGTAATCATGTTGATTTCTCGTTTATTCAGCAGGGCAATATTTCCTTGCTCAAGAGCATAAATGTTACGCAATCCTGATTGATAGTCCGGAACGGATATAACCAGTGCGCCTGAACATTCATAAAGTCATCATAGTGATTTAATGATCAGGCGCATATGCCAGGGGTTTTGACTTTTCAGCGAGAAATTGTATGGCTTCGTTAAAGATAAAATATGCTGCAATAATTATCAGCAGCCTCATAGCAGGAGGGCTGATATCGGTTACTGCCTGGCAGTATTTAAACTCATCACAAAAAACAGTACAAACAGAACAAAAGGCACCGGAGAAAAAGGTACTTTTCTGGTATGACCCGATGAAACCGGATACCAAATTTGATAAACCCGGAAAATCTCCCTTTATGGATATGGACCTGGTGCCGAAATATGCTGATGAAAGTGGCGATAAAAGCAGTGGCGGGATCCGTATCGATCCAACCCAGGTTCAGAATCTGGGATTAAAAACGCAAAAAGTTACGCGAGGAATGCTGAATTATTCCCAGACAATCCCGGCTAATGTCAGTTACAACGAGTATCAGTTTGTCATTGTGCAGGCGCGTTCTGACGGTTTCGTCGAAAAAGTGTATCCCCTGACGATTGGCGATCATGTGAAGAAAGGCACTCCGCTTATCGATATCACCATTCCTGAATGGGTTGAGGCACAAAGTGAGTTCCTGCTTTTATCCGGTACAGGCGGTACGCCAACCCAGATAAAAGGGGTTCTTGAGCGACTTCGTCTGGCTGGTATGCCGGAAGAGGATATTCAAAGGCTGCGTTCAACCCGCACAATCCAGACCCGTTTTACCATTAAAGCACCTATTGATGGTGTCATTACTGCATTTGACCTGCGCACCGGCATGAATATTTCGAAAGATAAAGTGGTGGCTCAGATTCAGGGGATGGATCCGGTCTGGATCAGCGCTGCAGTGCCTGAATCTATCGCCTATTTGCTGAAAGATACGTCGCAGTTTGAAATTTCGGTACCGGCTTATCCGGATAAAACATTCCATGTCGAAAAATGGAACATTCTTCCCAGCGTGGATCAGACAACCCGCACGCTTCAGGTCCGTCTCCAGGTTTCTAATAAGGATGAGTTTCTCAAGCCGGGTATGAATGCCTATCTCAAACTGAATACCCAAAGCCAGGAGATGCTGCTGATACCAAGCCAGGCCGTTATCGATACCGGCAAAGAACAGCGCGTGATTACTGTTGATGATGAAGGCAAGTTTGTGCCGAAACAGATCCACGTTCTGCATGAATCACAGCAACAGTCCGGCATTGGCTCCGGCCTTAATGAAGGCGATACCGTGGTGGTCAGTGGCCTGTTCCTCATTGACTCCGAAGCCAATATTACGGGTGCGCTGGAACGTATGCGCCACCCTGAAAAAACAGAAAACAGTATGCCAGCAATGTCTGAGCAGCCTGTAAATATGCATTCAGGGCACTGAGGAGACGACGATGATTGAATGGATTATCCGGCGCTCTGTCGCCAACCGTTTCCTGGTCATGATGGGCGCACTGTTTCTCAGCATCTGGGGCACATGGACGATAATTAACACGCCGGTCGATGCGCTGCCTGACCTGTCTGATGTACAGGTCATTATTAAAACCAGCTATCCCGGACAGGCACCGCAGATTGTAGAAAACCAGGTCACCTATCCGCTTACCACCACCATGCTGTCCGTACCTGGCGCAAAAACCGTGCGTGGATTTTCACAGTTCGGTGATTCGTATGTGTATGTCATTTTTGAAGACGGGACCGATCTGTACTGGGCCCGTACGCGCGTGCTGGAATACCTGAACCAGGTTCAGGGCAAACTGCCTGCGGGTGTGAGCTCTGAAATCGGTCCGGACGCCACGGGAGTGGGCTGGATATTTGAATATGCCCTGGTCGATCGCAGCGGAAAACACGACCTTTCAGAACTGCGTTCTTTGCAGGACTGGTTCCTGAAATTTGAACTGAAGACCATCCCGAACGTGGCTGAGGTAGCCTCGGTTGGCGGCGTGGTGAAGCAGTACCAGATTCAGGTCAATCCGGTAAAACTGTCCCAGTATGGGATCAGCCTGCCCGAAGTGAAACAGGCTCTTGAATCATCTAACCAGGAGGCCGGTGGTTCATCCGTTGAAATAGCCGAAGCTGAGTATATGGTCCGCGCCAGCGGCTATCTGCAGAGCATTGATGATTTTAATAACATCGTCCTGAAAACAGGCGAGAATGGCGTGCCGGTTTATTTGCGGGATGTTGCCCGCGTGCAGACCGGGCCTGAAATGCGGCGTGGTATTGCCGAACTGAACGGCCAGGGGGAAGTCGCAGGCGGCGTGGTGATACTGCGGTCGGGTAAAAACGCGCGTGATGTAATCACAGCAGTGAGGGATAAACTGGAGACACTGAAGGCCAGTCTGCCGGAAGGCGTTGAAATCGTGACCACCTACGATCGCAGCCAGTTAATCGATCGGGCGATTGATAATCTCAGTTCCAAACTTCTCGAAGAGTTTATCGTGGTGGCCATCGTCTGTGCCCTGTTCCTGTGGCACGTACGTTCTGCCCTGGTGGCGATTATCTCTCTGCCGCTTGGCCTGTGTATCGCCTTTATCGTCATGCACTTCCAGGGACTGAACGCCAATATCATGTCGCTGGGAGGGATAGCCATTGCCGTCGGTGCGATGGTGGATGCCGCCATTGTGATGATTGAGAATGCGCATAAACGGCTTGAGGAATGGGATCATCAGCATCCGGGTGAGCAGATTGACAACGCTACCCGCTGGAAGGTGATTACCGACGCCTCCGTGGAAGTGGGACCCGCACTGTTTATCAGCCTGCTGATCATCACCCTGTCCTTTATTCCTATCTTTACCCTGGAAGGTCAGGAAGGACGTCTGTTTGGCCCGCTGGCATTCACGAAAACGTACTCCATGGCAGGAGCGGCCGCGCTGGCCATCATTGTCATTCCGATCCTGATGGGATTCTGGATCCGGGGAAAAATTCCTGCCGAGACCAGTAACCCCCTGAACCGGGTGCTGATCAAAGCGTATCATCCATTGCTGCTGCGGGTCCTCCACTGGCCAAAAACAACCCTGCTGGTTGCGGCCTTGTCCATTTTCACCGTTATCTGGCCACTGAGTCAGGTGGGTGGGGAGTTTCTGCCGAAGATCAATGAGGGCGACCTGCTGTATATGCCGTCAACATTGCCTGGCGTCTCTCCGGCAGAAGCTGCAGCACTCCTGCAGACGACGGACAAGTTAATCAAAAGCGTTCCTGAAGTGGCCTCTGTATTTGGCAAGACCGGTAAAGCAGAGACCGCAACGGATTCCGCACCGCTTGAAATGGTGGAAACCACGATCCAGCTCAAACCTGAGGATCAGTGGCGTCCAGGTATGACGATTGACAAGATAATTGAAGAACTCGACAAGACCGTCCGTTTACCGGGTCTGGCAAACCTGTGGGTTCCGCCAATCCGTAACCGTATTGATATGCTTTCAACCGGGATCAAAAGCCCGATAGGTATCAAGGTTTCAGGGACTGTTCTGGCCGATATTGATGCGACTGCGCAGAGTATCGAGGCGGTAGCCAAAACCGTGCCGGGCGTGGTGTCTGCCCTGGCTGAGCGACTTGAAGGCGGGCGTTACATCGATATCGATATCAACCGGGAAAAAGCGTCCCGTTACGGTATGACTGTCGGTGATGTGCAGCTGTTTGTCTCATCAGCCATCGGCGGCGCAACGGTAGGGGAAACGGTTGAAGGCGTGGCCCGCTACCCGATTAATATCCGCTATCCGCAGGATTACCGGAACAGTCCAAATGCATTGAAACAGATGCCGATCCTGACCCCGATGAAGCAGCAGATCACGCTGGGCGATGTCGCGGATATTAAGGTCGTTTCAGGGCCGACTATGCTGAAAACGGAAAATGCCCGGCCAGCCAGCTGGATTTATGTTGATGCCCGCGGCAGGGACATGGTGTCGGTGGTTAACGACATTAAGACGGCCATCAGCGAGAAAGTGAAACTGAGACCGGGAACCAGTGTGGCATTCTCCGGACAGTTTGAACTGCTTGAGCATGCCAACAAGAAACTGAAGCTGATGGTGCCGATGACGGTGATGATCATTTTCATCCTGTTGTATCTGGCATTCCGCCGGGTTGACGAAGCCCTGCTGATCCTGATGAGCCTGCCGTTCGCCCTGGTTGGCGGAATATGGTTCCTGTACTGGCAGGGCTTCCATATGTCAGTGGCGACCGGAACCGGGTTTATCGCCCTGGCCGGGGTGGCAGCAGAGTTTGGCGTGGTCATGCTGATGTATCTGCGTCATGCCATTGAAGCGCACCCGGAATTGTCCCGTAAAGAGACGTTCACACCGGAAGGTCTTGATGAAGCCCTCTATCATGGTGCCGTACTGCGTGTCCGGCCGAAAGCCATGACCGTGGCGGTGATCATTGCGGGTCTGCTGCCAATACTCTGGGGAACCGGCGCAGGTTCAGAAGTCATGAGCCGTATTGCTGCGCCAATGATTGGTGGGATGATCACGGCTCCGCTGCTGTCCCTGTTCATTATTCCTGCCGCCTACAAATTAATCTGGCTGCGCAGACATAAAAAAAGCGTGTCATAACCCTGAAAGAGCGCCCCCAGTGGGCGTCCTTCTGCACTGATTCACCCTGACGTCAGGGTTTATATCGATAATATACAGAGGTGAGTATGAAAAAAGTGGTTCTAATGGCCCTGGCTCTCGGCCTGTCACTGCCTGCAATGGCGAGTGAAAAAGTCATTGATATGTACAAATCTGAAAACTGTGGCTGTTGTTCCCTGTGGGGCAAAGCGATGGAAAAAGACGGGTTCGAAGTGCGAACTCACGTCATGAATGATCAGGCGCTGTCAGCCCTGAAAGAAAAGCATGCTGTTCCTGCTGGACTACGAAGTTGTCATACCGCGGTTGTAGGTAATTTGATCATTGAAGGCCATGTGCCTGCGGCAACGATACATAAGGCCATGCAGTCTGGTTCGGGTATATACGGTCTCGCCACCCCCGGTATGCCAGCAGGAAGTCCGGGAATGGAGATGGGGGCCCGAAAAGAGGCTTACGATGTTATCGCATTCTCACCGGAGGGCAGTAAAAAAGTCTTCCAGCGAATCGAATAGTCAGCGGAACGGCTGATAACGGGACGCCGGCAGCAGGCACTCTTATGCCGGCGGCATTCGTGGTAATCGCATCCATGACATATCCTGAAGACAGAAAATGCTTCAGATATGCATAAGGAGAGTTACTGTGAAAAATGACAATGCAGTGGAACATAACAACCAGACTGCTTCTGAGCAGACATCATCCCCGGACGAGAGTCACGCATTGCATAAGGTGAGAGATCCCGTGTGCGGGATGGTCATCCTGCCTGACAAGGCGCACAGCAGCATTCGATACCAGGACCATCAGCTTTATTTCTGCTCCGCCAGCTGTGAGAGCAAATTTAAAGCCCATCCCGATCATTATTTTACCGAAGATGCCAGTGAACATCACCATCACCACGACCACCATGAAGTCAGCCCTGATAAGATAAAACAGTCTCACCGCCAGGCGGAGAAAGAGATTTCTGAAGGTGTGTGGACATGTCCGATGCATCCGGAGATACGCCGTAGTGGTCCCGGAAGCTGTCCTGTCTGTGGAATGGCACTGGAGCCGCTCGTAGCTACGGCATCCACGGGGACGAGTGATGAACTTCGCGACATGACAAGACGCTTCTGGCTGGGGTTGTTGCTGGCGTTTCCGGTTCTGATACTCGAAATGGGTTCTCATCTGTTTCCCGCTTTGAGGAATACAGTACCGCCACAGTACAACACATGGCTGCAGTTACTTCTGGCCTCTCCTGTCGTTTTGTGGTGTGGCTGGCCATTCTTCGCCCGGGCCGGAATGTCGTTACGTAACCGCTCCCTGAATATGTTTACCCTTGTTGCAATGGGGACCGGCGTAGCCTGGGTTTACAGCGTCATTGCAACCGTCTTCCCCTCCTGGTTTCCTGCATCGTTCAGAAACATGGATGGCCTGGTGGCCATTTATTTTGAAGCCGCAGCTGTTATTACGGTGCTTGTTCTGCTGGGACAGGTCCTTGAATTGCGGGCAAGGGAACAAACCTCAGGTACCATTACTGCACTTCTGAACCTTGCCCCCAAAACCGCCAGGCGGCTGGATCATGACGGTCATGAAACGGATATTAATGCGGAAGATGTCCTGCCTGGCGATAAGCTCCGCATCAGACCTGGAGAGAGTATTCCGGTCGACGGTATCGTGGTCGAAGGCAAAACAACCGTGGATGAATCGATGGTGACCGGGGAGTCTATGCCGGTTACCAAAACGGAGGGTGAACCCGTCATTGGGGGGACGATTAATCAGACAGGTAGTCTTATCATCCGTGCAGAGAAAGTCGGTGATGAAACGATGCTCTCACGAATTGTTCAGATGGTCGCTGATGCACAGCGTTCGCGGGCCCCCATCCAGAGAATGGCTGACAGCGTTTCAGGCTGGTTTGTTCCTCTGGTGATACTTATCGCGGTTGTTGCTTTCATGATCTGGTCTGTCTGGGGGCCCGAGCCCAGGATGGCGCACGGTCTCATTGCGGCTGTGTCGGTCCTGATTATTGCCTGTCCCTGCGCGCTGGGGCTGGCCACGCCGATGTCGATAATGGTGGGGGTGGGCAAAGGAGCCCAGGCCGGGGTGTTAATTAAGAATGCCGAAGCCCTTGAGCGTCTTGAAAAAGTGGACACGCTGGTTGTCGACAAAACAGGCACGCTCACGGAAGGTTCGCCGACGGTGACAGGGATTATCAGTCTCAATCCGGGTGGGGAAACATCTCTTTTGCGTGTAACGGCCGCAGTGGAAAAAGGCTCGCAGCATCCGCTGGGTATGGCAGTAGTTAAAGCAGCACAGGAAAAGGGGATCGCAATACCCGCAGTCACTCATTTCAATGCGCCGTCGGGTAAAGGTGTCTCAGGCGATGTCGAAGGTCAACGGGTTGTTATTGGTAATGAACTGGCTATGCAGGAAAACAGTATCGTTATTGATAATCAAAAGGCCGTTGCGGATACGTTGCGGATGGAAGGTGCTACCGTTATCTATGTGGCCACAGACGGGCACCTTGCAGGCCTGATAGCTATCTCGGATCCCGTGAAAGCAACCACGCCGGATGCGCTTAAAGCTTTGCGTCAGGCGGGGATCCGCATCGTTATGCTCACCGGGGATAACCAGCTTACCGCTGAAGCGGTCGCACGGAAACTGGGAATAGATGAGGTTGAAGCCGGGATTCTGCCGGATGGCAAAAAAGCAGTGATAACCCGACTGAAAGCGTCTGGCCATGTGGTTGCGATGGCCGGAGATGGTGTGAATGATGCCCCGGCGCTGGCAGCGGCTGACGTGGGAATAGCCATGGGAACGGGTACAGATGTGGCAATTGAAAGTGCCGGAGTCACCCTTCTCAAAGGCGACTTGATGATACTGAACAGGGCCCGTCATCTGTCAGAAATCACCATGAAAAATATCCGACAGAATCTGTTTTTTGCATTTATCTACAACGCACTTGGCGTGCCTGTGGCTGCAGGCCTGCTTTATCCTGTGTATGGAATACTGCTGTCGCCAGTTATTGCGGCGGCGGCCATGGCTCTTTCCTCCGTCAGCGTCATTGTGAATGCGTTGCGTCTGAAAAGTGTCAGGCTCGGGAAATAACACTGAGTGAAGGGGCTGTTACGAACAGAAGGAGTCCAGTATGAAAAGTACCACCTATGCGCTTATTGCTGTCGCCGCGATCGCGGCATTTGCCCTCCTGCGCGAACACTGGTCACATGTGGCAGGTTACTGGCCATATCTGTTATTGCTGGTCTGCCCGCTAATGCATCTTTTCCACGGCCACGGAGGGCATGGAGATCATCAACATCAAGGAAGTGAAAACGATAAAAAAAATTAATCCGGCAGACGGGGCCGCGTCGCGGCCCCGTTATCAGTCCAGGTATCGTTCGTAGTCTCTGGCATGCGCAAAGGCATGCTGTTCAAGTTTGTTATCAGCGGGTGCCGCTGCCCGGAACGCCAGTGAGTTAACAGGATTGTTATTGATGACCAGCTCGTAATGCAGATGAGGACCGGATGAACGTCCGCTGTTACCGGATAACGCAATAGCGCCTCCCCGGGTAACCCTGGCCCCTTTAGTAACGAGTATTTTATTGAGGTGGAGATAGCGAGTTTTAACACCGGCTTTTCCTGTTACTTCAACAAAATATCCCATGGTGCTGTTGTATTCGGCCCGGGTGATTTTTCCGTCGATGACGCTGACTATTTTCGTGTTCATGGGCATGGAATAATCAATGCCATTATGGGGACTCACTTTTCCCGATACCGGGTTAAGTCTTGCAGGATTGAAAGGCGAACTGAGTCTTGCTGTGGCCGGTAACGGATAATCGAGACTGCCTTTCCCGGAAGTATCGGAAAGGTTATAGAACTTTTTATCTGATATACGATACGCCGTGTAATTAAATGAACCGGACGTAAATTTATAGGCCACGACACGTGATTTTCCCGCTTTCTTTTGCAGTACGAGTTTTAATGATTCATTTTTTTTCAAATGCCGCAGATTAAACCGGGAAGGCAAGGAGCGCTGAAGAGTAGCGATCTCGTTCGATTCCAGCCCCGAGCGGGTGGCTGAAAGGTAGGCATTTTCTTTTACGACATCGGTAGAATACATTTACTGGAATTCGCCGTTAGCATGAACACTGCGGCGTATGCTAGGGGTTTTCAGGAGGCGTGTCATCTGTCAGTTAATCGGGAGCACCGTTGATGGTCGTCATTTTTGTAACATATCTTGTTTCCCGTTTGCTCCTGAAGCTCTGGGAACTGTATGACCAGCCCGACGGTGATGATTAACGGGACTGAAACAGGTTACGGCAGAGCAATATGGGGCTCATGTCCTGCTACGTAACCCGTCAGTAAAGCCCTGCTGCGCACCTGACGCTAAGCACTAACCCGCCTGCAGTTACCTGGTCGAATACAGCCCGCGAAGCTTTCTTGCCTGCGTCTGATGTGCTTCCGCACCGGCATTATTGACCTGCTCATGCACGAGAGCGGCTTTTTCTCCGGCATTCAGTTCGTTAAAAGAAGAAGACGAGGTCTTTGAATTTGCATCACTGCCGGACAGCATTTTTTTATGTTCCTCAATCATTTTCTGATGCGCATAGGACGCGCTGTTGTTCATAAATGAATGAGCAACAATGGCCCTTTCATGTTCATTCATTTCAGAGAATGAGGGCGTGTTGTTTTTATTAACCCTGTCCGGTAAGTTTTCATGCGTCGAGTAATTCACATGACTGACGGCTGAGGCATTATTAACAAATCGATGTGCTTCATGGGCAATATCACTGGACTGAGCAAAAGCTGCCCCACAAAATAAAGCTGTAAACGCAGTGGTCGTGATTAATATATTCATGTGTAATTACCTTCTGAGGTACATAAAAGATGTCCTTATGATCATATATAAAAATAATCAACCTGTGGGGAAGATGACGTAAATGTAATACAGCTATGTACATTACACGATTGTAATGAATTTGTTTCTTAAGGTGTGCTAGATTCATTTCATTGTAAGTGGATGAACCAGTAATTTAATTTAAATCGGTTCTCGAATTCTGTCAGTAACCATACTTTAAATAAGGGAATGCGCATGCTGTTGAAAACGTCTCGACGAACTTTCCTGAAGGGGTTAACCCTCTCTGGCGTAGCCGGAAGTCTTGGCGTATGGAGTTTCAATGCGCGTTCCAGTCTGAGCCTGCCAGTTGCCGCATCCCTGCAGGGTACTCAGTTTGACCTGACCATTGGTGAAACGGCCGTCAATATCACGGGCAGTGAGCGTCAGGCCAAAACAATCAATGGAGGCCTGCCGGGGCCCGTTCTTCGCTGGAAAGAAGGTGACACCATTACCCTGAAGGTCAAAAACCGTCTTAATGAACAGACGTCCATTCACTGGCACGGCATTATTCTTCCGGCCAATATGGATGGTGTTCCGGGGCTGAGTTTTATGGGCATAGAGCCTGATGATACCTACGTTTACACCTTTAAGGTTAAGCAGAACGGGACTTACTGGTACCACAGCCATTCCGGTCTGCAGGAACAGGAGGGGGTATACGGTGCCATTATCATCGATGCCAGGGAGCCAGAACCGTTTGCTTACGATCGTGAGCATGTGGTCATGTTGTCTGACTGGACCGATGAAAATCCTCACAGCCTGCTGAAAAAATTAAAAAAACAGTCGGATTACTACAATTTCAATAAACCAACCGTTGGCTCTTTTTTCCGCGACGTGAATACCAGGGGGCTGTCAGCCACCATTGCCGATCGGAAAATGTGGGCTGAAATGAAAATGAATCCGACTGACCTCGCGGATGTCAGTGGCTACACCTACACCTATCTCATGAACGGGCAGGCCCCGCTGAAAAACTGGACCGGACTGTTCCGTCCCGGTGAAAAGATACGCTTACGGTTTATCAACGGCTCGGCAATGACCTATTTCGATATCCGTATCCCCGGGCTGAAAATGACGGTCGTGGCTGCAGATGGCCAGTATGTAAACCCGGTTACCGTTGACGAATTCAGGATTGCCGTTGCCGAAACCTATGATGTCATTGTGGAGCCTCAGGGTGAGGCCTATACCATCTTCGCACAATCCATGGACAGGACCGGTTACGCTCGAGGGACACTGGCCACGAGAGAAGGGTTAAGTGCTGCCGTTCCCCCCCTCGACCCCCGTCCTCTGTTGACCATGGAAGATATGGGTATGGGGGGAATGGGACATGATATGGCAGGAATGGACCACAGCCAGATGGGAGGCATGGATAACAGCGGAGAGATGATGTCTATGGACGGTGCTGACCTTCCGGATAGCGGGACATCCTCCGCGCCCATGGATCACAGCAGCATGGCCGGTATGGATCATTCCCGGATGGCCGGAATGCCGGGTATGCAAAGTCATCCTGCGTCAGAAACGGATAACCCACTGGTTGATATGCAGGCGATGAGCGTCTCTCCGAAATTAAATGATCCGGGTATTGGTCTTCGAAATAACGGAAGAAAGGTTCTCACGTACGCGGATTTGAAAAGCCGCTTTGAGGATCCTGACGGACGTGAACCTGGCCGTACCATAGAACTGCATTTAACCGGCCACATGGAAAAGTTTGCCTGGTCATTTAACGGAATCAAGTTTTCAGATGCCGCACCGGTGCTGCTGAAATACGGTGAGCGGCTCAGGATCACGCTGATCAACGATACCATGATGACTCACCCCATTCACCTGCATGGTATGTGGAGCGATCTGGAAGATGAAAACGGTAATTTCATGGTTCGTAAACACACAATAGATGTTCCCCCTGGTACAAAACGCAGTTACAGAGTGACAGCAGATGCGCTTGGCCGCTGGGCGTATCACTGCCATTTGCTCTATCACATGGAAATGGGAATGTTTCGTGAAGTCCGGGTGGAGGAATGATGCGAATGAAGAGAAATTTGAAGGCCATACCTGTTCTGGTCGCCGGTTTGTTTACCTCACAGCTTTCTATTGCGGCGGGCTCCGTCTCTGCAGATCCCCACGCCGGGCACGACATGTCTGCCATGCAGATGCCAGCAGATGAGAATTTCACTGAGATGACGTCAATGGAGCCCATTGTAACTGAGAGCAGAACGCCAATTCCGCCTGTTACCGATGCCGACCGGAAGGCTGCATTCGGCAATTTACAGGGGCATGCGATTCACGACAGTGCGATTAATTATCTGGTTCTGCTGGATCAACTGGAATGGCAACGGTCGGATAACACCAACAATTTCAGCTGGAGTGTTAACAGCTGGATTGGAGGCGACACAGATCGGATTTGGCTAAAGAGTGAAGGTGAACGAAGCAATGGGGAAACGGAGGCGGCTGAAGCGCAGTTACTCTGGGGACATGCGGTTGGCCCATGGTGGGATTTGGTTGCGGGTGTCAGGCAGGATTTCAGACCTGCTTCTGCCCGGACCTGGGCTGCTGTCGGTTTTCAGGGGCTGGCACTCTATAATTTTGAGTCTGAAATTACGGGTTTTGTCAGTAATGGCGGAAAAGCAGCCCTTCGTCTGGGAGGAGAATACGACGTTTTACTGACTAACCGGCTCATACTCCAGCCATCCTATGAGGTGAATTTCTACAGTCAGGATGATGAATCGCGGGGTCGCGGCAGGGGACTGACTGACACAGAGCTGGGGCTCCGGCTGCGCTATGAAATACGCCGTGAGTTTGCACCCTATATAGGCGTTTCCTGGAATCAACTTTACGGGAAAACATCCGATATGGCGAAAAGAGAAGGTGAGAAAGACCATCAGGTAGTATTCCTGGCGGGAGCCAGAATCTGGTTTTAACGCACTGATATAAAACACTCAACTAAACAGGTAAATAAAATGTCGATTTTAAATAAAGCCATTCTTACAGGTGGCCTCGTTATGGGCGTTGCTTTCTCTGCTATGGCCCATCCGGAATTAAAAAGCTCTGTGCCACAGGCTGATTCAGCCGTAGCGGCCCCGGAAAAGATTCAGCTTAATTTCTCGGAAAATCTGACCGTGAAATTCTCAGGTGCAAAATTAACGATGACGGGTATGAAAGGCATGTCATCACATTCTCCGATGCCGGTCGCGGCAAAAGTGGCGCCAGGCGCTGACCCTAAATCGATGGTCATTATTCCGCGAGAGCCTTTACCCGCTGGCACTTATCGTGTTGACTGGCGCGCGGTTTCTTCAGATACGCACCCTATTACCGGTAATTACACCTTTACAGTGAAGTAATATTATGAACGACCTGATTATGATTGTTATTCGTTTTCTTCTTTATCTGGATTTGATGGTAATATTTGGATTGCCATTTTTTCAGATATATGGAATAAGCGGTGTCAGACATGAAACCTATAACCTGACTAATTTCAGGTCGTTTATAACCTTTGCTGTTGTTACAGGCATCATTCTTACTGGCATTAATATGCTCCTGGTATCTAATGCCATGAGTGGAGTAACTGACCTCAGAGAATTATCCATCCATGTTATCGAGATGGTGATAGAAGAAACTGATGTGGGTATTAGCTGGATTGTCAGGCTCTGTGCCCTGTTTACCACACTCGGTGCTTTGTTCCTTTACACTAATAAGAGAGTATTGTCCTGCCTGCTGATGACGATGAGTGGGGGCGTGGCGCTGGCTACACTTGCCTGGGGAGGACACGCCGTTATGCATGACGGTCTGCATTACTATCTCCATTTACTGAGCGATCTGACCCATCTCGGCGCTGCAGGTGCCTGGACAGGTGCTCTGGTTGCATTTGCTATCCTGCTGATGCGCAGAAACGAGCATAATGCACAGAGCGTCATTGTGATATCTGACTCCCTGGCAAAATTTGCCACGGCAGGAACGGTGATTGTTGTAGCCCTGATCCTGAGTGCGCTGGTCAACTATCTGTATATTGCTGAGGGTAACTTAACTCCCTTATTCAACAGTTCCTGGGGGAGGATATTGCTTGCCAAGACGGCTCTGTTTGTTCTGATGCTTCTTCTGGCTGCAGCAAACCGGTTTCACCTGGGTCCCCGGCTTGAAGTTATGGTCAGGGAAGGGAATTATGATCGCAGCGTTGCCCTGATGCGAAACAGCATCCTGACAGAATTCGTTGTTGCGATTATCATTCTAGGCGCCGTAGCGTGGCTTGGAATGCTTGCTCCGTCTCAGATCAGCTAGGGGACAGCCAAAGCTCATGCGTGAGATTTTTACTTTCATATCAGCGAGTTGACCATGCAGCGTATTTTAATCGTTGAAGACGAACAAAAAACAGGTCGTTACCTGCAGCAGGGACTGGTTGAGGAAGGCTATCAGGCCGATCTCTTTAATAATGGCCGCGATGGTCTCGGGGCCGCGTCGAAGGGACAGTATGATTTGATAATACTGGACGTGATGCTGCCTTTCCTCGACGGGTGGCAAATCATCAGCGCACTGAGGGAGTCCGGGCACGAAGAACCGGTCCTGTTTTTAACCGCAAAGGACAACGTGCGGGACAAAGTGAAAGGACTGGAGCTTGGCGCAGATGACTACCTGATTAAGCCCTTTGATTTTACGGAGCTGGTTGCACGTGTAAGAACCCTACTGCGCCGGGCACGCTCGCAGGCCGCAACAGTCTGCACCATCGCCGATATGACCGTTGATATGGTGCGCCGGACCGTGATCCGTTCGGGGAAGAAGATCCATCTCACCGGTAAAGAATACGTTCTGCTTGAGTTGCTGCTGCAACGCACCGGAGAAGTGTTACCCAGGAGTCTTATCTCGTCCCTGGTCTGGAACATGAATTTTGACAGTGATACGAATGTGATTGATGTCGCCGTGAGACGTCTGAGAAGTAAAATTGATGATGACTTTGAGCCAAAACTGATCCATACCGTTCGCGGTGCCGGATATGTCCTGGAGATCAGAGAAGAGTGAGGTTCAAAATTTCCCTGACCACACGCCTGAGCCTGATTTTTTCTGCGGTGATGCTTACGGTATGGTGGTTATCAAGTTTTATCCTGATTAGCACCCTGAATGGCTATTTCGATAATCAGGACCGCGATTTTCTGACAGGTAAACTTCAGCTCACCGAAGAGTTTCTTAAAACAGAGACGTTCAGGAACAAAACGGATATTAAGTCATTATCAGAAAAAATAAACGATGCGATGGTGGGGCACAATGGCTTATTCATTTCTATAAAAAACATGGAAAATGAAAAAATTGTTGAACTCTATGCCAAAAATTCTGTTGTTCCAGCGGTCCTGCTTAATAAGTCGGGTGATATTCTCGACTATATGATCCAGACGGAAGAAAATAACACCGTGTACCGCAGTATCTCGCGGCGGGTTGCCGTGACGCCGGAACAGGGTAAAAGCAAACATGTCATCATTACGGTTGCCACGGATACTGGGTATCACACCCTGTTTATGGACAAACTCAGTACCTGGCTGTTCTGGTTCAATATCGGTCTGGTCTTTATTTCTGTTTTTCTGGGCTGGCTGACCACACGTATTGGTCTGAAACCGCTACGGGAAATGACCAGTCTGGCTTCCTCCATGACCGTACACAGCCTGGATCAGCGTCTAAATCCCGATCTGGCTCCGCCGGAAATCTCTGAGACCATGCAGGAGTTCAATAATATGTTTGATCGCCTGGAGGGGGCATTCCGGAAACTGTCAGATTTCTCGTCTGACATCGCGCATGAGCTGCGCACACCAGTCAGTAATCTGATGATGCAGACGCAGTTTGCACTGGCTAAGGAAAGGGATGTTTCGCATTACCGCGAAATTTTATTCGCTAACCTGGAAGAACTGAAAAGGTTGTCACGAATGACCAGTGACATGCTTTTTCTGGCACGTTCAGAGCATGGTCTGCTGCGGCTGGATAAACATGATGTGGATCTGGCAGCCGAACTGAATGAATTACGTGAGTTGTTCGAGCCCCTGGCAGACGAAACAGGAAAGACAATCACGGTTGAAGGAGAGGGCGTTGTTGCCGGAGACAGCGATATGCTCCGACGTGCTTTCAGTAACCTGCTTTCCAATGCAATCAAGTATTCTCCCGATAACACCTGTACAGCGATACACCTTGAGCGTGACAGTGACTGTGTGAACGTGATGATTACGAATACGATGTCCGGCCAGGTTCCCGCTAATCTGGAACGTTTGTTTGACCGGTTCTATCGCGCAGACTCATCAAGGTTCTACAACACGGAAGGCGCGGGGCTGGGATTATCAATTACAAGGTCGATCATTCATGCTCACGGCGGCGAGCTGTCAGCAGAACAGCAGGGGCGGGAAATTGTGTTCAGTGTGCGTCTGTTAATGGATTAATACCGTTATTCAGGAGAAACCCGGAAGGTGACAAAAATGTCATCGTTCAGTCACGCGATAAACAGAGGCGGTTTTTTATAATCAGCCATAAATCAGGACAGCGTGATAATTCAATCGCCCGGTTCCTGGCGTGATGATCAACCAGCCCTGAGATCAAATGCTTTCTCTGTTATAAGCATTGATTGTTCGGGTATGAAAACACCGGAGACCCAACCATGAAAAAGATCCTTGTATCCTTTATTGCCATGATGGCTGTCGCTTCATCTGCCTGGGCTGCAGAGACAATGAACATGCATGACCAGGTAAATAATGCCCAGGCGCCTGCCCATCAGATGCAATCATCCGCTGAAAAAAGTGCAGTTCAGGGGGAGAGCATGAAAATGATGGATATGAGCGGTCACGATCAGGCCGCAATGTCCCATGAAATGATGCAAAACGGCAATTCTGCCGCCCATCAGGACATGGCTGAAATGCATAAAAAAATGATGAAAGCCAAACCTGAGAACACCCAAGAAACTGCTAAGCCATTTTCCGAAATGAGCGAGCATGAGAAAGCCGCTGTTGTGCATGAGAAGGCGAATAATGGCCAGTCTTCCGTTATTCATCAGCAACAGGCGGAAAAGCATCGCAGCCAGATCACCCAGAATTAACCCGCAGCTCCACTTGTCAGACCCTCATTTGACGCCGAAGTCACTGGCTTACGCTCCCGTCCGGGAGCGTTTTTTTTATAAGCGAAATGAATAATAATGAAAGAGTCCATACACAATGTTTTTTTTGGTCATGTCGACCTCACAATTAACTTATATTGTTTGAGAATCCTGTTCCCCGGTCATCTCCAGGGTGCATGTCGCGCCGTATCCTGAGACTGGCTGAGAATACGAATGACCGTAACCATAGAATGTGATGATACAAAATAGATCGTATGCCGGTTCTACCGGCAGTGTGCAGATATCGTCTCCCAGCTCTGCACAATGCGTGCCGATATCATGCATGGCCAGCACATCAAATACTGCAGCTATACGACCGATCTATGCATCCGCCTGAACAACCCCGATCTGTCTGAAGCTGAAGTCCCAGATGGCCTCCAGATCCTCTTCTGCTTTGGGTGTCAGCTCAATCTCTTTCATTTGCCACCCTGGCCCTGACATTCCTCAGGAATGCATTCTTGTTCCATGGTTTCGCCTCGCCGCTGCTGATCCCTTCGGCCAGCAGATCGCGCAGTTCCTGAAGTCTGGATTCAGCCTGCTTTTCATGCAGCTCATCACCCACGTCCACCGTCATCGTACGAGCCATAACCCCTCCATATCTTAATGTAAGATTTATTCTTACATCATTAAATCAGCTTACTACGCTGCTTCCATCTCCGGCATTTTTTCAAAACAGCCCTGCTGCAGTCTGGAGATCCGACTTAGCCAGAAACCGGATCTGCGCGGCGGGAAACGCGCAAAGGATATGATAATCAAACCAAACACATAAAATCATACTGAATGTGATATTTAGCATTAAACACACAATAATATCTGATATGATATTTGAATTATTAGTAAGAAATCATACATGATATGATTTTTAACCTAACCGGACATGTTCAGACGGAGCGAGCAGGATGGATGAGAAGGAAGTGAATTTTTCACTCAGCTATGAGCAGCTGACCCGGATAGCGGAAGAGCGTATCCGTGAATGCAATCTGGACAGCCAGGGCGCGATTTACATCAGCGAGTCAGCCAAGGCCGGTGCCGTGCTGAGCTATTGGTATGAACTGGCCATAAATGGCTATGCCTCAGTGAATGCCATAAAGAGGCAAGAGCTCATAGACGCCGATCACCTGCGCCTCAGAAAACTCATCTGGCCGGAGGCGGACAAGCAATGACTCAGGCGCGCCGACCATCGCCGCTGCAGCGGCGGGTGCTGATTGTGCTGGCCGCCCTCGATGCGAAACGTCCGGGGCCGGTGGCGACGCGGGATATCGAGCGGGTGCTGGAGCAGGGCGGGGATGCCCCGGTGTACGGGCCAAACCTGCGCGCCTCCTGCCGGCGCATGGAAGCCGCGGGCTGGCTGCGCACCCTGCGCGCCCCGAACCTGCAGCTGGCCGTAGAGCTGACGGAGGCCGGTCGCGGCATTGCAGAACCGCTCTTCCAGGCAGAACGCGAGGCTGAAACGGCACGACAACGACTGACAGACGTCCGGCGTCTGCCGTTACGCCAGACGGCTGCCGGTGACGCGGTGGAGTTGCAGCTGGGTGACGGTCATTACTCCCTGCGGGAAGCGGCCTACGTGATCCGTCTGGACGGTACCACCTGCCTGCAGCTGACGGATGCCGGCGGCATACGCCGGATAAAAGAGGGCGATCCCCTGCAGGTGGCCAGCTGGTATCAGACCTGTTTTGATGCAGGCCTGCCGGTCACCGTCCAGGTGAATGAGAGCCGGGACTGATCGCCACCACACAAGGAATATGAGCATAAAATGAAAGTCACTGAACCCGGGCTGAATAAGCTGATCGATAACCTGAACACCCTGATTTGCGATGACAGCCTGCTCACGCGCCAGGAGCGTGAAACGCTGGTACTGGCCGTCGCCGCTATCGGCGCCATGAAAGCGCGCGTCGGCTTGAAAAAAGGCGATGCGCCGACCGTTGCCAGACGGGAAAAAAGGGAGAAAAAAGACCGCCAGCCTGATCCGCGTTTTCCGCGAGCCGGTCATCCCTGGCAGGAAGACGAAAAAACCTTACTGAGTGATGCGCTCGATTCGGTACCGGACGAAGAGATTGGCAAGCATCTGTTCTGGCTTTCCGAGAAACTGGGCAGAACGCCTTTCAGTGTTGCTTTCCAGATCGCGGCAATCAGGGAGCTGCAGGACGGGTGGGAGGAGCAGTTCAGGGAGATTTCGGATAACATACGCTTGTCCGGTCTGAGCATCAGTGATTATCTTACGCAGAACGGCACGGGCCATAACGCCTGAAAGAAATTTGCGTTATTTGTAAAATTAAATACCATGGAAGCCTCAGGATATAAAAAACTAATGACCAAACAAGAATGGATTTTACGACTACGGCGCTGTACATCGAAGGAAACCCTGGAAAGGGTAATAGAAAAAAATAAATATTCTCTGTCAGATGATGAGCTTGAGCATTTCAATGCTGCGGTTGATCACCGGCTGGCGGAAATGGCAATGGGGAAGTTTTATGACAAAATACCTGCAGGCGTCTGGAAATATGTTAAATAATACAGCCGGCATCAGTCTGTTCGCAGTTATCTCACCTGGAGCGCAATCATGAATATGATATTTGAACTGATTGGATTGTTACTGGTAGTCGGATGCGCATTCTTCACCACTTTTTTCTTAGCCGCAGTAGCAGGCACTATGGTAGTTATTCTTGGATGGGGAATTTCTATTGTCACCCCGAAGGTGGTTACCTGTACTAATGATTGCATCACTACTGTTTTTGATGCCAAACCCTTTGGCTGGCTTCTGATTGTGTTTTCATTAACCATGATGTTCTTTATTATCAGAGGTATGATTAAACGTTAGATTGCCTTTAGTGTGTAGTTAAATCATCATCACAACAGCGTTAATCTGAAACTGATATTGCCGGAGGGGATCATCATGACGGGAAGAGGCATTAACACAGTACGTATCGGCGATGAAGTGAAGCACATCACCGAGCTCGATGCACTAACACTCATGCATGAATGGTCAAAGCTTACAAAAGAAAATGCAGACCTGTATGACTATAACCGTCAGGTTAACCGGGGGTGGCGCGGCTTTATTCTTCGCCTGATGGGTATCCATTTGCCTGACAAAAACCGTGTTTGCCTTCATGGCATTAATGTCAGAAAAGAATCCATCTATCCCGACTGAAGCCGTGCCGGCAGTGATAGTGAGCAGGTCATTGCAGAAGAATAGCTCTAATTTTACATTAAGTGTTTGATATTTAACATAAAACGCATTATCGATACTTTGAGGTGTGTAGCATTTGCTATACGTTCGTGTTGTGTTATTCTTGTATACCAATTGCTATACAGGAGAGGTGTGTATGAAATCAGATGTTCAACTCAACCTAAGAGCTAAAGAGTCTCAGAGAGCACTCATCGATGCCGCTGCAGAGATCCTTCATAAATCGCGAACCGACTTTATCCTGGAGATGGCCTGCAAGGCTGCGGAGAATGTGATCCTTGATCGCCGTGTTTTCAATTTTAACGACGAACAGTATGCAGAGTTCATCGATATGCTCGATGCACCAGTCGAGGATGATTCCGCCATTAATAAACTACTGGCAAGGAAACCTCAGTGGGACGTATAACCGCGCCCGAGCCGTTATCCAGCGCTCATCAGCTGGCTGAGTTCGTCAGTGGAGAGACAGTCCTCGATGAATGGCTAAAACAGAGAGGTTTAAAAAATCAAGCTCTTGGCGCTGCCCGAACGTTCGTTGTTTGCAAGAAGGGTACGAAGAAAGTAGCTGGTTTTTACTCTTTGGCCACCGGTAGCGTTAACCATACGGAAGCTACAGGCAGTCTTCGGCGTAACATGCCAGATCCTATACCGGTGATTATACTCGCTCGCCTGGCGGTAGATGTCTCATTGCACGGAAAAGGGGTTGGTGCCGATTTACTCCACGATGCAGTTCTACGATGTTATCGCGTAGCTGAGAACATTGGCGTTCGTGCGATAATGGTTCATGCGCTTACTGAAGAAGCCAAAGGTTTCTATGCTCACCATGGATTTAAGGCATCACAAACTCATGAGAGGACTCTGTTTCTAAAGCTTCCATGACTGGTTGCTGGAGTGGGAAAGTAGCAGGCCACTGCGTCAACATATTGATTTTTATGTCGTTTATTATTTTATTTAACATAATCTTTGTTAAGCGCACTAAGGTTGTCAGCACAAAGCGTTATTGTCGTCTCAGGGGCTGCGGATGTTTTCCTGGACTGTTATGTTGTGATCATTATTATTGCACAACAAATTTTCTTTTCCTCACTTCACTGATTCTGACGTGCGTTAAGTAAAAACTGAGAAGATCTGCCAAATAATATATGATCTAATGTAGCTCTATATTATTTTTCCCGGAAATTAGCTGCAACAGATATATTCTGTCTTTCTCAATGAGAGCTGGAAATGTATCGCCAGTAGCTGCCAGCAGAGACCATACTTCCAGGATGGCATAGGCCTTGGTATATTCAAGTGCGAAACCTAACCCTTCCAGAGAACCTGCTCTGCGAATATGTTCACATATTGCATTTTCACATACTCGTGTCAAGGCTTCATAGCTGAGCGAAAAATCATATTTTTTATCCATCTTAAGCTATCTCCACCCAAAAGCAGATATCTGGTTACACATTGTAATGCGAAACATTATCAATAATAACCCGATTATAACATAATCTTTCGTTTTGTAATGCCGGCACCACACAACATTTTACTCTGTTTTTTTTAAAAAAAAGAGTACCTTTGTTTTGATGCACACCTTAGGGGGCGATCGCCCAGCAAAAAATCAATATTCGTTCTATAATAGCGAGTAGAAAACCGCATTACATGCATTGCTTAAAAGTTGCGCAATAAATCTGGAGCCTTCACAAGGCTATTAATAACGCATGAATTATCTCTGTAAATCATAACCAGTATCTATCCGAACCATGTCACATTATTTGATTCATACCCGTGATGAGTAAGGCAAGAATAGGTATACTGGAATAGTATGTTCAGTGCCAGCTAATCGGTCAGTGAAGTTGGCGAAAATATAGCTTTATATCTTTACAATTTGAGGGGAGATCTGCATGGTTAGTCGTAAGCTGGAACGTTTGATTAGCCCTGGAAAGTGGATACATAATCTATCAGTCCTCTCTTTATCGATTCTTTCAGCTGGTATATTTTTTTTTGTATTATCTGAGAGCGTAGCTTACCTGATTTTTCGGGATAAAATTAAAGACTATACTTCCGATGTGCTTGTTCGCTCTGAATCGCTCCTAGTTCAGACTGAATCTGTCAAGACTGCTGCAAAGTCACATGTGAATATAGGAGACAGTCCATGTACTAATGAAAATATCCTACATCTTCGGGTTGTAGTATGGCCCTATCCGTTGATTAAAGATGTTGGCTACATCATAAAAGGAGAATTAGCCTGTAGTGCTCTGTGGGGGAGTTTACGTCCCACCTTAAGTCTGGAACATTTTGATAAAAAATGGCCTTCGCGGGAAGGAGTGTGGCTTTTTGGTATTAAGCTTATGGATGATATATCCGTCAATGGATATATTTCTGAAGGTATTATGGTGACCCTATCACCATTTGTCTTCAGACGATTCGAAACTGATATGTATTCAAAAAACTTTAGCGCTGTTGTCGGAAATAGTAAGCATGACAGGCATTACTTCAATATAGGACCTGATGCTCCTCTTCTTGATCGGCATGATAGCGTTCCACTAAGGTTTATAGTGTTTAGGGCATGTAGCCTACATTATGATCTCTGTGTTGCAGGAGGTGGGTATTTTACGGGGATATTTTCAGAGCACTGGAGCATACAAATGTTATTAGTAACAGTGTCACTACTTTCCGGTTTAATGATTTATATTCTCATTATGAACAGAGCAGAACTCAATAGTTCACTATCTGCAAGGTTTGTAAAGGCTTTGAAAAATGAAGCCCTGTCGCTGGTCTATCAACCTATTTACAGAATTGAAGACGGACAGATCTGCGGATTTGAGGCCTTGCTCAGATGGAAAGATGAAAGACTCGGGAATATTAGCCCTGAAGTATTTATACCGCTTTCTGAAAGGGAAGGGTTGCAGGAGGATGTGACTTTATTCGTCATTGACCATGCTATCCGAGAATTTATCCATACTGCTATTCAGAATGAAATATTTTTGAGCGTAAACATTAATCCAAGCGATCTTGACTCAGAAAAATTCAGGGATAAACTACTAGGATTAATTTCTGAATATAATATCCCATATAAAACAATCCTTCTTGAAATTACGGAGCGTCAAGGAGGGGATTTTGAAGGTATGAAAATTCACATTGATAAATATAAAAATCATGGTGTCAGGTTTGCCATCGATGACTTTGGGACAGGATATTCTAATCTTAATCTGGTAGCTGCGCTTGATGTAGATGAAATAAAAATAGACAAATCGCTAACTAGTGCTATTGGTACTGAATCTTTACGATATGATCTTCTTCCCGGACTGCATGAGATGTTCCGCTCCATTGCAGATAAGATTGTGTTTGAGGGTGTAGAGACTCAGGAGCAGGTGAACTATCTGAAGACGTTCTGGCCACAGAGTTATGCTCAGGGCTGGTATTACTCCAGAGCGCTTCCGCTGGAAGAAGCGAGAAAACTTACCATCCGGGAATTGAACTGACCGGCACTTTCAGCGCAAACACTCAGCAATTGCTTGCCGATCAGCTGGTAGAAATTGAAGGGCAGTGTAATCACCTTGATGTAGCCCCCTCAGTTTGAAGCGGCCTACCGCGACCTGCTTTCCATCCGTACAGAAGATGATCTGACCCGGATTTTGCTGCGTAATGCACAGTACCTCCGCATGCGAACCAGCCAGGTTCTGCCACGGGGACAGCAGTTCTACGGCGGGACTGCGCTGTATTTTGCCCTGTTCTGCGATGTCGCCGGTCGTGATGAACAGACGATTGAAGCCTTCTGGGCCAGTATCGCGCGTTTCTGGGGAGCCTGGTATCGTCGGCAGGATTATTATCAGCAGATCAACCAGCTGCGCGGAGTCATGGGCAAGGCGCCGGCGAATGGTCTCAGCGAGGCGCATGCGGTGGGCGTTTACAGCCGGGTTGCAGTGTTTCAGGATGAAAGCGTCCAGAAAGGACACAGTCAGGTGCTGCTGACCCTTCGCACAGAGAATACGCAGGCGCTGCCGGCAGGCGAGTTCGATCAGTTTGAGTTGCCGTTCTGTAATGGTCACATTCTGGTGCCTGATCCGGGCTATGGCGCCCCCGTTGTTTTTCTCAACAATGTACTCGGCCTGGGGTTCCGCTTCCGGGAAGGAACCTGCTCCATGCACTGCTACACTGTGGAGGACGCCCGGCTCGGGGCTACCCAGACACTGACGGAAGTGGCGGAAGCGCTCGTCAGTAATGTTGATGCTCCCCTGCGGGCCTACGCTGCAACCATCCCGGTAAATCAGAGGTAGTTTCTGTAAAGGCCACGACCGTGTGGTCTTTCACTGCATGTGCAGCAACTGGATACCGGGGCTGGCTGTGAATTTTCTTGACGGCTGAGGCGTTTGAGACACTGGTCCGGGAATTCACCACGAAATGTGAAGAGGGTTCTTTGGACGGGGCCCTGACCGGACTTCGCTGTCTGTACGGAGAGCGCTGAATGATTTGTTAAGTGAATTTGTGCAGTATACATTCTGTACATGTACGCGAATCTGATTAAGCCATCATCAGCTACCCTTGACTTCCGGACTATTACCTGCGTAGCCACGACGGCTGAGCTGATGGTAATGTACCGTGACCAGAACCCCGCCCAGCAACAGTAAAATGGCGGCAGTTTCCTGCAGATCCGGAATGCGCTGTGAATAGATAAAACCATATAGCAGCGCGAAAAGGGTTTCAAAAACCACCATCTGCCCTGTCAGTGATACCGGAAGACGCCGGGAACAGAGATTCCACGCCAGATATCCCAGCCATGAGGAGACCACGGCTAACATCATGTTCGTTATCCAAAAGAGCGTTTGAGTGTGTTCCGGTAACGACAAGTCAACTGCAGAAAACCTGAATATACTGGCGATGAGCCACAGCAGTACCGAAATACATCCCGTACACAGGCCTATCAGGAGCGACCACTGGTTGCTGTTGTAAGGGAGGTTTTTCAGACAGCGGGAGTTCTCGACAGCGTAACGGCTCCAGCACAGTAATGCAGCGAAGGCACAAAGCATCCCCAGCATCTGCCGTTTTCCTTCTGTAACTTGGTGCGAGGATGTTTGTAGCGCATGCAGATTAATCAGCACCACTCCGGCAATGATAGCCGCCATCGGCAGCAATAATTGCCTGAAGGGCGGCGCATGCTGGTCCCTGCGACCAAGCACCGGAACCATCACCGGAATTAAACCTATCACTAACGATGTCGCGGCAATACCTACCTGCTTTACGGCCACCGCGACGAGCAGAAAATAGAGGACATTGCTCATCAGCGAAAGACGGATCAGCGTCAGCAGATCGCGATGATGCCAGACGCGGGCAATGTTGCGCCATTGAGGTATAAGTAATATTGCCGCCAGTATTCCATAGGTAGCAAAGCGACCGCAGGTTAACAGCAGTGGTGAGATCTCGGGTAGCAGTACCGGTGGCAGGAAGATGAATCCCCAGCATGCGCCAGCCAGGGCGCCAAATATAATCCCCTGCTTCATGCTGACTCCTGAAATGCCGTTTCAGGTAATCTCGTCCCCGACTGACGCTCACTCCACGACGACAAAAAATACTGCAGCCGCGGGCTTTTCGGCCGATGGAACAGTTGCGCCGGCGGTCCCTGCTCTTCAATGCAGCCATCGGCAAGAAACAGCACACGATCGGAGACTTTTGCGGCAAACCCCATCTCATGGGTCACAATCATCATGGTCATACCATCATCGGCAAGATTTCGGATGACCTTTAGCACCTCCCCGACCAGCTCCGGATCAAGCGCTGAAGTCGGTTCATCGAACAACATAATGGCGGGTTTCATGGTCAATGCCCGGGCGATGGCAACGCGCTGCTGCTGACCACCGGATAGCATCGCGGGCCAGCTATCGGCTTTGTCTGCCAGACCAACCCGCGCCAGCTGCTTTTTCGCTTCGGCATAGGCTGCTTCACGGGAGACCTTTTTAACCCGTCGCAACGGCGTGGCTACGTTATCGAGTACCGTCATATGCGGCCACAGATTAAACTGCTGAAAGACCATACAGACGTCGCGTAACGCCTTACGGTTTTCCTTGTCGCTTAAACGCCGGCGTTTTTCGCCGCTGAGTGGTTCATAGCCGACGCACTCGCCATTCACCACAATGCTGCCGGAGCTGTAATCCTCCAAAAAGTTAATGCAGCGTAACAGCGTGGATTTACCCGACCCTGAGCCGCCAATCACGCAAATGACTTCTCCGGGAGTAATGCTGACATTGATGCCACGTAAAACATGGTTTTCGCCATAATATTTATTGAGGCTGTTAATCTCAATAGCATAATCACGCATACTATTAACCTCGGCTTAATTGAGAATAAGAATAATGACGCTCTATTTTATTACCCAAACGGGAGATACCGATCGCGATTCCCCAATAGACAATGGCCATTAAGGAGTAGATTTCAACCATCGCATAGGTCTGGTTGGCAATGGCCATGGCGGTATTGGTGAGTTCACCAACCGTAATAATCGACAGCACCGACGACTCTTTTACCAGAATAACGCTCTGACCAATCAGTGGCTGGATAATTCTCGCGAACATTTGCGGCCAGACAATGAAAGTAAATATTTGCCACGGACTTAAACCAAGGTCTGCCGCCGCTTCGCTTTGTCCGCCAGAGACAGCATTGCGACCTGCACGGAATATTTCCGAAAAATAAGCGGAACCATAACAGCCCAGGCACAGTACTCCGACCTGTTGGGCCTCGAGGTTAATACCAATATAGGGCCCACCATAAAAGACTAAAAATAGCTGTACCAGTAACGGCGTGCCGCGAAAAACATTAATCCATGTATGGTATATCACATTAAGTAGCGCTGGTTTTTGTCTTTCGAGGAGAAAAAAACACAGACCGATCGCCAGCCCCAGCAGGATACCGCCGAGGCTCATTTTTAGGGTCATTAAAATACCGGCGGCGATGGCATCTTTATAGGTAAAAAGTATCTCAACATTCATTTTGCTAATACCCTTTTAGCCGAAGATGAGCGGTTTTTCTCTAACCTGACGCCAGCGATACTCAGCCCCCATGAGGTCAGGAAATAAAGGAGCCCACATGCCGTATAAAACTCCAGCGGCCGATAGGTGGTTGAGGCCAACGTTTGCGTCACTCTCATCAACTCATGGACCGCCACCACCGAGACCAGTGCCGAATTTTTGATAATATCAATGGTTTCATTAATCAATGCCGGCATCATGGTACGCAACACCTGCGGCATCTGAATATAAAACAGGGTTTGCGCCGCTGAAAAGCCAAAATCTCGTGCTGCCTCCAGCTGGCCTTTGGGTAACATGTTAAAACCGGCCCGAAGAATCTCCCCCTGAAAGGCCGCGGTATTTAATGAGAGGGCAATAACCGCCGCCAGCAATGGCGAAAGCGTGATCCCCACGGCCGGCAAAGCATAAAATATTAATATCAACTGGACCAGTAACGGCGTGCCACGGTAAAAACTGACATAGATTTTGCAAAAACAGCGCACGAGACGCTGCTGAGAATTTAATCCCAGACAAATTAACCAACCGAGGATCAATCCTGTGACAATTGCGCTCAGTGATACAGCCAGAGTACTGAGCACGCCGATTAATAGCTGAGGGAAATAGGGAAACACCACCGAAATATCAAACATATTGCCCTCCAGTATCCATCAAATTAGTTTGCCGGGGTTGGAACTTGCTCTGGAACGGCCATAGAAAAACCCAGCCATTTGGTTTGTAGCTGCGCCAGTTTTCCCGATTTATTCAACTGCACAATGCCGTCGCTGACAAATTTGACCAGTGAGGCGCTATCCGCATCTTTTCTTCCGGCCCATGCATACCAGGTGGCCGGGCCAAACGGCGGGCGTACAATTTCAAACGTATCACCACGTGTCTTCACCAACGGCGCGAGGTTCGGCAGCGATTGCACAACCGCGTCAACACGATGTGCCGCCAATGCCGCGTAAGCTTCGTTATAATCAATAAAGGCTTTTATTTCTTTAACGCCGTGACCGGTGGTGGGTTTAAGTACCGATGCTTCATACTCTTTTAGCACAGCAATCTGCGGCGCCCCGGCCTGACTGGCGACAATCATGCCCTGGAGATCTTTGGCGCTGTTAATACGGCTATCCCCTTTGCGTTTCAGAATGGCTACGCTGGCGTCAGAAAAGGGAGCGGTAAAGGCGAATTTAGCTTCACGATCGCGGGTGATGGTTAAAGAGGTTGCCACAAAGTCGAATCGTTTGCTTTCCAGTCCGGGTAAAATCCCCTGAAATGGAATATCCAGCTGAACCACTTTCACCCCGGGTAATCCCTTCATGACTTCCGTGAGAATATCTTTTCCCAGACCGACTATTTTGCCATCTTCAAGCATTTCAAAAGGGGCATAGCGCGCTTCTGTGGCAATCACTATTTCTTTTTTTTGCTTAATATCATCCAGCAAATCAGCCTGGGCAGTGGGTATCATTAATGGTGAAAGTTGTATGACAGACATTGACAGTAACAGCCACAGTTTATTTTTCATGAGATTTCTCCGCGAATTTGAATGACGCTGATAATATTTATTCATTCTCTTAGCGGCGACAAACGGTGGTTTCTAACTGATAACTATTAGCACGGCTAATGGTGCCTTTGGCATGAATAGTGCTTATTGCAGGTTATTTAGCAACAGAGAAACCGATGATGCAACCTAAACCAGGTTTGCCGTCCCTGGACGGTTTGCGCTACTTTGATGCCGCGGCGCGTAATCTTAGTTTTACCCGTGCCGCGCAGGAACTTTTTCTTACTCAGAGTGCGGTAAGCCAGAAAATTCAATTACTTGAACAACATCTTGGCTATCTTGTCTTTCACCGGACTCCCGCAGGGTTACGCTTAACCCCACAGGGTGAACAGCTGTTTATCGGGGTGCGTCAGGCATTTTCCATCCTTGAAACCACGCTGCACCAAACCGGTGAAGAAACTCTTGAGGGCACCATAAAGATTCGGGTTATGCCGTCCTTTGCAACCAAATGGCTGCTTCCCCGATTACATCAGTTTTATGAGCAGTACCCTGTCAGTCTGGAAATTGATGCCGATATGACACCCGCCAATTTTAAATCTGACGCAGTCGATATCGCCATTACTCCTTTTTGGGTTGACGATAAAAATTTAATTCAACGACACCTGTTCAATGATGTGATCTATCCTGTGATCAGCCCGGATTTGATGAAAAACCGACCTCTGAAAAATTACAGCGATCTCTGCGGTTTACGCTTACTACATGATTCCATGCCGCAAAATGCCTATAGCACCCACTGGCGATCTTATTTTGCCCGCCTCGGGCTCTATGACCTGGATGTTGAGGCTGGAACCGGCTTTTCCCGTGCCGACCTCGTGCTCCAGGCCGCCTGCGCCGGACAAGGGATCGCCTTAAGTCGTCACTCTTTGTGTGCAACGGAGGTTCGCAATGGCGCACTGATACGCCCTTTTACAGATATCGTCGAAGACGGACAGGTGTGGTTAACCTGTCCGCGTAATAATGAGAAACGGCCACGCGTTCAGGCGTTGATCAACTGGCTGACGGAGGAAACCGCGCGTCATATTGCAGAACGCAAGCAAATCCTCAGTGAATATACACTGCATAAGGCCAGCTAATGACGACAAATTAATAATCTCCGTTTGTCGCAAGATATCGTTTTCCAGATGATGACAACACGCCATTATCAACAACGGAGTTTATCATGAGCATGCCAGATATTATTGAATTAGCTAATGGACAAAAAGTAAAAGGAACGTTCAGCACCCATGAAATGCAGCGCCGACTGTCAGGATTACGCGCCATCATGGAGGCAGATAGTATTGATGCAGTTATTTTAACCTCGGTTCATAATATTAATTATTACGGCGATTTTTTATATTGTAGCTTTGGACGCCAGTATGCCCTGGTGGTGACGCCGAGCCAGTCATTTTTAATTACCACCAATATCGATGGCGGCCAGGGATGGCGTCGTAGCTACGGTGCAAATATCGTTTACACGGATTGGCAGCGTGATAACTATTACCGGGCAGTGCGCAAAGTGGTTCCTGATGATAGCCGGCGGATTGCCCTTGAAGGCGACCATGTGACGATCGAACAGCGTGCTAAATTTTGTCATTACTTAACCCAGACAGAGTTTGTTGATATTGCCCCGGCGACGATGCGTATGCGCATGATTAAGTCTGCCGAAGAGATCGCGCTTATTAAATTTGGTGCCCAGGTCGCCGACCTCGGGGGTGCGGCATGTATCGAGGCGATTGCCGAAAATGTTCCCGAGTATGAAATCGCACTGGCGGCCACGTCAGCGATGACCCGGGAAATCGCGAAACGCCTGCCGCATGTTGAATTGCGTGATACCTGGACGTGGTTTCAGTCTGGCTTGAATACTGATGGAGCACACCATCCGGTGACATCCCGTCGTCTCAAGGCTGGCGATATTTTATCGCTGAACTGTTTTCCAATGATTGCCGGCTACTATACCGCGCTGGAACGAACACTGTTCTTCGGTCAGCCCAGCGATGAGCAACTACGTTGCTGGGAGATCAACTGCGAAGTGCACCGCCGTGGGCAGGAGTTAATCCGTCCAGGCACACGTTGTTGCGACATTGCCGCCTCGCTTAATGAAATTTATCGCGAGCATGGTCTTCTGCAGTACCGGACCTTTGGTTATGGTCATTCGTTCGGCGTACTGAGTCACTATTATGGTCGTGAAGCCGGTTTAGAATTGCGCGAGGATATTGAGACCGTTTTGGCACCAGGAATGGTTGTCTCGATGGAGCCGATGATCATGCTGCCGGAGAGCATGCCGGGGCACGGTGGTTACCGCGAACACGATATCCTGGTCGTAACCGAAATGGCAGCAGAGAACATAACTCATTTCCCCTATGGTCCTGAGCATAATATTATTGCAGCTAATATATAAGCATGCCGAATGACTCCTGTGCTGCGCCTTGATAAGAAAATAATGAGCAGCAGATGGCATCGCACCGTCTCTGTTCGGCTGCATCCGGCTGGCAGACCGTTCCGGAGCATCACGCCCCGCTCTGGCAGCAGGTCAGTCAGGTGGAACCCGAAATCTGATTTATTCAACAAAGCCGCACCAAATCATCACTCGAAGATATTCAGGCATGGTACATCCGCGGCAAGCCCCTAATTTGTACTGAGGGGCAAAGTGAAAAAAGTTACTTTTTGTTGAAACGACAGTTAGCAATAACCCCCGCTTGCGGGGGCCATACCCACCAGGAGCAAACGCAGAAAGCCCGAGATACTTCTGCTGTACCGGGGGCTGGCGACATTTCAGGCAACACTCATAGTTGACATCCTCCCCGCCCTAAAGGGCGGGGAGGATGTCAATAATAGCAGACCACATCATGATGTCATTCTGACCGACAGATGCCAGAAGCAGAGGATCCATCCCATTTTATACCTACCTTATAACACTTAGAAAAACAACATGTTAATAATGTTTATTGGAAACAATTTTATTTCCAATTGTAATGATAACCATTCTCATATTAATATGGCTACGTGATAATTAACTTTTGATGCACTCCGCATGTCTGACCGTGCCACTACCACAGCTTCCTTAACGTTCGAATCGCTTTATGGCACCCATCACGGCTGGTTGAAAAGTTGGCTGACGCGCAAACTCCAGTCTGCCTTTGATGCAGATGACATTGCCCAGGACACTTTTTTGCGGGTAATGAGCAGCGAAACGCTCTCGACGATCCGCGATCCTCGCTCTTTCCTGTGCTCTATCGCCAAACGCGTGATGGTGGACCTGTTTCGCCGAAACGCGCTGGAAAAAGCGTATCTGGAGATGCTGGCGCTTATGCCGGAGGGGGTAGCGCCTTCACCTGAGGAACGCGAAAGCCAGCTCGAGACCCTACAACTCGTCGACAGCATGCTGGACGGGCTAAACGGAAAAACACGTGAAGCGTTTCTGCTTTCGCAACTGGATGGCCTGACATACAGCGAGATTGCGCACAAACTCGGTGTTTCCGTCAGCTCCGTGAAAAAATACGTGGCGAAAGCCGTCGAGCACTGCCTGCTGTTTCGTCTGGAGCATGGGTTATGAATCCTTCGTTAACCGATTCCCGCCGTCAGGCGCTGCGTTCAGCTTCCCACTGGTATGCCGTGCTAAGCGGCGAGCGCGTCAGCCCACAACAGGAAGCGCGCTGGCAACAGTGGTATGAACAGGATCAGGATAACCAGTGGGCCTGGCAGCAGGTTGAAAACCTGCGCAACCAGCTTGGCGGTGTGCCTGGCGACGTTGCCAGCCGGGCGCTGCACGATACCCGCCTCACCCGCCGTCACGTGATGAAAGGATTACTGCTGTTGCTCGGCGCTGGCGGAGGCTGGCAACTCTGGCAGTCGGAAACCGGCGAAGGTCTGCGGGCAGATTACCGCACCGCCAAAGGCGCAGTCAGCCGTCAGCAACTGGAAGATGGCTCCCTGCTCACGCTGAATACCCAAAGCGCGGCGGATGTGCGTTTTGATGCGCATCAGCGCACCGTCCGGCTCTGGTACGGTGAAATCGCCATTACTACCGCGAAAGATGCGCAGTAACGCCCCTTCCGCGTCCTGACCCGTCAGGGCCAACTCACCGCTTTAGGGACAGAATTTACCGTCCGCCAGCAGGATAATTTCACGCAGCTTGACGTGCAGCAGCACGCCGTGGAAGTGCTTCTCGCCAGTGCCCCCGCGCAAAAACGCATCGTGAACGCTGGTGAAAGCCTGCAGTTCAGCGCCTCTGAGTTTGGCGCAGTGAAACCGCTGGATGACGAGAGTACAAGCTGGACGAAGGGCATCCTGAGCTTCAGCGATAAACCGCTGGGTGAGGTGATAGCCACGCTAAGCCGTTACCGCAACGGCGTGCTGCGCTGCGATCCCGCCGTTGCCGGGCTGCGCCTGAGCGGGACGTTCCCGCTGAAAAATACCGATGCGATCCTGAACGTTATCGCTCAAACGCTTCCCGTTAAAATTCAGTCTATTACGCGGTACTGGATAAACATTTCACCGCTGTAAGAAAAATAATTCTCATTTCGATTGTCCTTTTTACCCTTCTCGTTCGACTCATAGCTGAACACAACAAAAATGATGATGGAGAAGGTATGACGCCGTTACGCGTTTTTCGTAAAACAACACCTTTGGTTAACGCCATTCGCCTGAGCCTGCTGCCGCTGGCCGGTCTCTCGTTTTCCGCTTTTGCTGCACAGGTTGATATCGCACCGGGATCGCTCGACAAAGCGCTCAATCAGTATGCCGCACACAGCGGAATTACCCTCTCGGTTGACGCCAGCCTGACGCGCGGCAAGCAGAGCAACGGTCTGCACGGAGATTACGACGTCGAGAGCGGCCTGCAACAGCTGCTGGACGGCAGCGGACTGCAGGTAAAACCGCTGGGAAATAACAGCTGGACGCTGGAGCCCGCGCCCGCGCCAAAAGAAGATGCCCTGACCGTGGTCGGCGACTGGCTGGGCGATGCGCGTGAAAACGACGTATTTGAACATGCTGGCGCGCGTGACGTGATCCGCCGTGAGGATTTCGCCAAAACCGGCGCAACCACCATGCGTGAGGTGCTTAACCGCATCCCTGGCGTCAGCGCGCCGGAAAACAACGGCACCGGCAGCCACGACCTGGCGATGAACTTTGGCATCCGGGGCCTGAACCCACGCCTCGCCAGCCGCTCGACCGTCCTGATGGACGGCATCCCCGTCCCCTTTGCCCCTTACGGTCAGCCGCAGCTTTCACTGGCTCCCGTTTCGCTCGGCAACATGGATGCCATTGACGTGGTGCGCGGTGGTGGTGCGGTGCGTTACGGACCGCAGAGCGTGGGCGGCGTGGTGAACTTTGTTACCCGCGCCATTCCGCAGGACTTTGGTATCGAGGCGGGGGTGGAAGGTCAGCTCAGCCCAACCTCTTCACAAAACAATCCGAAAGAGACGCACAACCTGATGGTGGGCGGCACAGCGGACAACGGTTTTGGCACCGCGCTGCTCTACTCCGGCACGCGCGGCAGTGACTGGCGCGAGCACAGCGCCACCCGCATCGACGACCTGATGCTGAAAAGCAAATATGCGCCGAATGAGGTGCACACCTTCAACAGCCTGCTGCAATATTACGATGGTGAAGCCGACATGCCCGGCGGCCTGTCCCGCGCGGATTACGACGCCGATCGCTGGCAATCCACCCGCCCGTATGACCGCTTCTGGGGCCGTCGCAAGCTGGCGAGCCTGGGCTACCAGTTCCAGCCGGACAGCCAGCATAAATTCAACATTCAGGGGTTCTACACCCAAACCCTGCGCAGCGGCTACCTGGAGCAAGGCAAACGCATCACCCTCTCGCCGCGTAACTACTGGGTGCGCGGTATTGAGCCACGCTACAGCCAGAGCTTTATGATCGGCCCTTCCGCGCACGAAGTGGGCGTGGGCTATCGCTATGTGAATGAATCAACGCATGAAATGCGTTACTACACCGCCACCAGCAGCGGGCAGTTGCCGTCCGGCTCAAGCCCTTACGACCGCGACACGCGTTCCGGCACCGAGGCGCACGCCTGGTATCTGGATGACAAAATCGACATCGGCAACTGGACCATCACGCCGGGTATGCGTTTCGAACATATCGAGTCATACCAGAACAACGCCATTAAAGGCACGCACGAAGAGGTGAGCTATAACGCACCGCTTCCGGCGTTGAACGTGCTCTATCACCTGACTGACAGCTGGAATCTTTATGCAAACACTGAAGGCTCGTTCGGCACCGTACAGTACAGCCAGATTGGCAAGGCTGTGCAAAGCGGCAATGTGGAACCGGAAAAAGCGCGAACCTGGGAACTCGGTACCCGCTACGACGACGGCGCGCTGACGGCGGAAATGGGGCTGTTCCTGATTAACTTTAACAATCAGTACGACTCCAACCAGACCAACGACACCGTCACTGCACGTGGCAAAACGCGCCATACCGGGCTGGAAACGCAGGCACGTTACGACCTGGGTACGCTAACGCCAACGCTTGATAACGTTTCCGTCTACGCCAGCTATGCGTATGTGAACGCGGAAATCCGCGAGAAAGGCGACACCTATGGCAATCAGGTGCCATTCTCCCCGAAACATAAAGGCACGCTGGGCGTGGACTACAAGCCGGGCAACTGGACGTTCAATCTGAACAGCGATTTCCAGTCCAGCCAGTTTGCGGATAACGCCAATACGGTGAAAGAGAGCGCCGACGGCAGTACCGGCCGCATTCCCGGCTTCATGCTCTGGGGCGCACGCGTGGCGTATGACTTTGGCCCGCAGATGGCAGATCTGAACCTGGCGTTCGGTGTGAAAAACATCTTCGACCAGGACTACTTCATCCGCTCTTATGACGACAACAACAAAGGCATCTACGCAGGCCAGCCGCGCACGCTGTATATGCAGGGGTCGTTGAAGTTCTGATGTGTTAACGCCCGGCTTGCCGGGCTTTTAGCTGGAATGTGACTATGTTGGCATTTATCCGTTTTATTTTTGCAGGCCTGCTGCTGGTGATCGGCCACGCCTTTGCCGCCACGGTTCAGGACGAACACGGCACGTTTACACTCGATAAAACGCCACAACGGATTGTGGTGCTGGAACTCTCGTTCGCCGATGCGCTGGCCGCCGTGGACGTCAGCCCGATCGGTATTGCCGACGATAACGATGCAAAACGCATCCTGCCCGAAGTGCGTGCGCACCTGAAACCGTGGCAGTCCGTCGGAACGCGCGCGCAGCCGAGCCTGGAAGCCATTGCTGCCCTGAAACCAGACCTGATCATTGCCGACAGCAGTCGCCATGCGGGGATTTACACCGCCTTGCAGCAAATCGCGCCGGTACTGCTGCTTAAGTCCCGCAACGAAACCTACGCTGAAAATTTGCACTCAGCGGCTATCATCGGCGAAGTGGTAGGTAAAAAACGAGAGATGCAGGCGCGTCTGGAACAACATAAAGAGAAGATGGCGCAGTGGGCCAGCCAGCTTCCCACAGGGACACGCGTGGCCTTTGGCACATCACGCGAACAGCTATTCAACCTGCATACCCAGGAGACCTGGACCGGCAGCGTGCTGGCTTCTCTGGGGCTGAACGTTCCCGCTGCGATGGCGGGCGCGTCCATGCCGTCCATCGGCCTGGAGCAACTGCTGGCGGTCAATCCTGCCTGGCTGCTGGTTGCCCACTATCGCGAAGAGAGCATTGTTAAACGCTGGCAACAAGATCCGCTCTGGCAGATATTAACCGCCGCGCAGAAGCAGCAGGTTGCTTCAGTCGACAGTAACGCCTGGGCGCGGATGCGCGGTATTTTTGCCGCAGAGCGTATTGCCGCTGACACGGTAAAAATCTTCCACCATCAGCCGCTTACCGATGTGAAATGACCGCGCTAAAACACCCGGTGCTGCTGTGGGGGCTTCCCGTTGCAGTACTTATTATTATTTTCTGGCTGAGTCTGTTTTGCTACTCGGCCATTCCTGTTTCCGGAGCAGACGCAATCCGCGCCCTGCTGCCTGGACACACGCCAACGCTACCAGAAGCGCTGGTGCAAAACCTTCGTTTGCCGCGAAGCTTGGTCGCCGTTCTGATCGGCGCAAGCCTGGCGCTCGCGGGCACGCTGCTGCAAACCCTGACCCACAACCCAATGGCCTCTCCTTCACTGCTCGGCATTAACAGCGGCGCGGCGCTGGCTATGGCGCTTACCAGCGCGCTGAGTCCGACGCCGGTTGCAGGCTATTCCCTGTCGTTCATCGCGGCATGCGGGGGCGGCGTGAGCTGGCTGCTGGTCATGACCGCAGGAGGCGGGTTTCGTCATACCCAGGACAGAAACAAACTGATCCTCGCGGGTATCGCGCTGTCGGCCTTTTGTATGGCCCTGACCCGCATCACCCTGCTGCTGGCCGAAGATCATGCTTACGGCATCTTTTACTGGCTGGCAGGCGGAGTGTCCCACGCCCACTGGCAGGATGTCTGGCAGCTCTTGCCGGTGGTGGTCACTGCAGTCCCTTTCGTGTTGCTGCTGGCGAATCAACTGAACCTGCTCAACGTCAGCGACAGTACCGCCCATACGCTGGGAGTGAACCTGCCGAGACTACGTTTGATCATCAATATGTTAGTGCTGCTTCTGGTTGGCGCGTGCGTCAGTGTGGCAGGTCCGGTGGCGTTTATCGGCCTGCTGGTGCCACATCTGGCGCGCTTCTGGGCAGGCTTCGATCAGCGCAACGTACTGCCGGTGAGCATGCTGCTGGGGGCCACGCTGATGCTGATGGCAGATGTACTCGCACGCGCGCTGGCCTTCCCCGGCGATCTGCCCGCAGGCGCAGTGCTGGCGCTAATTGGCAGTCCTTGCTTTGTCTGGCTGGTGAGGAGGCGAGGATGAAAATTGCGCTGGTCATTTTCATCACCCTTGCCCTGGCAGGCTGTGCGCTGTTATCACTCCATATGGGGGTGATCCCCGTGCCGTGGCGCGCGCTGCTGACCGACTGGCAGGACGGACGCGAGCATTATTATGTATTGATGGAGTACCGACTGCCGCGCTTGCTGCTGGCACTGTTTGTCGGTGCAGCCCTCGCCGTGGCGGGCGTGCTGGTACAGGGGATTGTGCGTAACCCGCTAGCATCACCGGATATTCTCGGCATTAACCATGCCGCCAGCCTTGCCTCTGTGGGAGCACTGCTTCTTATGCCATCACTATCCGTGATGGTGCTGCCGCTGCTGGCCTTTGCGGGCGGTATGGCGGGGTTGATCTTGCTGAAGATGCTGGCAAAGACCCACCAGCCGATGAAGCTGGCGCTCACCGGCGTGGCGCTTTCCGCCTGCTGGGCGAGCCTGACGGATTACCTGATGCTCCTGCACCCGCAGGATGTAAACAGTGCCCTGCTGTGGCTGACGGGTAGCTTATGGGGGCGCGACTGGCACTTTGTGAAGATTGCCGTGCCGTTGCTCATTCTGTTTTTGCCGCTGAGCCTGCGCTTTTGTCGCGATCTCGACCTGCTGGCGCTGGGCGATGCACGAGCAGCCACGCTCGGCGTGTCGGTTCAGCGCACCCGGTTCCAGGGGCTGATGCTGGCTGTCGCGATGACAGCAACCGGCGTGGCCGTCTGTGGCCCGATAAGTTTTATTGGTCTCGTCGTGCCGCACATGGTGCGCAGGATCGCCGGCGGGCGTCACCGCTGGCTGATGCCCGTTTCGGCCCTGACGGGCGCGTTGTTGCTGGTCATTGCCGATCTGCTGGCACGAATCATTCATCCGCCGCTGGAGCTTCCGGCAGGCGTGCTGACCGCCATTATCGGCGCACCGTGGTTTGTCTGGCTGCTTGTGAGAATGCGATAAATGAGATTACGTACTGAAAATCTGACCGTCAGCTATGGCGCACAAACCGTGCTGGATGGACTTTCTCTCGCCCTGCCTGCCGGAAAAATCACGGCCCTGCTCGGCCCTAACGGTTGCGGGAAATCGACGCTGTTGAACTGTTTTTCTCGCCTGTTAACACCAGACTCTGGCGAGATATTGCTTGATGAAAAACCCATAGCCGGTTTTTCCGCCCGCCAGCTGGCTCGCCGCCTGGCTTTACTGCCGCAACACCATTTATCCCCCGAGGGGATCACTGTACGGGAACTGGTTTCCTACGGCCGCAGCCCGTGGCTGTCGTTGTGGGGGCGACTCTCCGCGGAAGACAACGAGCGGGTCAACGTGGCAATGAGTCAGACCCGGACGCGCAATCTGGCTGACCGCAGGTTAACCCAGCTTTCCGGCGGCCAGCGCCAGCGTGCGTTTCTGGCGATGGTGCTGGCACAGGATACCCCACTCATTCTTCTTGATGAGCCTACGACCTACCTCGATATCAATCATCAGGTTGAACTGATGCGCCTGATGGTTGAACTCAAAAGGCAGGGGAAAACCGTAGTGACGGTACTCCACGATCTGAATCAGGCCAGCCGCTATTGCGATCATCTGGTGGTACTGGCAAGCGGTCGCGTGATGGCGCAAGGTGCTCCGGAAGCAGTGATGAAACCAGAGCTTCTAAAGACGGTGTTCAGCGTAGAAGCGGAAATCCATCCCGAACCGGTATCTGGCAGACCCATGTGTGTGGTGAAGTAGTCTGGCGAAGTCATAAGGATCATCACAGGACAGATAAAGGAAGTGATAACCACCTGCCAACAGGCACCAAAATCTGGCTGGTTGCCGGTATCACCGACATGCGCAACGGCTTCAATGGTCTCGCCGCAAAGGTGCAGACGATGCTGAAAGATGACCCGATGTCCGGCCATGTCTTCATCTTCCGGGGCCGCAGCGGCAGTAAGGTCAAACTGCTGTGGTCCACCGGCGACGGGCTGTGCCTGCTGACCAAACGGCTGGAACGCGGCCGCTTCGCCTGGCCCTCTGCCCGCGATGGCAAAGTGTTCCTGACCCCGGCGCAGCTGGCAATGCTTCTGGAAGGCATCGACTGGCGGCAGCCTAAAAGACTGCTTACGTCCCTGACCATGTTGTAGGCCTCTTTATCCTGGTTGTCGTTGAATAAGCCTGGTAAAATGCGGGCTTATGAACAACACCTCCCCCTGACGACATCCTTCTGCTGAAACAGCGCCTGTCCGAACAGGAAGCGCTGAACCGCGCCCTGCTGGAAAAGCAGGCCGACCGGGAGCGCGAAATAGACCATCTGCAGGCGCAGCTGGATAAGCTTCGCCGGATGAACTTCGGCAGTCGTTCTGAATAAATCTCCCGCCGCATCGCGCAGATAGAATCCGACCTGAACCGGCTTCAGACAGAAAGCGATACGCTGACGGGTCGGGTTGCCGATACGGGCCGGGCCCCGTATCGTTTTAACCCTGAATATTCATCGCAGATATTGTTTCGGGTTTTCCGGCATACCAGCCCTGAACTAGGTAACCGGGGCCAAGAGAACAGGCGAATTCAAACTGTCCTGGCGTTTCCACCCCTTCAAACACCAGTGGTTTGCCAGTACCACGTAACCCTTTCACCACAGAAACAAGTAGCGCTCGCTTCACCGGGTCATCAATATTGGCAATAAAAATACGGTCTATTTTTATCTCATCGAAATCCAGTACCGTCAGCCATTCAATATGGGGGCCGCTTGGAAAACGGAATCTATGGTCACTCCCGTTTTTGCAACACCGATTTTGACGACAAGT